>JBDTEG010000123.1:0-8238 GCA_039922695.1 Rhodanobacter sp. | reverse complement strand
GAGGGAGGCGGTCGCCTTCAGCGGCACCGGCTGGAAGCCCGGCTTGGCAGCCATCGCGGCAAGCTGATCGAAATCCATGCCGGCTTCGGCGAACAGACGCGTGGCCGCGGCGTGGGTGAGCCAGCCGGCCACCGGCAGGCGCGGTGCGGGATCGACGCTCGGTGGCAGGCTCAGTTGCGGGCCACTGTTGCTGTTCTGCAGCACGCTGAACGGATAACCTGCCGCCTCGTCGCTGGTGTGCACGATGAAACAAGCCGCGGCGCCCTGCCTTGCGGCCTCGGCGTACTTGTAGGTCCAACGGCCGTAAAAGGTCATGGCGCGGCCGTTGAACAGCTTGGGGTCACTCGTCGCAAAGCCAGAATCATTGACCAGCACGATCACGGTCTTGCCCTTCACGTCCACGCCCCGGTAGTCGTTCCAGTGCCAGTTCGGTGCATCCACGCCGTAGCCGAGAAAGACGATCGGCGAATGCTTCAAGTCCACACGTGCCTTCGACTGCAGGGTCTGCACCACCATGTCGTTCTGGTTGGCGAAGCTGGCGTGGTGATCCCCGGCAACCACCTCCAGTTTCACGTCCCTGTTCAAGAGCAGGGTGCTGTCGGCTGGCACCGTCTGGAACCACGAGCCATGGTTGCCCGGCTGCAAGCCCATGCGCTTGAATTCGGCCACCAGGAAATCGATGGTACGCTGTGCGCCGACCGTGCCGGGCTTGCGCCCGCCAAACGCATCCGAAGCGAGCGTCTTGTCGAAACGGGCGAAATCCGCCGCGTTGATCGACGGCGACAGCGTCACTTGACCGACCTGCGATCCGGATGTCACCGCCGCATGCAGCGGCAACATGGCCAGACCCAAGGCAACCAGTAACACAGAACTTATCGCGCGCATCCGCATGCTCTCCATTGGCGTCATCAGTCACCTTTGTCACTGGCGCATGCACGGCTGTCCATGCGGCCGACCGCTCAGGAATCGCCGAGCTTGGCCTTCGACGGCAACACATCGAGCAGCGGCTTGATCAGATCCAGCGGCAGCGGAAACACGATGGTCGAGGACTTGCCGTTGGTCGACATGTCCGCCAGCGTCTGCAGATAGCGCAGCTGCAGCGCCTGCGGCTGTTGCGACAGCATCGCGGCGGCGTCACGCAGCTTTTCGGCAGCCTGCATCTCGCCCTCGGCGTGAATCACCTTGGCCCGGCGCTCGCGCTCGGCCTCTGCCTGACGGGCAATCGCACGCACCATGGTGTCATTCAGATCGACGTCCTTGATCTCGACGTTGGCGATCTTGATGCCCCACGGATCGGTGGCCTCGTCCAGGGTGGTTTGCAAGGTGTGGTTGATCGAGTCGCGCTGCGACAGGATTTCATCCAGTTCATGCTGACCCAGCACCGAGCGCAGGCGCGTCTGCGCCAACTGGCTGGTAGCTTGCAGGAAGTTCTCCACCTCCAGCACCGACTTGTCCGGATCGACGACGCGGAAATAGACCACCGCGTTTACCCGCACCGATACGTTGTCGCGCGAGATCACGTCCTGCGGCGGCACGTCCATCACGGTGACGCGCAGGTCTACCCGAATCATGCTCTGTATTATCGGGATCAGCAGCACCAGGCCAGGCCCCTTGGTGCTGGTGTAGCGACCCAGGGTGAGCACGACGCCGCGCTGGTACTCCGGCAGGATCTTGATCGCGGAGAACAGCAGCAACGCACCAAGAATGATCAGTACACCAACAAATCCGAACATGGTTATCTCCATCGTGACAAGTTGTTGAAGAAGGACTTGCAGCCCTTTCAGAACATCGAATCCGGCATCTGTCCGCACCCGACTGTGTTTGCATCAGGCACTTGCGCCACCTGATCTGCGACGGGCCATCCCTGCCCCTTGTGTCTCATGGGCGTTGTTTGACGCTCGTTCCCATCAGACGGCCGCATTGGCTTGTACCGGCTCAACCCGCAGCAACAATCCGTGGCGCGACATCACGCGCACCGGGGCACCGGCAGGTAGCACCATCGCGCTGCGCACGCGCCAGCGCTCGCCATGCAGCATCATCCAGCTTTCACCATTCGCATCAGTCGCCTCCAGCAACGGGCCCGTATCGGCAACGATCGCCCCATCACCGGTGAATGGACGGGCCCGGCGCGCGTGGAACACCATCCACACGACCATGCCCAGCAGTGCCGCAAAGCCCACCGCGATGCCGGCGATCACGCCCAGATTGACCGAATAACCAGGCACGCCTGTTTTCATCAACATCACCGAGCCGATCACGAACGACACCAGGCCGCCGACCCCCAGTGCGCCCACCGTGGGGTTGACCGCCTCGGCCACCAGCAGACCGATGCCCAGCGCCATCAGTGCCAGCCCGGCGTAATTGACCGGCAGGAGTTGCAGCGCATAGAGCCCGACCAACAGACAGATCGCGCCCACGATGCCCGGCAACATTGCGCCGGGATGCAGGGCTTCCAGACCCAGGCCAAGGATGCCGCCGAGCAACAGCAGATAGGCGATCGTCGGATTGGTAATGATCGCCAGGAAGCGCGTGCGTGCGCCCGATGCGTAGTCCCGCACCGTCGCGCCCTTGAGTTGCAAGGTGACACTGCGATCGCCCACCTGCACCTTGCGCCCGTCCGACTTGGCCAGCAGGTCGGTCATGTCGTTTGCGACGAAGTCGATCACATGCTGCTGTGCCGCCTCGTTGGCGGTCAGCGTGGCCGCACCGCGCACCGCCTGCTCGGCCCATTCCGCGTTGCGCCCGCGCAACTGCGCCAGCGAACGGATATAGGCGATCGCATCATTCAGCACCTTGTGCGATTCGGCACCGTCGTCAGACTTGTCCGGCTTCGCCGGCGCACTTGAACCAGCCTTGGCCGGCGATTCGTCCGCCTTGGGCGAAGGCATCGGCGTGGAGCCGCCGAGCGAGACCGGCGTGGCGGCGCCCAGATGGGTCGCAGGGGCCATCGCGGCGATCTGTCCGGCGTAGAGGATGTAGGTGCCTGCAGAAGCGGCGCGTGCGCCGCCCGGCGCCACGTACACCAGCACGGGAATCGGGCACGCCAACATGCGCGAAATGATCTGGCGCATCGATTCGGACAAGCCTCCCGGCGTATCCAGCTGCAGCACGATCGCCGCGGACCCAGCGGCCACCGCGCGTTGCGAAGCATCGTCGAAGTACTCGGCGGCGGCCGGCCCGATCGGACCATCCAGGATGATCCGCGCGACCATCGTGGAACTCGCTGCCTGTGCGCCCGCAGTCGACGTATCGGCGTGCACGGCCAGCAACGGCACCATGCAGCAGAGCATCACCCCGAGCAGCCAGCTGCCACGCTTCATGATTTCGACCTCCACCATTCACGACGTTGGCTCAACTGTAGCCGGTCCGGCCCGCAGAAACTGGTAAATCCAGCGGGCATGCATTGAACCCTCACGCGGCCGCACAATAAGGCACTGCCAGAGCGAGGAAAAGCGCATGCCCACGATCGAGGTTTCCAAGGTGCCTGAGCGCAAGGGTTCGGGATATCCCGCGCCCTTTGCAGCAGCCGCAGGTGCGCGCCTCAAGCAGGCGCTGGGTGATGCCGGCGGCCTCACCGACTTTGGCGTCAACCTCACCCGGCTTCCGCCCGGTGCCTGGTCGAGCCAACGGCACTGGCATTCCGACGAGGATGAATTCGTCTATGTGCTGTCCGGCGAACTGGTGTTGGTGAGCAACGCCGGCGAACAACCGCTGGTTGCCCATGAGTGTGCGGCATTCCCGAAGAATCGCGCCGATGCCCACCACCTGGTCAATCGCGGCACACAGATGGCCGTCTATCTGGAGATCGGAAGCCGCAGCGAGCGCGACCGCTGCCATTATCCCGACATCGACCTGCACTGGGACAGCGCCGCCGGCGTCTACGCGCACAAGGACGGCTCGCCCTACCGTGAGGTTGATCCGTGACGCCGGGCTCGGTGAGCGCGGGCGTTCGCCGGGCGTGACGCCGTGGCCGGCACCGGCGGCTGCAGGTGCTGACCGATCAACAGGCTGCGAATGGCACGCAGCTTGGCCTTGATTTTCGCCTCGTTGGCCGACCCCGTGCGCAGCAGCAAGCGCTGGCCGGACGAGAGCGCTTCCACGGCGGGGTCCGCGTAGACGTAATAGCCCTTGTTCGAGCGCTGCAGCGCCGGCGCCTGGTCCGGCTGCGGCGCGGCCAGCAGATTGTCGATCACCGCAATCAGGCGATCATTGAAATAGCCCTTCGGATAGCCGAGCTGCCGGTATGCCTGCTGGAACAGCGGATAGGCGTGCACGTACCAACTGACCAGCGCCTGTGGGTCGACTTGTTCGATGACCTGCATGTATGGCACATAGCGCGCGGCATTGTCCTCGCCAAGGACCGTGTTGCCGTCGACATCGCGCGTGACGAACTCACCCTTGGGCGTACGCGCCGGCAACATGAAGCCGCCAAGGCTGCGGCCGGGCATGGCATCGATGCTGGCCACGATCCGCGCGATCACCTGCGGCCGCACCAACAGCGAGGACAACTCGCTGTTGGCCGCCAATCGCTCCAACGCAGCAGTCACGTCGGCGTCGCTCTCATCCAGCGCGGGCAACGCCGCCGTGGAGGCGCTGGCCGGCGTGGCCTGCACCTGCGTGATCGGATGCTGTATCGGTATGATCGCGCTGCTTGTCGCCGCAGGTGCCGCGGTGGCCGGCGCAAGGGGTGTCGTCTGGTCCGCGTGCATGATCTTGTACGCCAGAAACGCACCCCCGCCGACCACCGCCAATACCACGACCACCGCGGCAATCCAGCTGCCCATTGACGCCTGCCTGCCCATCATCTTCCCCGCCGTTGCGCCGCGATACCCGTTTTGACTTGCTCGAGCATGAAACGTTCATCCAGCCGCCGGAGCTTTCAACCTGAACTGTCGGGACGCCTGGTTCGCACGCTGGCGTATAAGATGTGAGGACGCTCGCTTCCCTGAGCGACTCAGCGGCGCGCCACGCCATGCTTCCAGTCATGCACGATCCGCCGACTCGCCCGTCGGCGGCATGTCCACCGAGGGAGCGCTCATGCCAGGCTATCAAACTCGCGAACTCGTGCTGCGCCTCGGCAAGCGGGATTTCCGCATCCGCGCGTTGAGCGACCTGCAGCAATTCGCCGACCCACTGCTACTCGCCGAAGGCATCGGTATCTCATCCGCGCAGTGGAGCATGTTCGGGCAGGTCTGGCCAGCCGGCCGCGTGCTGGCCGAAGCGATGTCCAGTCACGACATCACCGGCAAGCGCATCCTGGAACTCGGCTGCGGACTTGGACTGTCCAGCCTGGTCCTGCAGCAGCGTCGAGCTGACATCACCTCCAGCGACCACCACCCGCTGGCCGCCTTGTTCCTGCGCCACAACGCCGCACAAAATCATTTGCCTGCCATCACCTATCGCGATCTGCGCTGGGAAGTGCCCGACACCACGCTGGGTCGCTTTGACCTGATCATCGGCAGCGACATCCTCTATGAAAGCGGACACGCGAGCCTGCTGGCGACGATGGTGCAGCGACACGCGCTGCCCGACGCCGAAGTGCTGATCACCGACCCCGGTCGCGGCAACAGCGCCCCGTTCACGCGCGCGCTGACCAACCAGGGTTTTACCGTCATCGAACTGCGCAGCCGCTTCAACGAAGATGACATTGCGCCATTCCGCGGGCGCCTGCTCAGCTACCGGCGCGGCCAGGTGATGGCCAACGGTGTACCCACAACTGTCCAGTAGGACGCGCCGTGCCAAGGTCGACGCACTCTCGGTGGTGACACAAGACCTTGCACTGGCTTCTCGATTCAGAAGAGCCGGGAGACGGTACCAGGCTTTCAGGCCTTCAGGCGATAGCCGCTGTGGAAGATCCACCACACCAGTCCGAGGCAGATGCCCAGAAACACCAGGGTCATGCCCAGGCTGACGCTCACGCTGACGTCAGAGACGCCGTAGAAGCTCCAGCGAAACCCGCTGATCAGGTACACAACCGGATTGAACAGCGTGACCTTCTGCCACAACGGCGGCAGCATGTGGATCGAATAGAAGCTGCCGCCGAGGAAGGTCAGCGGGGTCACGATCAGCAGCGGCACCAGTTGCAACTTCTCGAAGTTGTCCGCCCAGATGCCGATGATGAAACCGAACAGGCTGAAGGTCACTGCGGTAAGCACCAGAAACGCAACCATCCACAACGGGTGCGCGATATCGAAGACGACGAACAGCCGGGCCGTGACCAGGATGATCGCGCCCAGAATGATCGATTTGCTTGCTGCCGCGCCGACGTAACCGGCGACGATTTCGAATGGCGACACCGGCGCCGACAGGATCTCGTAGATCGTACCCACGAATTTCGGAAAATAGATGCCGAACGAGGCGTTGGAGATGCTCTGCGTCAGCAGCGACAGCATGACCAGCCCCGGCACGATGAAGGCGCCGTAGCTGACCCCGTCGATGCCGTTCATGTGCGAGCCGATCGCCGCGCCGAAAACCACGAAATACAGTGAGGTTGAGATCACGGGCGAGACGATGCTCTGCAGCAGGGTGCGCCGCGTGCGCGCCATCTCGAAACCATAAATCGCCCGGATGCCGTGGATGTTCATGCGCGCTCCGTGACCAGGTCGACGAAGATGTCCTCCAGCGAGCTCTGGCTGGTCTGGAGATCCTTGAAGTCGATGCCGACCTCGCCCAGCCGCCGCAGCAATACGTCAATGCCGCTGTGCTCGTCCTTCGTGTCAAAGCTGTAGACCAGCTGCTGGCCATCGTCGGACAGTTCCAGCGCATAGCCGTCGAGCGCAGCCGGGATCGTCTGCAGCGGATTCTGCAATTGCAGGGTCAGCTGTTTGCGACCCAGTTTGTTCATCAGCTCGGTCTTGTCCTCGACCAGGATCAGCTCACCCTTGTTGATCACGCCGATGCGATCGGCCATCTCCTCGGCCTCGTCGATGTAATGCGTGGTGAGGATGATGGTGACGCCCCTGGCGCGCAGCCCCCGCACCATTTCCCACATGTCTCGACGCAGCTCCACGTCAACGCCGGCGGTGGGCTCGTCCAGGAACAGAATCTGCGGCTCGTGCGAAAGAGCCTTGGCAATCATCACCCTGCGTTTCATGCCGCCGGACAAGGTGATCAGCTTGTTGTCCTTCTTGTCCCACAGCGAAAGGTCCTTCAATACCTTTTCGATATGCTCCGGATTGGCGGATCGACCGAACAGGCCGCGGCTGAAACTCACGGTGTTCCACACCGTCTCGAACGAATCGGTGGTCAGCTCCTGTGGTACCAGACCGATTTTCATGCGTGCGGCCCGGTAGTCGCGCACCACATCATGGCCGTCAGCGATCACCTTGCCTCCGCTCGGATTGACGATGCCGCAGACAATGCTGATCAGGGTGGTCTTGCCGGCGCCGTTCGGGCCGAGCAACGCGAAGATTTCGCCCTTGCGTATCTCCAGGTCAATCGGCTTCAGGGCCTGGAAGCCGGATGCATAGGTCTTGCTGAGTTGCTGGACGGAAATGATCGGCTGCACGCAGGCTCCGCGGCGGTGGCGTCGACGAGAGGTGGATGGTATGCCGATCACCACGGCCCCGGCCAGCGCCGTGCCTCCGCCACCGCGGTATTCTGTCGACGAGGCGGCCATTTGTCGATGGCTCCGGCTGCCTGGAACCCTTCGATCCTCCCTGCGCCAGAGCAGCATGAATTCAATCGAGGTAGCGTTGGCAATGCTGCTGGCCGTGGTGGGCAGCGGCTACCTGGTGCGCATGCTGCCGTTTTCGTTGCCGCTGCCGCTGGTCCAGATCGCCCTGGGCGCGGTGATATCCGGCGTGTTCAAGCATGGCGTGGCGCTGGACCCGGATATCTTCTTCCTGCTGTTCCTGCCGCCGCTGCTGTTCCTCGACGGCTGGCGTATCCCGAAGGACCGTTTGCGCCACGACCGCGCCGCCATCCTGGCGCTGGCTCTGGGACTGGTGGTCTTCACCGTGGTCGGCGCCGGCTTCCTGATCCACTGGCTGATCCCGGCGATGCCCACGGGGGTGGCATTCGCGCTGGCCGCGATCGTGTCGCCGACCGACCCGGTGGCGGTGTCGTCGATCGCCAGCCGGGTGCCAATCCCGAAACGGCTGATGCACATTCTCGAGGGTGAGTCGCTGCTCAATGATGCGACCGGTCTGGTCTGTTTCCGCTTCGCCGTAGCGGCGGTAATGACCGGCAGCTTTTCGCTGATCTCGGCCTCGCTGACCTTCCTGTGGGTTGCACTGG
>JBDTEG010000122.1:0-30376 GCA_039922695.1 Rhodanobacter sp. | reverse complement strand
TGGCGTCGTCCATGCCGATGCTGCGCGGATCGCCCAGCTTGGCCAGGCGCGCCTTGTTGGCATCGAGGTCAGCCAGCAGGCTTTCATCGGCAACCGCCACCGCGACCATCTCGCGGCCTTCCTCGGTCTTGCCGATCGTGAACACCTTCACGCGGGGGCTGGCCGCCGCCAGCGCGCGAAAATAGCGGTAGACATCAGTCGAGTAGGGAAGGTAATTCGGCGCCCCGGCGATATGGCCCAGCACCTTCTGCGGTGTGGGTACCGTGGCCGAGGCGGGCAGGTAGTCGGTCAACGGCGAGTTGAACGACGCATCTGTCGTGTCTTTGAGGATCTGAGCCGTGTAGGCCTGGTCGACCGGTTGGGCCGGATCGCGTGCGTAGGTGATCGATCCGTTGGGGTCGGTGGCAGCGACGGCACAGAAGCTGGCCAATGCCAGCAGGGCGGTCAGCGGGATTCGACGACAGGCAGGCATGACCATGTTTCCCCTGATGGCTTGGCAACGATCGACGCACTTTGCCAGAACGGCGGCGCATTTGTGCAGGTCATCAGTTGGGCAGGCACTGGGGAGGCGGAGGGAACAGCTCCGGATCGATTACGGCTGACCCTGTGAATCTGCCCAAGAACCTGCCTTTCACGCCGCCGATGCAAACGGGAATGAATCTTCAAATTGTCGCTCAGATTCATCCGGCACCGTGGCGTGCCACGGCAAGCGGAACGTCACTCTTCTTCCATTCAGGTCACTTCGATTTTTAGGCGCAGCTGTCGATCCCGGTCCTTCCCGTTCGTCGCGTGGGTAACCCCCCGGAACAGGTCGGCAAATCGCTGCCGATCAATGCCGGTCAACTCACCCATCGAGGTAAATTCATGCAATTCCTTTCCATGATCCGGATCAATGAAAACAGCGCCCAGAAGCCGGACGAACGGCTGATGACCGACATGGGCAAGTTGATGGAGGAGATGATGAGCGCGGGCATTCTGATCGATACCGCGGGCCTCAGGCCGACCTCGGAGGGCAAGCGCGTCCGGCTCTCCCACGGCAGGACCAGCCAGGTCGACGGTCCGTTCACCGAAACCAAGGAAGTGATCGGCGGCTACGCAATCCTCGAGGTGGGCTCGATGGACGAGGCGCTGGAGGTTACCCGGCGTTTTCTGGATGTGCACGGAACAAGTTGGGAAATCGAGTGCGAAGTGCGCCAGATGGAGCGCCATCCGCAGGTGGACGCACCCTGACCATAGTTCGGGTACTCCGTCAGCCCAGCTCTTTCTCCGCCATCCGCATCACCGCGTCGAACGCCCGATCGCCGAGTATCCAGCGCAGGAACAGGACGGTGCGGGCGCCGCCCTGGGTGGCGTAACGGGTACGCGGGCGGCGGGCGCGCAGGGCGCGGACGATCGTTCGGGCGACCACATCGGGCGCCGAAGTCATCTTCGAGGTGTCGCTCGCGGCAAGCATGCGTGCGTGCGCGGCGGCCTGCGTGGCATACGCGGTGTGGCCGGAATACTGCAGCAGGCTGTTCTGCGCGATGCTGCTCCATTCAGTGCGGATCGCTCCCGGTTCGATGACCACCACCTGGATACCGAACGGCGCCAGCTCCATCCGCAGACAGTCGCTGAGGCCTTCCACTGCGAACTTGGTAGCGTGGTACCAACTGCCCAGCGGCTCGTGCATCTTTCCGCCAATCGAGGTGATGTTGACGATCGTGCCGCTGCCCTGCGCGCGCATCATCGGCGTGGTCAGCTGGATCAGGCGGGCCAGGCCGAACAAGTTGACCTCGAACTGCCTTCGACCTTCTCCCAGCGGCACGTCTTCCAGCGCGCCGTAGGAACCGTAGCCGGCATTGTTGACCAGCACGTCGAGGCGTCCCTCCGCGTGCTGGAGGGCTGCGACCGCGGCGACGATGGAGGCGTCCTCGGTGAGATCGAGCGAAAGCAGTCGCGCACCTGCAGCGGCCAGTCCGCGCATGCGTTCCAGCCGCCTTGCAGCGGCATAGACGACGTGGCCTTCGGCGAGCAATCGGTGCGCGGTCGCCTCGCCGATACCGGAGGATGCGCCGGTGATGAGAACAATCTTGCTGGCCATGTCGGAGTTCCTCGGAGCTTGGTTGCGGGCAGTCTAGACCAGGGCCTGAAGGCTCCAGTCAAGAGGTGCGTCATGCTGATCGCCGAGTTCTGCCGCCAGGCATCATTGACCCGCGATGCGGTGCGGCTCTACGTCAAGCTTGGACTGATCACGCCCGGCGTGGGCGCCCATGGCAGCAATCGCTATCAGCAGTTCGGTTCGTCCGACGTCGAGCGCGCGGCGCTGATTCGCGTCGGGCAGCAGCTGGGCTTCACGCTCAAGCAGATCGCTGCGCTCGATCGCGAGTACGCGGGCGGCGCGATGGATGCAACGCGCAAGCTCGCCGTGATGCACGCGCAGCTGTAGGCGATCGCGGAGAAGGCCGGGCGCATCCGCATGATGAAAAAGTATCTGCGCGCCAGGATCGCCTGGCTGGAAGCTGGCGAGCGCGGTCCCGAGCCCGTGTTCGGGGGCAGTGGCGGCGCCGGGCATTGTGGGTCCATCGACTCGACTGCGGGGCCGCTGAAGTGACGTGATCACTGTGGCCTGATTCAAGCGCATTCCGTCCGGGTGTGATTTTCTTCGCGGGGCTGCGAATCATGCGTGGAACCTTGGAGAAATCGACCCGATGACGGCCAGGCAACACCAGCAACGTTTTGAAGCTCTGCTGCGCGAGCATCGTGGCGTCGTGTTCAAGGTGGCGGGGCTGTACAGCCGCACGGCGGCCGATCGCGAAGACCTGGTGCAGGAGATCAGCGTGCAGTTGTGGCGCTCGTTCGGACGCTATGACGAGCAGCGGGCGAAATTCACGACCTGGATGTACCGGGTTGCACTGAATGTCGCGATCTCGCAGGCGAGGCGGCGTTGGTCACAGGCCGAACCGTTCGAACCGCTGCAACCGCATCATCTGGAAACGATAGATGGTGGTGAGCCGATCCACGAGGAGGACGAACGCCTGACGGCGCTGTATGCCTTCATCGGCGAACTCGATCCGCTCAACCGCGCGCTGATCCTGCTGTACCTGGAGGACCGCAATTACACCGAGATGGCCGAGATCCTCGGCATCAGTGAAACCAATGTGGCGACCAAGATCAGTCGCATCAAACAGAAACTCCGTGGGCAGATGACGGCCGCGGAAACTACCGGAGGATGACCATGGAACTCGACGAAATGAAACTGGCCTGGCAGGGTCTGGATCGGCGGCTGGAGCAGCAGCACGCGCTGAACCTGCAGCTGTTTCGCGATGGCCGCATGGACAAGCTGCAGCGCGGGCTGCGGCCACTGGTGCGGGGACAGGCGATCCAGATGCTGATCGGCGTGCTCGGCCTGCTGGTGCTGGCGCCGATCTGGATCGCCCACTGGCGCGATCCTGCCGTGCTGATCGCCGGCGTGGTGATGCACGCCTATTGCGTGGGGCTGATCATCGTCGGTGCAGTGGTGCAGGGGCAGGTCGCGCACCTTGACTACGCGGCACCGGTGCTGACGATTCAGCGACAACTGCTGAAGCTCAGGAAGACTTATTCCGTCGGCGGAGCCCTCGTCGTGGGTTTGCCGTGGTGGTTTCTGACCGCGCCACTGCTGGTGGTGCTTACGCGCGGCGCGATCATGGTCCGCGCACCCTCGGTGATCTGGATCCAGCTGGGGATCGGCGCGGCGGGCCTGCTTGCCACGTGGTGGTTCCACCGATGGGCACACCGGCCGCAGCGCGCGGCATTCGGGCGCAAGCTTGATGACAGCAATGCCGGCGGCAGCATTCGCCGAGCCCAGGCTGCAGTGGACGAGATTGCGCGGTTCGAGCAGGAGTGAGACAGGTGTCGGTAGATACCGTCTTGCGCTTTGCCACGCAATCGTGCAATGAACGGATGCGTGCGGTGCTGTGGGATGGTGGGTCGTTCAGCGCGCCCGCGGCTTCAACCGGACATAGACCTGCTTGCGCACCACCGCGATGACCTTTCCAGAGGCGGTGGTCACCTCGGTCTCGAACCAGCGCAGCACTTTCCCGCCGCCTGTCGCTGCCGCGCGCAGCTCCTCGACCACAGCCGGCTCCAGCTTGAAGTGCGCGTAAACGTCTTCGTAGCCCGGCGCCACAAAATCAATGGCGCCAGCCTTGTCCCACACGTAGTAATCGCTGCCCAGCTGGTGCATCACCAGCAGCATCCAGAACGGGTCAACCATTGCGAACAGGTTGCCGCCGAACTGGCTCTTCACGTAATTGCGGTTCCACGGTCGCAGCCGCAACACCACGTTCGCCTGGGCGTAGTCGTCGCTGAGCGACTGCACCCGAATAGCATTGATCAGAAACGGGGGCCATAGATTGAGCAGGTGGCGGAAGGTGGATGCGCGCATGCCGAGGATCGTCCGGTGGGAAGGCGCAATCCTACCCGAACATACGCAATGGTACGGATTGCATGAACGCGCCGGAGCGCACCTTGTGCGCGACGCTTCTCGTCATCTGGCGGGAAGAGCATCGCGCACAGGGTGCGCTCCTACAGAGGAGTTCGAGCGTTCGAAGCGATCAAAACAACATCGACGCCATCCTTCGCCGATACCGACCCACCAGCTCGCCATCGTCCAGCGTGGCGAACGCAGCCAGCAGGCGCTTCCTGGCCTGGCCGTCGTTCCAGTCGCGGGCCTTCTGCAGGATCGTGAGGAATTGCTCCAGGCCGCCTTCGGGATCACCTTCCAGCAGCAGGCGAACGCCCAACTGGTCGCGCGCCGTCCAATCCTCGGGGTCGGCGTGGATGCGTTGCCGCAATGCCGCTGCCTCCGGCGCTTCCTTGACCGCGTGTGCCAGATCCAGCTCGCTGCGCAGGCGTTGCGCCCGCGCATCCGTGGCCAGGTTTGCGGGCAGCGCATCCAGTTGGGCCTGGGCGGCATCGCTCTGGCCAGCGCGCATCAAGGCCAGCGCCAGTTCCAGCTTGAGTTCGGCCTTGGCCGGTTCGGTCGCGATGGCTTGTTGCAGGCGGTTGATCGCTGCCTCGGGTGTTTCTGCCGGGGTTTCCTGGCCGTCGACCTCGGCCGGCTCGCCATCCAGTGGCTGCACATGCCGGGTCAGGAATTCACGCAACTGACCTTCCGGCAGCGCGCCAGCAAAACCGTCAATCACCTGGCCATCCTTCACCAGCATCACGGTGGGAATGCTCTTGATGCCGAACATGGCCGCCAGTTCCTGCTGGGTGTCGACATCGACCTTGCCCAACCGGAAGGCGCCATGGAACTCGGTGGCGAGCTTTTCCAGCAGCGGCCCCAGCGATTTGCATGGTTCACACCAGGTCGCCCAGAAGTCCACCAGGATCGGGGTCTCGGTCGACGCCTGCAGCACGTCGGTTTCAAACGTTTGCTGGTCGATGTCAAAGGCGCGCGAGGCGTGGGTGGTTTCGGTCACGGAGAACTCCGGTTGGCGAGGCTACGCGCTTTCAGATCGGGGCGGCTCCCAGCATATCAAGCTGGTCAGTTGCACGCGGTCCAGCGCGTTCACGATGGATTTGCGAGAATCCGCAGATGGTCCCCCTCGAGCAAGCCACCCGCGACATGCAAACGCGCTCCTCCCAGGCGCTGCTGATCTGCGAGGATTGCGACACGGTGTACGCGCGGCGCCTGCTCCAGCGTGGCGAAGTGGCGCGTTGCGCGCGCTGCGGCGCGGAGCTGGATCGCCACCGCCGGCTCTCCATCAACTCGCTGCTGGCCTTGATCCTTACGGCGATGATCGTGTTCGTGCAGGCGAACGTGTGGCCGATCTTCACGCTGGGTCTGAACGGCCAGTTCAACGCCACCACACTGTGGGGCATGATCGTCATCATGTGGCAGCAGGATGCCCAGGTGGTCTCGGTGCTGGCTGCCGCCACGCTGTTCTTTTTCCCGATGGCCAAGATGCTGGTGATGGGCTGGCTGCTGTGGTTTGCCCGGGTCGGCCGGCGTGCGCCGGGTTTTGCGCCGCTGATGGTGGCCTTGCACCGGATCGGGCCCTGGACGATGAGCGAGGTGTTCGTGCTCGGCGCCTTGGTGGCCATCGTCAAGGCCCACCAGTTTTTCGAGGTGATCGCCGATCCGGGCATCTATGCCTACGGTGCGTTGACCCTGCTGATCACCATTTTCTCCGGCGTGGACATGCGCCAGCTGTGGGAGCAGACGCCGGAGCCCGCGACATGAATGCGCTGCCGCGCGCCATTGATCTGGGCGTGATCGGATGCCGGGTGTGCGGCCTGGTTTGCCGCACCGTGGCTGGCGATGCGCACCTGGACGGTGATGGCGTGGATGATGCAATGGCGTGCCCGCGCTGCGGCTCGTTCTTGCGTCGGCGCAAGACGAACAGCTATGCGCGCACCTGGGCGCTGCTGATCGCCGGCTTCCTGCTGTACATTCCAGCGAATGTGCTGCCGATCATGCGCACCGCCAGTCCAGGCGATATCGACGACAACACCATCATCAGCGGCGTGGTCGAGCTGTGGGTGAAAGGCTCGCCCGGTCTGGCGGTGATCGTGTTCACCGCCAGCATCCTGGTGCCGATGTTGAAGTTCCTCGCACTGGGCACGCTCCTGATCACCAGCCAGCGAGGCAGTGACTGGGCGCGATCGCAGCGTGCAAAGTTGTACCGTCTGGTCGAGTTGATCGGCTACTGGTCGATGCTGGACGTGTTCGTGGTGGCGTTGTTGACGGCGCTGGTGCGCTTCAGCGTGTTGAGCCGGGTCGAGCCGTTGCCTGGTGTGATTTTTTTCGGACTTACCGTGGTGCTTACCATGCTGGCCTCGATAAGCTTCGACCCGCGATTGATCTGGGATGGCAGGAACACCGATGACTGAAGACAGCACCGTCGAACAAAGCCGGCAGCCGCCCGACGAGTTGCCGCGGCCGGTGGTGGAACGGCACCGGTTCAGGGGCTCGCTGATCTGGCTGGTGCCGGTGTTGGCGGCGCTGGTGGGCCTTTCCCTGGTCATCCACAGCTGGCTGCAGGCTGGCCCGGAGATCACCGTCAGTTTCCAGAGCGCCGAAGGAATGGACGCCGGCAAGACGCCTGTGAAGTACAAAAACGTGGTGATCGGGCGGGTCAAGAAGATCACGCTCAGCGCCGACCGCAGCCATGTGCTGGTGGAGATGGCGCTGGACAAGAGCGCGAAAGGCTTTGCCACCGAGGGGACGCGCTACTGGGTGGTGCGTCCGCGCATCGGCTTGGGCGGCGTGTCCGGCATCGATACGTTGTTTTCCGGCGCCTTCATCGGTGCCGATGTCGGCGAGTCGAACGATCCCCAGACCGAGTTCACCGGCTTGGAGGCCCCCCCTGCCGTCACCCACGGCGCACTGGGGCGCAGCTTCGTGTTGCACAGCGAGGACCTCGGCTCGCTGGATGTGGGCTCCCCGGTCTACTACCGGCGCATCCAGGTCGGTCGCGTGGCTTCTTACGCGCTGGACACGAATGGCCAGGGCGTTTCGCTGCACATCTTCATCGACGGACCGAACGACCGCTTCGTGACCAGGTCCAGTCGTTTCTGGAATGCCAGCGGCGTGGATCTGTCGGTCGGTGCGAATGGGTTGAAGCTCAATACACAATCGCTGGCGTCCGTGCTCGCCGGCGGCGTGGCGTTCCAGGATCCGCCGGGGCCGCACGACAGCACGTCGGCACCGGAAGACACCAGTTTCAAGTTGTTTGGTGATCGCGATACCGCGATGGCTCCGCCCGATGGTGAGCCGCATTACATCCGCATGCGTTTTGATCAATCGGTGCGCGGGCTCGCGGTGGATGCGCCAGTGGAGTTCCTCGGCATCAATATCGGCAAGGTGGTCTCGGTACGACTGGACTACGACGAGAAGACCCAGAAGTTCCCGGTAGTGGTCGGTGCCCTGATTTACCCGCAGCGACTGGGCACCGCCTACGAGAAACTCGAGGCCCTGGCCAAGGCACGTGGCGAAAGTGCGGAGCTTTCGCGCATGATGGGTCGGCTGATTGCGCACGGCCTGCGTGCGCAGGCACGCACCGGCAACCTGCTCACCGGGCAATTGTACGTGGCGCTGGACTTCGTGCCGCATGCCGCGCAGGTGTCGTTCGACCCGAACGCCACGCCGCTGACCATACCGACCGCCCCAGGCAGTTTCGACAAGCTGCAGGAACAGTTGGCCGACATCGTGGACAAGATCAACAAGGTGCCCTTCGACAGCATCGGCAAGCACCTGGATGAGACCCTGGTCGGGTTCAACGCCACCTTGAAGCAGGTCAATGGACAGACCCTGCCAGCGGTCAGGGACACCTTGCACGGCGTGCAAAAAACCCTGGGCAGGGCAAACGACGCGCTTTCGGGTGCTTCGCCACTGCAGCGCAACCTCGGCGCCACGTTGGAGCAGGTGCAGCGCATGGCGCGGTCCTTGCGCGCGCTCGCCGACTATCTCAGCGGTCATCCGGAGGCCTTGCTGCGCGGACGCCGCGCCGATCCTGCACCGGCTGTGCAGCCGCCGCCGAGCCAGCCCAACGCCGGGAGCAAGCCATGAACCGTCACACGCCACCGTTGCTGCTCGCCGCCGCCACCGTCTTGCTGGCCGCCTGCGCTTCGGCGCCCATGCACTACTACACCTTGCTGCCTTCGGCGGTGGTCGGATCACCGAACTCGACGGCGGCACTGGCGTTCGAGGTTTTGCCCGTGAGCGTGCCCGCGCAGGTCGATCAACCCCAGCTGGTGGTGCGCGAAGGTGGGCAGAGCGTGGCTTTGCTCGACGGCGAACGCTGGATCGCGCCGCTGGCGGAGGAGGTGCGCGGTGCGCTGGCGGCAGACCTGGCGCGGGAACTGCCCGGTCGGGACGTTGGTGGCATGTCCCCGGTCAGCAAGCCCGTGCTGCAGGTCCGTCTCGATTTGCGACGTTTCGATTCCCAGCCAGCCAGCTACGCACTGATCGCAGGAGTCTGGAGCGTGCGACTGGAGCATGACGGACAGCACCAGTCGCTGGCCTGCAACAGTCGCATCCGCGAATCGGTCGGACCTGGTTACGATGCCTTGGTGCAGGGCCATCAGCGGGCGCTGGGCGAGCTGGCGGCGCAGATCGCGACCGTGGGCCGCGCACTTGCTTCCGGACACGACGCCAGCTGCCCCGGCGGTTGAGCGCCGCCGTCGGGGCGCCCACAGCTTGGCGGACAGCCCGCGCTGGGCTAGTCTGGCCCGTTCACTGCCGCGCTCTTGCATTGCGCGGTGCCAACCGCATCATGGCCACGGAATCATGCTGGAAAATCAAGTCCCGACCATCCCCGAGTCCGATGAATCCGCCTACCGCCCGCAGGAGGTGGAAGCAGCCGCGCAAGCGTACTGGACGAAGCGGCGCGCGTACGAGGTGACCGAGGACTCCGACCGGCCGAAATTCTATTGCCTGTCGATGCTGCCGTACCCCTCGGGTGCGCTGCACATGGGGCATGTGCGCAACTACACCATCGGCGACGTGATCAGCCGTTACCAGCGCATGAACGGCAAGAACGTGTTGCAGCCGATGGGTTGGGACGCGTTCGGGCTGCCGGCGGAGAACGCGGCGATCAAGAACCACACGGCCCCGGCCAAGTGGACCTACGCCAACATCGAGCACATGCGCGAGCAGCTCAAATCGCTGGGTTACGCGATCGACTGGAGCCGCGAGTTCGCCACCTGCCGCCCGGACTATTACCGCTGGGAACAGCTGATGTTCACCCGGCTGCTGAAGAAGGGCATGGCCTACCGCAAGAACGCGGTGGTGAACTGGGACCCGGTCGACCAGACCGTGCTGGCCAACGAGCAGGTGGTCGACGGCAAGGGCTGGCGTTCCGGCGCCGTGGTGGAAAAGCGCGAGATTCCCCAGTGGTTCCTGAAGATCACCGACTACGCGCAGGAATTGCTGGATGGCCTGGACACGCTGCCGGGCTGGCCCGACGCGGTGAAAATCATGCAGCGGAACTGGCTGGGTCGCAGCGAAGGCCTGGAGATATGCTTCGACGTCAACGATGACGGCGCGCCGGTCGAACCAATCAGGGTATTCACCACCCGCCCGGACACCTTGATGGGCGTGACCTTCCTGTCGATCGCGGCCGAGCACCCGCTGGCCCGTCTTGCAGGTCAGTCCCGCCCGGTGCTGCAAGAATTCATCGAGGAGCTGCGTCACGGTGGCGTTTCCGAAGCGGAGCTGGAAACGCAGGAAAAGCGCGGCATGGACACTGGCCTGCGTGCCGTCCATCCGGTCACGGGCGAAACGCTGCCGGTCTACGTGGCGAACTTCGTGTTGATGAATTATGGCACCGGTGCGGTGATGGCCGTGCCTGGTCATGACCAGCGCGACTGGGAATTCGCCAAGCGCTACAGCCTGCCGATCAAGATGGTGGTGGTGGATCGCAGCGTGCTCGACGCGTTGCGCGAGATCGGTCATGACTTGTCGCGTGGTGTGGGTGCCGACCCGATGCTTGCGGCGCTGGAAGGTCGCCAGACCGATGCCTACGACACCAGATCCGCGGTCCAGGTGGTCGAGGATTTCGAAGAGCGCGTCATGCAGCAGTGCGCGTTTACCGAGCGCGGCATCTTGGTGAACTCGGGCGAATACGACGGACTGGATTTTCAGCAGGCGCTGGACGCCCTTGCCACGCGCCTGGAAGCGGAGGGCCGCGGCCGGCGCCGCGTGAATTTCCGGCTGCGCGACTGGGGTGTGAGCCGCCAGCGTTACTGGGGCTGTCCGATTCCGGTAATTTATTGTCCCGAGTGCGGAACGGTGCCGGTGCCGGAAGACCAGCTGCCGGTGCTGCTGCCCGAGGACGTGGCGTTCAGCGGCGTGCAATCGCCGATCAAGGCGGATCCGGCATGGCGCAAGTGCAGTTGCCCGGAGTGCGGCGGCCCCGCCGAGCGCGAGACTGACACGTTCGATACTTTCATGGAGTCCAGCTGGTACTACGCGCGCTACACCAGCCCGGGTGCGAACGGACAGGTCGATGAGCGCGCCAATTACTGGCTGCCGGTTGACCAGTACGTGGGCGGCATCGAACACGCGATCATGCACCTGCTTTATTTTCGCTTCTATCACAGGCTCCTTCGTGACGCCGGCATGGTGCATTCGGACGAGCCGGCGCGGAACCTGCTGTGCCAGGGCATGGTGATAGCCGACACGTTCTACCGCACCGATGCCGATGGCTCGAAAGACTGGATCAGCCCGGCTGCCGTCGAGGTACAGCGTGACGACAAGGGGCGGGTGGTCGGCGCGATGCTCAAGGCCGACGGCAATCCGGTGCAGCTCGGCGGCACCGAGAAGATGGCCAAGTCGAAGAACAACGGCATCGATCCGCAGACCATGGTCGACAAATACGGCGCCGACACGGTGCGCCTGTTCTCGATGTTCGCCGCGCCGCCGGAACAGTCGCTGGAATGGAGCGAGGCCGGTGTCGAGGGCATGGCCCGCTTCCTGAAGCGTTTCTGGCGCGAGGTGACGACGCATGCGGCGAACCCGGATCATCCGCTGACTGACCCGGCCGCCCTCGATGCGGGGCAGAAAGCGCTGCGTCGCCAGCTCCACGAAACGATCAAGAAAGTGGGCGACGACTTCGGACGCCGCCACGCGTTCAACACGGCCATCGCCGCCTTGATGGAACTGCTCAACGCGCTCGGCAAGTTCAACGACCAGAGTGAGCAGGGCCGCGCGGTGCGCCACGAGGCACTGGAAGCGATGGTGCTGCTGCTCAACCCGGTGGTGCCGCATATCAGCCATGCCCTGTGGCAGGTGCTCGGGCACGCCCCGGGCGTGCTGGAAGATCAGCCGTGGCCGCAGCCTGATCCGGCTGCACTGGTGCGCAACACGGCAACCCTGGCGGTGCAGATCAACGGCAAGTTGCGCGCGACCATCGAGTTGCCGGTCAACGCGTCGAAGGATGAAGCGGAGGCGCTCGCCCGGGCCCAACCCCAGGTAGTGCACTTCCTCGAGGGCATGGCGGTACGCAAGGTCATCGTGGTGCCCGGCAAGATCGTCAACATCGTCGCAGGATGACACTCATGAACTCGACCAGGCTGCGCCGTCCGATCCAGTCTTCGTTGTTGCTGCTCGTGGCGCTCGCACTTGGCGCCTGCGGTTTTCACCTGCGCCAGAATGCCGCCCTGCCGACGTCGATGCAGCGCGTCCATCTCACGATCAGCAGCAGCAGCTTCCAGCGCCAGCTGGCCCGTGCGCTGGAGAGCGCCGGGGTCACCGTCGAGGACAGCGCCGGTCCCGGCATTGCCGAACTCACGGTGCCGACGGCTGCGTTCAGCACCGACACACTGACCTCGGGTGGCTACGCGCGCATCAGCGAGTACGCCATTCACTACACGGTGCGCTTCGGCGTCACCGATGCTGCCGGACGGACTCTGGTGCCGCTGCAGAGCATCAATATGTCACGTGAATACAGCTACGACGCCAGCAACGCAGTGGGCAATGCCTCGCAGGTCCAACAGATCGAGAAGAGTCTGGACGACGACATGGTGCAAGCCATCATGTTCCGCCTGCAGGCGGCTGGCAGGCACGCTGCGCCAGTGCCGGCAACCAGCACGCACTGATGCCGCTGAGCGCGAGCCAGTGGTCGAAGGCGCTGGCGGCGGATCGACTGGATTCGGTCTATCTGCTGGCCGGTGACGAGTTGCTGGTGCTGGAGGCGGCCGACGCGCTGCGCGCGCAAGCCAGGAAGCTTGGTTATGCCGAACGCGAGGTGCTCGAGGTCGGGCAGCATTTCGACTGGAACGATCTCGCCCGTGCCGGCGCCAGCATGTCGCTGTTCGCGAGCCGTCGACTGATCGATCTGCGCCTGCCCAGCGGACGACCTGGCACCGAGGGTGCCAAGGCGATCAATGCGTTTTGCGCCGATCCGCCGCCGGATGTCACGCTCGTGATCACCGCACTGGAATGGAGCAACAAGCATGACGGCGCGTGGAGCCGCAAGCTCGACACGACCGGCACGATGGTGGTGCTCAACGCGCCCAGGCCGAATGAATGGAATGCGTGGATCGGGGCTCGGCTGGCCTCGCGCGGCTTGAGCGCCACGGCCGACGCGGTGGCCGTGCTGGCCGAACGGGTCGAGGGCAACTTGCTCGCCGCGGCGCAAGAGATCGACAAGCTGGTGGTTTTGCATGGCGAGGGTCGCATCGATGCCACCGAAATGGAGGGTCTGGTCGCTGACAGTGCCCGATACGACGTATTCAAGCTCACCGACGCCGCCTTTGCGGGTGACGGCGCGCGCGCCTTGCGCGTCCTGGCCGGCCTGCGCTCCGAGGGTGACGAGTTGATTGCGCTGATGGGCTGGATGGTCAACCAGCTGCAACTCGCGCTGCGCCTGGCCAATGCGCAGAACTTCGCGGCGCAGGCCAAGGCCGAGCGCTTGTGGCAGTCGCGCGAGCAGATGTTTCGCCAGGCCCTGCGCCGGGCGCCACGCGACCACTGGCTGCAATGCCTGGCGCGCGCCGCACGCATCGATCGCATCGCCAAGGGCCGCGAAAGCGGCGACGCGTGGGTGGAGACCGAGCGCCTGATTGCCGCCATCGCCGAGCCGCGTGCGGCCAGGGCGCTGGCGTGAGACCGCTGGCGATTTTCGGTGGCACGTTCGACCCGATTCATCTGGGTCATCTGTGTGTGGCCTGGGAAGCCGCCGAATTGCTCGATGCCGACGTATTGATGATGCCGTCCGGCATTCCGCCGCACCGTCCGCCGCCCATTGCCAGTGCGCTGCAGCGGGAGGCGCTGCTGCAAGTTGCGTTGCGCGACCAGTCGCGCCTGGTGCTGGATGCGCGCGAACTGGCCCGACGCGGCCCGTCCTACACGGTCGATACCCTGGTCGAGTTGCGTGCCGAACAGGGAGATCGCCCTCTGGTCCTTCTGCTTGGAGCCGATGCGTTTGCGGGTTTGCCGGCTTGGCATGACTGGCGCCGGTTGTTCGAGCTGGCGCATCTCGGCGTGCTCAGCCGCCCCGGTCAGCAGGCGGCGTTACCCGATGAGCTGCAACGGGCGGCCGCGGAGCGCTGGGTGGAAGACTCCACCGGCCTGCAGTCAGCGCCGGCGGGCCGCCTCATGGCACTGTCGGTTACCCCGCTGGAAATTTCCGCCACGCGGATTCGCGAGTTGCTTGCCGCCGGCCGTGAGCCCCGCTACCAGTTGCCCCCGGGCGTATTCGATCCGCCTGAACTGCTGGCGCCGTATCGCCAGCCCTGATTGGAAGGCCCCGCTCACATGTAGGCGTAGTGCACGATGTGGAAGAAGATCGGCGCGGCGAAGGTCACCGAGTCGAGCCGATCGAGGATGCCGCCGTGGCCTTCGATCATGCTGCCCCAGTCCTTGGCTCCGATGCTGCGTTTGACTGCCGACAAGGCCAGGCCGCCCAGAAAGCCGGCCAGCACGATCACCAGCGACATGCCGGCCGAGCCCCAGAACGTGAACGGCGTGATCCACCACAGGCAGGCGCCAATCGCGGTGGCCGAAAGACCGCCGCCCAGCAGACCCTCGGTCGTCTTGGACGGGCTCACCCTGGGCGCGAGCTTGTGCCGACCGAACAGCTTTCCGAACACGTACTGCAGCACGTCGCTGATCTGCACCACCAGCAGCAGGTAGAGCATCAGCAGCAGGCTCTCGCCGTGGTAGCCGGGAATGTGCAGCAGCAACACCGCGGGCGCGTAGCTGACGCAGTACACCGTGAGCATCAGACCCCACTGGATCTTGGTCGTGCGCTCCAGAAAGTTCTCGGTATCGCCGCTGAGCGCCGTGACGGCTGGCAGCAGCAGGAAGCCATAGACCGGAATGCAGATCGCGAACAGCCCATACCAGTCAATGCCGATCAGCCAGTACTGCAACGGGATGGCTACGTAGAAACACAACACCAGCGGCAAGTGGTCGCCACGGCGAGTCGGGGTGAGCGTGGCGAATTCTCGCAGCGCGAAGAACGAGGCCAGCGCAAAGAACACCAGGGTGGTGACACGTCCCAGCACGAAACAGGCGCATAGCAGCGCGGCCATCCACCACCAGGCACGAATGCGCGAGTTGAGGTTGTCAATCACTTCGCGCTTGTCCAGCGCCACCCGCCGCCCCAGCCACCAGCCGATCGTGCTTGCCACCAGCAAAAGGGCCAGCACCCCGCCCATCACCCACCAGAATTTTTCCTGTGCCGTCATGCCAGGGCCACCACCGCCGCATGGGCGCGTTCGAGAAAGTCGTCCTTGTCCTCGTTCGGCTGCAGTCGCAGCGCCCCGCCAAAGCGCACCACGCAGGTCAGCGGCACCGGGAGCAGGCTGCCCTTGGGCATGCTCCGGTGCAGCGTGTCGAGGTACACCGGTACCAGATCTGTTTGCGGGTAGTCGCGTGCCAGATGAAACAGGCCAGCCTTGAACGGCAGCGGCAGGGGTTGTTGGCTGCGCGTACCTTCGGGAAAGATGATCAGCGACTCGCCGACATCCAGCGCGTCCCGTAGCGGTTGCAGCGGATCACCTTCGCAACGGGTGCGGTCACGCTCGATGTAGACCGCGCGAAAGCCACGATCGGCGATAAAACCACGGACGCCGCCGTGCCCCCAGTAATCGCGCGCGGCCACCGGTCGCGTCGTGCTGCGCAGGTTTGGCGGAAGCGCCGACCACAGCGCCAGCGCGTCGAGATGACTGGAATGATTGGCGAAGTAGATCCGTTGCGCCCGCGAGGGTTCGCAGCCGACCCAGCGCGCGTGCGCACCCACCAGCAGGCGCACCAGTCCGACGAGGATCCGTGACGTGATCATGCGGCGTGGCCGTCACGCAGATGCGCCGCGATGGCACGGCTGCGGGTGATGCACGTGAGAGCCGTGCCCAGCGCAATCAAGCCTGCGCCTGCCAGCAGCAGTTCGTGACGCCATGTCGGCGCCAGCGCCGCCAACAACAGCGTAGCCACGAGCAACCACATGCGGTGCGGCTTGGCCATGGGTCCGCGGAAATCCTGGTCCAGCCCCAGCGAACCGCCCAGAACCCTGACATAGGCCGTGAGCGCCGCCAGCAAGGCGCACAGCCAGCCCAGCCACGGCAGCATCGCGGCGTAGCCAAGCGCGACCAGGAACAGCGAATCTGCCAGCCGGTCCGGGATCTCGTTGAACAACGCGCCAGCTGCCGTGCCCTTGCCGCCCTCGACCGCGACCATGCCGTCAAACATGTTGCACAGCAGCCGCAGCACGATGCACACGGCACACAAGAGCTTGCCGAAAGGATCGGCAAGCACCAGCAGCGCCGCAACGCCCAGCAGGGCGAACAGCACGCTGACGCAGGAAATCTGGTTCGGCGTGATCGCCGTGCGGACAAGCGCACTTGTGACGGATGTCGCCCACGCGCTGTCGCGCGCCGCGATGGGTCGTCGATCAGTGTCCTTCATGGCGGCCCCGTATTTGCCCCTGATCGCGCCAGTCGCGCCAATCGAGCCCGCAGTGTAGCAAGCAGCGCCGCCGAAGGCGCAAGCCTCGCGGCACTGTAGTCAAATGCCGCGAAACGAGCGGGATTTGGCTCTTTGCCAATCAGCCCGTTGCACGGCATGTCCGGGGCTCGTACATTCGAAGGCGTTGCAGGTTGAGGCAGGAGAGCCGCATGCGCCGACGGAAGCCGATACGCCACCGCGTACTTCCCTTGATCGTGATTGCTGTTGCACTGATGACAGGATGCCGCCCCGCCATGATCACCCAAAGCCAAAGAATCCAGCCACCTCCGGAAACGCTTGCCGTGCCGTTGCGGTTTGCGAAGCATAATTTTGCGACGCATTGCTACAACACCATTGGCTGCCAGGTGATTTACAACCATCGTTATCAACAGGAGGACGGACCCGATGACGTGACGCCGCCGCCGCCGAAAGATTTAAGCAAAGCATGGAATTCGGTCGAGATAGGAGTCGTGAATTTCCCGCCGCCTGCGGAGGTTCGATGGCAATCATTGGATGGTGTGCGGCATGAGACCCAGGTGGACATGGCCGCGATTTTCAAGGACGAGCTGATCTGGCACAAAGTGCCCAAGTCAGACATGGCCGACTTCTACCGCGGGCCGGTCGCTGGCGAGCCTAGCATTTTTCTCGAAGTGGACGACCGCACCATCAACGTCTACTCAAGAACGTTGATCCCGACGAAGACGGAGCAAATACCGGGTAACGAGCACAGCAATGGCCGAGACGACCTGTTTTTGGTCTGGACACACCCATACTGATCAAGGATCAAGGGAATGAGCCACGAGGACAAACTGGACAAGGACGGCATCCGTAGCGACGGCGTACCGTATTACAAGGCAGAGGCAAATCGGCTGCAGAGTTACGTCGATGGGGCTGAGACGTTGTCACGTTTCAGCGCACCCGTCTTGGTGCATTCCAGCAATCCACACCAGCACTTGTATCTCGCGGCCCTCGACGGCACCGGCAACAATTTCTACAAGGATCCGCAACATGCAACCAACGTCGCCAGGATCTAAAAGCAGCTAATCGATGCCGGTAACGACCAGATTGGAGCAGGCTACGTTCCCGGCACTGGCACGCAGGATCAGTTCCTCACCCGCACTCTCGATCGCATCAACGGCAATACCTACGACGAGCGCAATGAGCTGATGTACAAGCAGTTCATCGAACAAGCCTGGAAGTGGAGGACAGAAGATCCCAAGCCGAGATCAGCCTGGTTGCGATGGGATTCAGTCGCGGCTCGGACCAGGCAGCTGGGCTCACGCGCATGGTGCATCAGCGTGGCATTCAGGACCCGATGGGTGCCGTATATACCCGCGATCGGCATGGCCAGATCAAACACGTTGAGTACACCGTGCCCGCGCTGGTCGCTCCCGGCCAGGTGCCACAAGCGGTCGGTCTGTTCGATGCCGTCGGTACCGGTGAGCCCATGCGCGATCATGACCGCCGTCTGCCGCCCTCGGTGATTTCCGGATTCCAGATCATTGCCACGGACGAGCGCCGCGTGTTGTTCAAATCCGATCGCATCATCGATCCGGGGATGACGCCGGACGGACGGTTTCTGGGCGTCGAGGTGGCCGGAGCGCATTCGGATATCGGCGGCAGCTACCACCGCGATGGCCTGTCCATTCGCAGCGACAACCTGATGACCGGCTACCTAAATGCAATGAGCGAACGGCCGTTTCTCAAGCTGCAAGCCGTACCCGACGACCCGCGCTTGAACGTGGTGCATCGCTCCGAAGACGGCATGCTCATCTATCGACTCGGCCGCAAGGTCGATCGTCTAAGCCCGGACGGTTACAACTAACTCCTGGTGCCCAGGCGTGAGATCTGGCATGTCAGTAATCCTTACAACGCTGAACCGCGCGACGAAGTGCTGAACCGGCAATTCGAACGGCAAGCGGTGAAGGTGGAAGCGCAATCGGTGACACCCAAGCCGGAAACTGAGGTGCCAGCCAATGACTTGTCGGCGCGGCTCGATCGCATGCTTGTGGCGGGTCAGTCGAACGACTGGGCCACCTTCAGCCGCGAGAACCAGGCGCTGGCTTACGGCGAAGCCGGCCGCTACATGCTTGAGCGTGCTGCTTTGCAGGCCAGTTGGCTGCAGCAAGTGCAACAACAGCAAGCGATGCCAGCGCCGCCCCTGCTGCAGCCAAGCCCCGGGCCGGTCATGCAGCACTGAGCGAATTCGTCGAGCCATCAAGGGGAGCAACGTAATGAACCAGGACGAACTGACGGCCTTGATCGACAAGACCGCCAGCCTGATGGAGCAATACGAGCGGCGGGGCGCCGTCATCGACTCGAGACTGCAGGCCTTGGGTGACGCCTTGCAAGGGCTGACGCAACAACTGCCGGCGGTGGTCAAGACGTCCGCCGATGACGTGTTGCAGACGCTGCCTGACCAGCTGAGTGTGGTGCTGCATTGCGGTCTGGGACAGTCGATGAGTGACTACACTCGGCGACTGGATGCGTCAGGCCGCGATGTGGAGAAAGCTTCGCAGGCGTTGGCCGGACAGATCGGCCGACTGCAACAGCTGCATCGCCACCTGATATGGAAAACCATGGGCGCCGTCGTGCTGGCGCTCGCGTTGCTGCTGGCCGGCGGCGCGTGGCTGTCGATGCACTACTCCCGCGTGATCCACGACAACCAGATTTCCGCCGAACTGCTGAAAGCCTACAACGGCGCCGACGTGGCTTTGTGCGGTGACGGCAAGCTGTGCGCAAACGTCGATACCCGCAGTACGCCCTATGGCGAACGTCGCCAGTACCTGCCGGTCAGGCTGCGCTGAGTCGAACCGCGGAATACCGTCAGCGGCCGATCCGTTCATGCCGCCACACGCCGCTCGTCACTGGCCAGCGTCCTGCATTTGCCCCTGCACTTCGTTGATCGAGTCGCGGATGCGCTTGGAGAATACCGAGTCATCGTGGTGGATCAGCAGCAGGTGTTCGGTGGCGCGGGTCATCGCCACGTAGAGCAGGCGCGCCTCGTCGGCCTCGTTCTGGCCTTCCTTCGGCAACGAGCCCAGGCCGGGAATGATCACGAAGGGAAACTCCAGACCCTTGCTGGAATGCATGGTGACCAATTTGACGCTGTCCTCGACCGCGAACAGGGTCTGCTTGCCGGCGTTGTCGGCCAGGCGGCTGGGAATGGCGAGTCGCTGCAGGATCTCGTGCAGCTTTTCGCCTTCCCACTGGTTGCGGTAGAGCACCGCGATCTCGGAATAGGGACGCCCGTGGGAGTGTTCGTCGCGCAGACGCGCCACCAGCACGTCGAGCTGGGCGCGGGCCGTGTCGGTACGTACGAGTTCCGGCACGGCGCCGCGGCGACCGGCACTCTCGGGGGCGATCAGCGGCACGCCGTCGTCGTCGTCGCTGCGCGAGCGGAGCAGGTCCCGCGCGAACACGCGCGCCACCGAGAGGATCTCCAGCGTGTTGCGGTAGTTGAGCTTGAGGATCGTGGTGCGCCCTTGGGCTTGCACGCCCAGGCTCTTCCAGCTGATCTTGCGGCGGTTCGTGTTGCCGTAGATGTTCTGTGCGTCGTCGTACAACACCAGCAACGAATTGGTGGCCGGGTCGATCATCTGCACGACCAGCTTGTACCAGTCCGGCTCGAAGTCGTGGCCTTCGTCGATCAGCACGGCGCCGTACTGGAAGCGGGGAATCTGGTCGCGATCCACGCCATCGATCACCTTCTGCACCATCTGTCCGAAGAAGTCCTCGCTGCCCTGGACGGGCAGATCCACGTGGTAGGCCACCAGCATCTTGCGGCACCAACGATGGAAGTTGTAGACCTGCACCTTTTCGCCGAGGCCGCGCTCGCCGACCAGCTGTTCCAGCCGCGCCGCCAGCGTCTTGTTGTAGCACAGCACCAGGATGGGCTTGGCCAGCTCGCGCGCGAGCTGCATGGCGCGGAATCCCAGGATCATCGTCTTGCCCGAGCCTGCCACACCGTGGATGACCCGGTGCTCGCCGCCGATCGAACGTGCGAGCTGCTCCTGCTGCGCGTCCATCACCTTGACCAGGTCCGGGATGGCCAGTGGTCGCACGGCATCGTCGGTGGGGCCGAACAAGCCGAACTGGCCGCTGCCGGGTTCCACCCGCAATTCGGGAAACAAATGCCAGCGCACGCGGTCGATCTGCGGCAGGGTCAGCGCGACCGGATAGACCTGCGGAAACATCGCCCACAGACGCTCCTGGAAGGCCTCGGCCTCAACCGTCTCGTACAGCTCGTCGCGGCAGATCACCAGATGCTCGGGCAGCACCTCGGCCAGCGCGCCTTCCTCGAACTGCTTGCGCGTGATGTTGGCCAGCACCACGCCCCAACCCCACGGCATGATCAGCTTGCCGGCGTAGCGCGAGTCTTGTGGATGCCGCAGCGCCGGGTCGCGTTCCAGCACCACACCGATCTCCAGCGCGTAGCCGCGCGCCTGCAGCAACGGATTGTTCTCCTTCACCAGGCCGCGCTCGGTGACCAGGGTGAACTGGGTGCTGTCGGCGTGACGGATCGTGTCGGCCTTCCAGTCCTTCACCTCCAGCACGAGCAGTCCGCGACGCGGGTGGAACACCACGAAATCCGGATGGCGCTGGCGTACCCCGATGGGCACGTCATACCAGAGCAGGTAGTCGTTCTCGAGCTTCTGTTCCAGTCGTTCGGAGACGCGTTTCTCGCCCCCGGTCATCCGTGGCAGGCAACTGTTGCGGGTGGGAATGAGTGTCGCCACGTTAGAGCAGCCTCCAGGCCCCTGAATGGTGCTTGCCGAGTGAAGTTAGCCGATGCAGCGGGGCTGTCAATGCCGGCGCGCAGCCTTATGTCCAGCGCTGCAGTTGCTCCGGTCGCACATGCATGCGCCGGCACGCGCGGCTGGCGATGCCATCACGCAGCGCGGCGCGGAATATCGGCGCGATCGACCAGAGTGCGTGGCCGGCGAAGCGCGCCTGGCGTCGCTGGTGCGGTGTGTGGCCAAGCATGGTAGTGGCCCAATCCGGCAGCAGCGCATTGCCGGCGAGCAGGAACAAGTCCCGCGACAGGCTCGCCGCCGGCACCGGCAGGCGCACTTGCGCCAGCAGACCCAGCACTTCGCGGGACCGCTGGGTATGACCCAGTTCGGGCTGGATATCGCGAAAATAGCCGAGGACTTCACGTTCCGACGCGGGTACGCCAGTCGCGCCCAGCAACTCGGCGATGCGCCGCACCTCGTCGTAGTAGCGATCGGCCGCATCTGGTGGCAGCACGTTATGGCTGTAGCGGCGGTAACCCTGCAGGAAGCAGTACGCCTCGCTCAGGTGCACCCAGGTGAGCAAGTGCGGATCATTTGCCGAGTACGGGCGGCCATCCTCGCCGTGGCCGGTGATGTGGTCATGGATCTGCCGTACGTGCGCGATCAGGCCCTCGGCCTGGTCACGCGGGGCATAGGTGGTACCACCGACAAAGGCGGTGGTCCGGCGCAGCCGGCCCAGCAGGTCACCGCGGAAATTGGAGTGGTCCCAGACGCCGGCCAGCGCCAGCGGGTGCAGGGTCTGCAGGGTCAGGGCGGCCAGGCCGCCGGCGAGCATGCCGGGGAAGTCCGAATGCACCCGCCAGGTGGCACTGTCCGGACCGAACAGGCCCGGGTCGCCACGGGGATGGTCGTAGTCCAGGCTGCCGGTATCGGTGCGCGGAAATGCACTCAATACCCAGCGCCGGATCGGCTCGCGGGCAGGACGCGACAGCAGTTCAAATGGCGACGGCATGCGACCAGTCTATCGTCGATGATCACGGGTGGTTTGATTTGGACGTCCGTTGTGTTATCAATGGTTCCATGCACCCCGCCACCGCCCGCCTGTTCTTCTGGTTTTACGGCTATCCGAAGCCAACGGCGGCGGCGTGTACGCGATCGTTTTGACCTGATCGACACCATCACCCCGAACCGCCAGCATCCCTGGCGGTTTTTTTTGGCCGCCATCCGGAATCCAACAGGAGAGCCGCCACCATGCAACCCACCGATGACCTGCGCATCTGCGCCATCACCCCGCTCAGCACGCCGGCCGAAGTCATGCGCGATTGCGTGGCTTCCGAGGCCGCGACGGCGACCGTCGATGCCGCGCGGCGCTCGCTGCACGCGATCATCGTCGGCGACGACGACCGCCTGGCTGTGGTGATCGGGCCGTGCTCGATCCACGACACGCGTGCCGCGCTGGAGTATGCCGGACGACTTGCGTTGTTGCGTCACGAATTGCGCGATGCATTGGAGATCGTGATGCGGGTGTACTTCGAGAAGCCGCGCACCACAGTGGGCTGGAAGGGCCTGATCAACGACCCTGATCTTGATGGCAGCTTTCGCATCGACAAGGGCCTGCGCATGGCGCGCACGCTGCTGCGCGACATCAACGCGCTGGGCGTGCCGGCCGGATGCGAGTTCCTGGACATGATCACGCCGCAATACATTGCCGACCTCGTGGCCTGGGGCGCGATCGGTGCGCGTACCACCGAGAGTCAGGTGCATCGCGAACTGGCTTCCGGCCTGTCGTGTCCGATTGGTTTCAAGAACGGCACCGACGGCAACGTGAGTATCGCGGTGGATGCGGTGCAGGCTGCGGCCCAACCGCATCATTTCATGGCGGTTACCAAGGAAGGGCGGGCGGCCGTGGCTGCCACCCGTGGAAATAGCGACTGTCATGTCATCCTGCGTGGCGGCAAGACGCCGAACTACGACCGTGCCAGCGTTGCTGCCGCCTGTGCCGCTATCGACAAGCACGGGCTGCCGGCGCGGTTGATGATCGACGCCAGCCACGCCAACAGCAGCAAGCACGCGGAGAACCAGCCTGCGGTGGTCCACGACATTGCCGTGCAACTGGCCGGCGGCGCATGCAACATCCTGGGCGTGATGGTGGAAAGTCATCTGGTGGGCGGGCGCCAGGAGCTTCGCCCGGGGCAGCCACTGCACTACGGACAGAGCATCACCGACGGTTGCCTCGACTGGGACGCCTCGGCCCAGCTGCTGGTCGAGCTGGCGCAAGCCGTGCGCCAGCGTCGCCGGAACAAGGCCGCAACGACGCCTCCGCTTGACGACGTCGCCGCGGCCTGAGTCTTCAATCAGAGGAGTCGCGCGTCCAGCGTGATGGTGGCCTTCAGCACCTTGGATACCGGGCATCCCTGCTTGGTCGCCTCGGCGATGCGGTCGAACTGGGCCTTGTTGGCACCGGGAACCTTGGCCTCGCAGGTCAGGTGCACGGCGCTGATCGTGAAGCCGTCGCCGTCCTTGTCCAGACTTACCACGGCCTTGGTATCGATGCTGTCGGCGGTGAGGCCCGCTTCACCCAGGCCCAGTGACAGCGCCATCGAGTAGCAGCCCGCATGAGCGGCGCCGATCAGCTCCTCGGGGTTGGTGCCGGGGCCGTCCTCGAAGCGCGATTTGAAGCCGTACGGCGCGTCGCGCAACGCGGCGGTCTCGGTCGAAATGCTGCCTTGACCGTCCTTGATGCCACCGGACCAATGGGCGGATGCGGACTTTTTCATGAAACCTCCTGTGCGAAATCGCTGGGTGAACGCTCAGTATGCATGGCGATTCATGCAGCTGGCGCGAACGAATCGGTGCGGGTGTTTCACGCTCCGTTGCTGCGTTCGCCGTACGATCGCTTTTCATCCATTCATCTGGGGAGTCACCATGTCGTTAGCCGTCCTGCACGATCGCGCCGCCCACCGTTTCCATGTCGAGGTCGACGGCTCGTCCTGCGTGCTCGACTACACCCTGGCCGCGGGCGTCATGACGATTAACCATACCGGCGTACCGACGGAAGTGAGCGGTCGCGGAATCGCCTCGGGGCTGGTGCAGGCTGCGATGGAGGCGGCACGCGGCGAAGGCTGGAAAGTGGTGCCTGCCTGCTCCTATGCTGCAACCTGGATGCAACGACACCCGGCCTACGCTGACTTGATGGCGTGAACCCTTATCCGTGGAGTGATCGATGAGCCAGCGTTCAACGCAGGAGGAGAGAGGTACATCGAAAGCGCGCGGCTGGCGTCCCTGGGGATTTGCCAGGGGACGCCCCTGGACCGTGGCCTCGCTGCTGATTTTCCTGCTGGCATTCGCCGGCCTGCTGGCATTCGGGTTGACCCTGGCAAAGGCGTTGCTGCTCGGGTTCGACCTCGCCGCCGTGATTTTTTTGGGCCTGCTGGCGCGCTTGTTCAATCAGGCCGAACCCGCCACGATGCGTCGCCGGGCCAATGCACTCGATACCGGACGTTGGGGTGTCTTGCTGGGCGGCATCGTGTTGTCCGCGGTGGTGCTGGGCGCGCTGGCAATGGAACTGCACGCAGCCAAGGGCGACGGTGTGTGGGACCTGCTGGTGAGCGTGCCGAGCGTGATCCTGAGCTGGCTGTTTCTGAACGTGATGTTCGCCGTCCACTACGCGCACGGCTATTACGGTGATCTGGGCGAGGAGCACACCGGTCTCGAATTTCCGAAGACGCCCGAGCCGGACTACTGGGACTTTGCCTATTTCTCCATCGTGATCGGCATGACCTTCCAGGTTTCCGACGTGCAGATCACCAGCAACTACCTGCGCCGCGTGGCGCTGCTGCACAGCGTGATCGCGTTCTTCTTCAACGTGTTCATCATTGCGATCACGGTGAACATCGTCGCCGGGCAGGGAAGCTGACCCGATCTGGGCGGACACACCCAGGGCGATCCACGTCATGGATGCCCACTGGCATGCCTCGTCGGTGCGGCCAGTGTCGAAGGCTTCAGTTGCCCGACGCGACGTTGGATACTTGAGCCATCGTCCTCGCAGGCCACCAGGCATGACTACCTCATTCGCCAGCCGGCTCGGCATCGAGCACCCGCTGATCCAGGCCCCGATGGCCGGCTCGACGCCGCCCGCGCTGGTTGCCGCGGTGTCGAACGCCGGCGCGTTGGGATCGCTCGGCGCAGGTTACCTGGAGCCGCAGGCGATTCTTGACCAGGCCGCTGAGGTCCGCGCCAACGGCGATCGGCCGTACGCCATCGGCCTGTTCGTGTTGCCCGATGAATTTGCGGCCGACATGACAGCAGTGGCGAAGGCACGCGAACAACTGGATGCGCTGATGGCGCGCGAAGGACTGGATGTGCGCACCAGCCTGCCTGCGCACTGGGCGCCTCGCTTCTCCGACCAGTTTGCGGCGCTGTGCGAGGCGCGTCCTGCGGTGGCAACGTTCACGTTTGGCGTGATCAGTCCGGTCCAGCTGCGCGAGCTGCGCCAGCGCGACATTTACGTGATCGGCACCGCCACCACGGTGACGGAAGCGCGCGCCTGGGCCGATGTGGGCGCCGATGCGGTATGCATGCAGGGTGCCGAAGCCGGTGGCCATCGCGGCACCTTTCTGCACGACGCGGAGGACGCCATGATCGGCCTGTTCGCGCTGCTGCCGCTGACCGTACGTGCGCTGGCTGCCCTGGCTCTGGACATGCCGGTGATCGCCGCCGGCAGCATCATGGACGGACGCGGGATGCTGGCGGCGGAATTGCTTGGCGCGGTAGCGAGTCAACTCGGCACCGCCTTCCTCACCTGTCCGGAGTGCTCGGCGGCCGACTTGTGGAAGCAGGATCTGCCGGACGTCGAGGCGCACCAAGTCACCACTATCCTCGGTTTCTCGGGCCGCGCCGCGCGCGGTCGGCGCAACCGCTTCGTCGAGGCGCTGCCAAACGCAGCCCAGGGCCTGCCGTACCCGATCCTGAATGCGCTCACCGTGCCGCTGCGGCATGCCGCGGCCGCTGCGGGTCGCGGCGACCTGTTGTCCGAATGGTGTGGCCAGGGCGCCGGCATGGTGCGCCCGCAACCCGCCTCAGAGCTGGTCGCGCGGCTGATGCACGAATATCGGCTGGCCAGGCGTTCGCTGGAGCATTGACGGCTGCACGGCGGCTCCTTGCGCCTTGAGGTACGGCCGCGCCGGGGCGGTTATACTGCGACTGCGCCATTTTGCGCAGCGATCCCGCATCGAGGCCCATCCTCTTGAGTACAGCCCGCACGAACAAGGCCGTCACCACGGCCACCCTGCGCAAGTCGGTCATCGACGCGCTCGAAGAACTGAAAGCCAAGGACGTCCGCGAAATCGACGTTCGCGGCAAGACCTCCATCGCCGACCTGCTGGTCATCGCCTCCGGGACCTCGGCCCGCCACGTGAAATCCCTCGCCGACGAAGTCGGCAAATATGCCAAGAAAGCCGGCGTAGTGCCGCTGGGCGTCGAGGGTGAGCAGGAAGGCGAGTGGGTGCTGGTGGATCTGGGCGATGTGATCGTTCACGTCATGCTGCCGCGTATTCGCGAGTTCTACGGGCTGGAACGGTTGTGGACGGTCGGTGACCATGGCCATGCACTGGATGCAGTGCAGGCTGGCTGACGCCGTTTCCTTCTTCATCCAGGGAAGAAGGTGCCCGCAGGGCGGACATCAGTTCCCTCTCCCCGCGGGGACAAGGTGCCCGCAGGGCGGATGAGGGGCGGTGCTCACGGGAAGACTGATCGAAAGAGGGGCCTCTGATGTTGGTTCCGCGCCAGATTGTCCCCTCACGTCAATCCTCTCCCCGAGGGGAAGAGGAGGCGATCCAGGGCGCTGCGCTCCCGTTGTTACCTGACCGACGGCACTCATGCGCACGCGCGTGATCGCGGTTGGCGAACGCATGCCCGGTTGGGTGGCCGAGGGCTTTGCCGAATACCGCAAGCGCCTCTCGCACGAGCTGCCGCTGGAACTGATCGAGCTCAAGCCAGGCAAACGCGGCAAGGGTCGTGACGATGCGCGGGCGATGCAGGATGAAGGCGCAGCGATTCTCGCCGTCTTGCCCGCCGATTGCCACGTGGTCGCGCTGGACGGTCGCGGCAAGACCTGGTCCAGCGGCGAGCTGGCGGCCGAGCTGGAAAGGTGGCGCATGAACGGCCGTGATGTGGTGTTCCTGATCGGCGGCCCCGACGGCCACGCACCCGAGGTGCTGGCGCGCGCCGACCAACGCTGGTCGCTGGGTTCGCTGACCCTGCCGCACATGCTCGTGCGGCTGGTGCTGGCCGAGCAGTTGTATCGCGCCACCACGATCCTCGCCGGGCATCCTTACCACCGGGCGTGAGGGCCGCGACGGCGAGCGCAGTTGCCGAGCGCTATGCTTCTTCCGGTCCTGTTTCCACGCCCCGTCCTCTGGTGCTTCCATGAGCTTCCATATTCGACTAGCCGCCCGGTCCGATCTCGATACCCTGGTGCCGCTGTTCGACGCTTATCGCCAGTTCTATCGGCAGGCTGCGAACCCGGGCCGGGCCCGCAGCTTCCTGGCTGGACGCCTGGCGCTCCACGACTCACAAATCCTGCTCGCCAGGGACGAGACTGGCCTCGGGATCGGCTTCACCCAGCTCTATCCATTGTTCTCATCCGTGCGTGCCGTGCGCACCTACCTGCTCAACGACCTGTTTGTCGCGGAAGCAACGCGCAGGCAGGGCGTGGCGAGGGCGCTGCTGATCGCGGCCGCCGATCATGCCCGCGAGCTCGGCGCCGTGAGCCTGTCGTTGTCGACGGCACTGGACAATCTGCCTGCGCAGAGACTGTACGAGTCCGTCGGCTGGCAGCGTGATCAGGGATTTTGCGAATATGGGCTGGTGTTGTAAAAGCAGCTTCGGCGGTTCGTGACGATGTAGCCGCGATTACTCCTTTCGACCCATAGCGGATCCAACAGCGCATTAGTTTCAAAAGAACGGAGATTCTGTGAAAGCGCGCTCCCAGGATAGTGTGCCAACGCTGCTGGCAATCGGATTGCTTGTCTCCATTGTTGCTTCGTTGGCACACGAAGCCCTCGGGCATGGTATGGGTTGCCTGATGGATGCCGGCCACATCACCCTGATTACATTTCTCGTTTTTCGCTGTGCAGGGGCCGGCGTGCTCGCCGATGGCGGCGGACCTGTCGGTGTCACCGTGACAGGCTGCATAGCTTTGTTGATGGCCGCTGTGATGAGAAGGCATCGGCCGACTTTGCTCAGGCTTTTTCTCTTCAACCTTGGCACCCTGACGCTACTTTGGGTATGTGGCCAGGCCATCGAAGAGGCGTTTGACGGCAGCGATGACTGGGGGCATGTCGCTTCCGATCTAGGCTGGTCCAACTCATGGCACCTGATTGTTGCCGTGGCGGGTGTGCTCAGTTATGCCGCGGTTGTGCGGATATCCAGCAAGTTGGCCAAAGACATCGCAGGCGGGCGCCAAATGCGCCTGTTGTTTCCGTATTTGGGGACGATGGCTTCGGCGGTTGTGTTGGGCGCTCTATGGCACGGGGACCGCACAGGGTCTGCGATAGATGGGTTTCTCTCGTTTGGCCTCGCCCCTGTCGGCTATTTGGTCGTCGCCAGGCGTGCTGCGCAAAGTGATCCTGTAGGCGAGCTGATTGGACGAAACCCTGCGTTCCTCGTGTTCGTCACTTGTGTGTGGCTGGTTTTTGCCCTGACAGTGGCTGGAGGCATAGGCCTTCTGTCGTGAGATTTGCCGGAGCTGAACTGCTGCAGGCCTGGTGAACATCACCGTCCGCTGCAGCCGCTGAATCCCCAGTCGGATTTACTCGTCGCGCACGGCTGGAACCGCCGCCGATAACCGGCGCCAGCGTTCAACTACGGTCTTTGCGACTCGGTTCACTCCGGCACGAACCGACTCCATCTCGTCGCATGGTTGATACGAGGCGTCGGAATCGACCGGCTTGCCGGTAGCCACGAGCGCCTTGAACAGGTCGAGCTGGCGTCAGGTTTTGACAGATTGGGGCGATGACGCAATGTCGATTCCTACTGCCGACACCGACGCAGCGACATTCTATCGATCGGGTGCCAGTCTCTGCGTACAGGCGAGCCTGCCGTTATGCTTCCTTTCGTCCTGGTGATCCGGAAGCCCACATGCTGCATCTCGCCTCAAAGTCGCCACGCCGGCGGCAGTTGCTGCAGCAGATCGCCGTGGAATTTTCCGTCGTCGAGGTCGAGGTGATCGAATGCCGGCACGCGTCCGAGTCGCCACACGATTATGTGAGCCGCGTGGCGCGCGACAAAGCGCGCGCGGGATTGGCATCGCTGGAGGGTAATGCGCGTGGTGCGGCGGTCGTCCTGGGCTCGGATACCGAGGTCGTGCTGGATGACGAGGTGTTCGGCAAACCGCTTGATGCAGTGAACGCGGCAGCCATGCTGGGCCGCCTGTCCGGGTGCACCCACGAGGTGATCTCCGCGGTGTGGCTGGTGTCCGACGAACGCGAGTCGAGCGATGTCTGTGTCTCGGAAGTACGTTTCGCGACCCTGGATGCGGCGACCATTGCGGCCTACGTCGCTACGCGCGAACCGCTGGGCAAGGCCGGCGGTTACGCGATCCAGGGTCGCGCGGCGGCGTTTGTCGAACATTTGCATGGCAGCTATTCCGGCGTGATGGGACTGCCGTTGTTCGAGACTGCGCGGCTGCTGCGCGGGTTCGGTATCGTCGGTGCGTGAATCAACCGCCAGGTTGGGTCACAACGAACCAAGCCGCCACTGCGAGCGCGTTGTTGGTGCCGTGCGCGATCACGCTGGGCCAGATCGAGCCCGAGCGCAGTCGCAGCCAGGCGAGTGCCAGCGCCAGCAACAACAGCGCAGGCAGGGCGAATACCTGCCAGTTCAAGCCAGGCAGATGCGCCAGCGCAAAGGCCGCCGAACTCAGCAAGACGCCGGCGCTCGTGCCCCAGCGCTGCAGCAGCGCGGACAGCAGCACGCCGCGGAACAGCAGTTCCTCCACCAGCGGCCCAAGAGTCACCACCATCAGCACCAGCGGTATGCGCCAACCCAGCGGCGTGTTCTCACCGAGTTGCTGGATGTTCTGGGTTACCGGATGCCCGTGCGCCAGCCATTGGGTCAGCCATCCGCCCACGAACGGCGCGGCGAGGCCGATGACTACTCCCAGCAGCAGGAACCGTGAGCGATGCGGAAGTACGAAGCCGAAGCCGGGTGGATATGCCAGCGC
>JBDTEG010000121.1:0-3857 GCA_039922695.1 Rhodanobacter sp. | reverse complement strand
GCGCTCTTCCATCGAGAGCGCCTCGATGGCCGCACCGCGATACTCCAGCACGTAACCGGTGCCGCCATCGATGCCCACGGCGCCGATGATATGCAGGATCAGGTCCTTGGCGCCGACGCCACGTGGCGTGTGGCCGTCCACATGGATCGCCATGGTCTTCGGCCTCCGCTGCAGCAGGCATTGCGTGGCCATCACGTGACCGACCTCGGTGGTGCCGATGCCGAATGCCAGCGCGCCAAAGGCACCATGCGTGGAGGTGTGGCTGTCGCCGCAAACGATGGTCATGCCAGGTTGGGTCGCGCCCAGCTCGGGGCCGATCACGTGCACGATGCCGCGATCCGCGCTGTCCCAGCCATGCAGCTCGACGCCGAATTCACGGCAGTTAGTTTCCAGTTGCGCCACCTGCGCCTGCGCCTGCGGGTTCGCATACGGCCGGCTGCCATCGGCGTTCGATGGCAGAGTCGGAGTTGAATGGTCCAGTGTGGCCAGCATGCGGTCCGGCCGACGCAGCGGCAGTCCCCGCTCGCGCAGCTCACTGAACGCCTGCGGTGAGGTAACCTCATGCACCAGGTGGAGGTCGACATACAGGATCGCCGGCGTGTCGGTGGTCTCCGGCGCTACCACATGCGCGTTCCAGACTTTCTCGAACAGCGTCCGTGCACTCATGCGGCAACCTCCACGGTCGCGTGCGCATGGTCGTCATCGGGTCGTGGTGCATGGCGGGCGACTTCCGCGTCCACATACTGCAGCCAGCCATGGCGATCCTCGGTACGCCCATCGAACAGTCCGAAGAACGCCTGCTGCAGCGTGCGAGTGATCGGTCCGGGCGTGCCGTTGCCGACTTGTTTGCGATCCACCGACCGCACCGGCGTGATCTCGGCCGCCGTGCCGGTCATGAAGACCTCATCCGCCGTATAAAGGGCTTCGCGCGGCAGGTCGCGCTCTTCGGCCACCAAGCCAAGATCCGCGGCCAGGCTGAGCACGGAGTCGCGGGTGATCCCGGCCAGGATGCCGGCGCTGCTGGGCGGGGTCAGCAACTTGCCCTTCTTCACCAGGAACAGGTTTTCGCCGGAGCCCTCGCTGAGCAAGCCGTTGCTGCCCAGTGCAATCCCTTCGTCATAGCCGCCGCGCCGCGCCTCGGCCGCGATCAGTTGACTCGAAAGATAATTGCCGCCTGCCTTGGCCCAGCCCGGAATGGTATTCGGCGCGGGGCGCTGCCAGGACGACACGCAGACGTCGGCGCCCTTGTCGATCGCCTCGCCCAGGTAGGCACCCCATTCCAGCGCCATGATGGCCACCTCGACCGGCGCGCCCTTCTCCGCCAGCACGCCCAGGCCACCGGCGCCGCGAAACACGATCGGGCGCACGTAGGCAGAGCGCATTGCATTGGCGCGGATCAGCTCGAGGCAAGCTTCACTGATTTCTGCCGCGCTGTAGCCGATCTCGATGCCGTATATCGCCGCCGACTCGAACAGCCGCGCGGTATGGTCGGCCAGGCGGAAGTACGCCGGGCCCTGCGGCGTGGCATACACCCGCTCACCCTCGAACACCGACGAACCGTAGTGCAGCGCGTGTGTGCTGACGTGGCAGGTGGCATCGGCCCAGGGTTTGATGTGGCCGTTGTGCCAAAGGTGGGCAGTGTTCATGCAGCAGTCTCCTTGGGCGCACATCCGTGCGCGCGACGATCAGGAAGCGGCCTTCCATGGCCGCACTCTTCAGTAAAAGGCGGACCCTTCGGACTCTTCCCGGCTTGGCGCGCGATTCGGTTGACGATCGCCAGCGCCGCCTGGGCAGTGGCCTCGACGATGTCGGTGCTGACACCGTGGCCGTGCCAGTCGCGCTGGCCGTGGCGCGCGGTGAGCCGGGCCTGCCCCTGCGCGTCGCCGCCTTCGCTGACGGCGCGCACGGCGAAGTCGGTGAGTTCCAGCTCGCTGCCGGTGGCGCGCTTGATCGCACGCAGCACCGCGTCGACGGGGCCGTCGCCGATCGCCGCCTCGGTGGCCTCGCGGCCGTCCTCGTGGGCCAACTTCACCGACGCCGAGGCGCTGCCGCCCAGATGGGTGGCGCTGTTGAGTTGCAGCAAATGCCACGGGCCGGCCGCGTCCGGGTCCTGACCCAGTGCGATCGCCTCCAGATCCTCGTCGTGGATCTCGCGCTTCTTGTCGGCCAGTTTCTTGAAGCGCGCGAAGATCGTGTCCATCGCCGCGCCGTCCGGCGTGTGTCCCAACGCCTGCAGCCGCTGAGCCAGTGCGGCGCGACCAGAGTGCTTGCCCAGCACCAGTTTGGTTTCGGCGATGCCGACGTCCTGCGGACGCATGATCTCGTAGGTGCCGCGATGCTTCAGCATGCCATGCTGGTGGATGCCGGCTTCGTGCGCAAACGCGTTCTCGCCCACGATCGCCTTGTTGCGCGGCACCGCCTGGCCGGTCAGCTGGGTCAGCAGGCGCGAGGCGGGATAAAGCTTGCGTGTATCGATGCGGGTGTCCACGCCGAAATGCGCGGCGCGCACCTTCAGCGCCATCACCACCTCTTCCAGCGCGGCATTGCCGGCGCGCTCGCCGATGCCGTTGATGGTGCATTCCACCTGGCGTGCCCCCGCGCTGACCGCAGCCAGGCTGTTGGCTACCGCCATGCCCAGGTCGTTGTGGCAGTGGCTGGAGAAAATCGCCCGTTCTGCACCACGCACATGGCGGCGCAGGTATTCGAACAATGCGACGATCTCCGCGGGCGTGGTGTAGCCGACGGTGTCCGGCGCATTCAGCGTGGTGGCACCGGCCTCGAGCGCGGCACTGAACACTTCGACCAGAAATTCAGGTTCGGTGCGCAGCGCGTCCTCGGCCGAGAACTCCACTTCGTGGCACAGCCCGCGGGCCCGCTCCACCCCGGCCACCGCGGTATCAAGCACCTGCGCCTTGCTCATGCCCAGCTTGTGTTCGCGATGCAGCGGGCTGGTCGAAAGGAAGACGTGGATGCGCGAGTGTCGCGCCGGTTCCAGCGCACGTCCGGCGGCATCGATATCCCCGATCTGGCAGCGCGCGAGGCCGCACACCGTGGTGTTCTTCAATACTCCGGCGATTTCCGCCACTGCAGCAAAATCGTCCGGCGACGCCTGCGGAAAGCCGGCCTCGAGTACGTCCACGCCAAGCGCCTCAAGCTGCTGCGCCATGCGCAACTTGGCTCGGCGATCCATTGAGAAGCCTGGCGCCTGTTCGCCGTCGCGCAGCGTGGTGTCGAAAATCCGCACGTGTTCGTCGACAACGTTGGCGCTGCCGGCCGCTGGGGTTGCTACGTCTGTGTCAGGGTTCATTGCTGGCTCCGTGATGCGAGCCGAGGGCAACAAAAAACCCCGCGCCGTTGTCGGTGCGGGGATTTTTGGGAGTCTTCAGGTTTGTTTCTTGTCTACCTGGATACCTGCCCTCAGCCCGCACCTCCATGGGTAATAAGGAGTACGAGTACAAGGAGGGTAATCAGCGTGCCGCCGACCTGCAGCAGACCGTCAGCCGTCGTGAAACGGTTCATTTCGGCGGTATGGCAATGACTGTTGCGCTGCGACATGGATTGACCGTAAACGATGCCGGTACGCTCTGTCAACAAAAATCTTTATGAAGAAAGCTTCAGGGCTGCCAGAACAACGTTTGGACGGCTAGGTGTCCAGATAGATGCAAATGAAACCATTGGCGAGGGGCGCCGATGCGGATGGCAGCCTCGGCCAACCCTGGGGTGCCCCAAATGCGTCGGAGTTTCGCCGTCCCGATCATGCCCTCGCGATGCCGGTCAGAGCCTCATGCAGGGCGGCATCGCTGGCGGCGATGGCCTTGGCGCTGGCGTGCCGCGCGAGCATGGCTGCCAGGGGCGAA
>JBDTEG010000120.1:0-3481 GCA_039922695.1 Rhodanobacter sp. | reverse complement strand
TCTTGCATCGTTGCATAGGGCCGGAACGCCGGCATGGCCGCAGCCAGCTTTTGCTGACTGGAAAGCAGGTCTGGCAGGCGCTTGCAGAGCGTCACGGCGGCAGCCTTGATCTTGTCGGTTTGCGGCTTCATGGCCGCTTCAACGTCCTTGTCGCTCTTGCCAGTGAATTTACCCCACAGAGCCTCCTTGGCTGCGCTGATACCCAGGTCGGCACCCTCGGCCCCGATGTCCATGCCGGCTTCGGCGATGCCGACAATTTGCCTGCGATAGTCCAGCAACAAGACCTGTTGTGCGGGCGTGGCCGCCACCTTGTTGCCGGCGATCAACAGATCGCCCTGGGGCGTGATTTCCGCCTTGGGCTGCGTGCCGTTGTCGCCGAGAAAGTCACCGCCGACATGAATCTTGTTGACGTCGATGTTCTTGCTGGCAAGCTCCTGCTTGGCCTGCTGCATCGCCTTCTGGATTTCCCCGGAAATTCCCGACGGGGAACCTTTGTCGCTGGCGTCCTTTGTGGCCTGCGCCGTGTCGTTCGCGCCGCGCGGTTGGGAGCCGTCCGGACTTGACTGACTACAAGCGGCGAGGGGCAACAGCAGGACCAGCGCGAGGGTGCTGAACGTGGTGGGTTTCATGAGCGTTCTCCTTTCTTGAATTCAACCGGAAATCAGCTGTCATCGCGCCAGCGGCGAAACCAGATCGCGCCGGCCAGCATGGCGACGGCCGCGGCCACGCCGATCCACAAGTTCAGCGAACCCATGACCGAGTAGGTGTGCAGCACGCCCAGGCTGGACAACAGCTCAGCGGGGTTGTTTCCACCAATGCCGTGGACTTCACGCAGCCAGCCACCCGGAAACACGCTGCCCAGCATGCGGGCCACCACTTCACGCCAGTACCAGCTGTTGGAGACGTTCACCGTACCCAGCAGGTTGAACCAGCCGATCACGATGCCCACGCCCACTGGCCACGCTACCGCCCACAGGAAGGGCTTGCTGCGCGCCCAGGCCGAACACAACATCAGCCAGCCCACCGCGGGCAAGGCCCACAACACGTACAACGGGATCGAGCCGATCAGATTCGCGATCACTCGCAGCGGGTGCGACAGGCTCAGCAGATGCCATACGCTGACACCGTGCAGGGACAACGCGATCGCGAACGTGAGCAACATCAGCAGGCCGGTCAACGCGCCCACGACCACGGTGATGAATGGAGCGACCACGGTGGCAGCGGCAACCTTGGAGAGAACGGTAGCCGTGTCAGAGACCGGAAGCGACTTCCAGAACAGGATGCTGCGATCGCGGCGATCGTCGTAGAGCGCGCCGAGACAGTAGAAGAACACCACGAAGCCGAGCACGATGCCGATGATCATGGTGGACGAATACATCACCAGGTCAAGTCCGGCGCCGACCGTATTCATGGATTGTTGATCCAGCGCCGTGACCAGTCGGCTCATGTCACTGCCGCCGCCGAAGACATTCATGCGGAAGCCGTGGCTCGCGCCCAGCACTTCGCCGGTGACGATGCCCATCAGGTTCAACAGGACGAAGATGCCGCCGGTGATGACAGGTGCCCACAGAAACCCGCCCCGGTGCTCCCAGAACTCTCGTTTCACCAGCCAGTAGAAGGTTTTCATGCGTAGGTTCCCTTCATGGTGGCGACGAACAGGTCGCTGATGGAAGGCCGGCGGGTTTCGCCCAGGACTTCCAGTTGCGCGCGTCCGACACCGTCAAACAGAAAAATGCTCTTGCCGAAGACCTGGCGCTCGTCCAGCGGTTTCAAAGCGCGGGCGGCGTCGGCCTTGTCGGAATTCACCATCACCTCGATATAACGCTCACCCACGGCATCCATGTCCGCGTCAAGCACGATCTTGCCGTCGCGGATGAACATCAGGTCGGTGAGGATGTGCTCGACTTCCTCGACCTGGTGAGTAGTGACGATGATCGTCTTGTTCTCGTCGAAGTAGTCTTCCAGCAGGCTCTGGTAGAACTGCTTGCGGTAGAGAATGTCCAGGCCCAGGGTGGGTTCGTCCAGGATAAGCAACTTGGCGTCAATGGCCATCACCAGGGCAAGATGCAGTTGCACGATCATGCCCTTGGACATCTGCCGTACGCGCTGTGCCGGTTGCAGTTTGGTGCGTGCCAGGAATGCCTCGCACTTGGCGCGATCGAAGCGCGGGTGCACGTTGGCGACGAAGTCGACCACTTCGCAAACGCGGATCCAGCGCGGCAGCACCGCCACGTCGGCAATGAAGCAAACCTCGCCCATCAGTTTGTCGCGCTGCTTGCGCGGGTCGTAACCCAGCACGTTCAGCTCGCCGCTGAAGTCGGTAAGACCGAGGATGGCTTTCAGCGCCGTGGTCTTGCCCGCGCCATTCGGCCCGATGAGCCCGACGATGCGGCCCCGCTCGATCTGGAAGCTGACCTGGTCCAGGGCCAACGTCGTCTTGTATCGCTTGCTCAGGCCGTTGGCCGAAATCACCGCGCTCATGACTGACTCTCCGGGTGGGTGGCCGCTTCACGCATCAGTGTTTTCAAATCCAGCCCGAGGCGTTGCAGGCGGGCATACACCACCGGCCATTCCTCACGCAGGAACCGCTCGCGTTCCGATTTCAGCAGCGCATCGTGCGCGCCCTCGATGACAAACATGCCCAGGCCCCTCCTTTTTTCTACCAGTTGTTCGTCGACCAGTTCCTGATACGCCTTCGATACGGTCAGCGGATTGATCTGATAGTCCGCAGCCACCTGGCGTACCGACGGCAGCGGGTCGCCCTCATTCAAGGCGCCGTCCAGGATCATCGCCACCACACGTTGGTGCAGTTGGCGATAGATCGGGACGCTGTCGTTCCAGGTGATGGTCATGACTTATTCCTTGGTGATGCGGCCGAACTTCTTGCCGAACGAATAGTAGGGCATCACCAATTGCGACCCGAGTACGCCGAGTGGCTGAATCGACACGTCAGCGTTGTTTTCCGAACCCGCCGGCAGGGTCATCATGCCCAGAACCGTCGAGTCGCTCATCAGGGACGCGGCACGCTTCTCGGCCGCGCTGGGACGGACCACGATCGGTGCCAGGTCGGTGACATGGATGGTTGCGGTGCGGGTGCTGCCGTGGGCCGGTTGCCACGCGTCGACGTTGTAAAGAACCGCACGCAGACTTGCGAAGGTGAGCAGGATGGCCGCGGCGCCGGCGATCAGTTTGTACGCTTTCATGACGAACCTCCTTGGTGATCTCGTTGGGTGGTGTTGTAGTGAACTATAACACCATGTTTCGAATCGTCAAGGGGTGTAGCCCGATTTCACAACATGACTGATGGCCTATGGGGCGATATAGGTGCGTTGCCATGAGGAGCCATCGGCCCCCATGAAGGAGCCAGCGGCGCCCGGCCGGCAACGGTCGGGCGGTGCCTCCGGGCGTTTCGGATGGCGGTGCGTGCGCCCGAAGAGTTGAGTCTTCCGCGGACGGGCGTTCTGCGCAGACGCCCGCCCGT
>JBDTEG010000119.1:0-8626 GCA_039922695.1 Rhodanobacter sp. | reverse complement strand
AGCCCAGGATGTCCTCACGCCAGGCGGCATCCTTGCGCGCGTCACGACGGGTTGCATCGGCCGCGGCGGCAAACTCCCACTCGTACCAGCCGGGCAACCGCGCCTGCTCGCTTTCGCAATAAGCCTGCGCGGCAAACCAGCTGACCCGTGTCACCGGCTGCCGCGCGTGTGCGCTACCGAGGCTCCCGGCGCTTTCCCACTGGGTCAGGTAGCGAGCGTCGGCCAGGATGCTGGCCACCTTGTCGCGTTGCCACTCGGGATGCGCCTTCACGAACGCCAGGAAGTCACCATTGGTCACCAGTTCCGTCCGCATGCGGAAGGGCGCGACCTGCGCCGGCGCGACCTTGCCATCGGCTGGCAATACGCTGGTGAAGCTGCCTCCCGGCAGGGCGACGTAGTCAGCCGCCGCTGCCGGGCGTAGTACCAGCATCAAGGCCAGGGCCAACCACGCGCGCATCTCAGTGCTCCGCCGCCACGGCCGGGCCACCCTTGGCGCGCTCGCTGGCCACTTCTTCCTTGCTGATCTGGCCACCCGGGTTGTCCCAGCTGTTCAGCACGTAGGTGAGGATGTTTGCCACTTCGTCATCGGTCAGCTGCGCCATCGGTGGCATCACCGAGTCGTACTCGTGTCCGTTGACCGTGACCTTGCCGGTGAGGCCGTGGGTGACGACGCCAATCGCCCGCTTCGGATCGGCTGCCAGGTAGTCCGACTTGGCCAGCGGCGGGAACACGTTGGCGAGACCCTCGCCATTGGGCTGGTGGCAAACCGAGCAGGTACCGGTGAACAACTGCTTGCCCGCCGCGATCTGCTCGGCCTTGGTCAGCGTACCGGCGGCATGCGCCCTTGCCGCCACGCTCACCGCCGCGAGGTTGGGCTCCGAGCGATCGCCCAGGTAGACCGAATCCACTTCCTTGCCGGAATAGACCAGCTTGTTCTCCGGGCCATCCACCTTGAGGATGCCCAGCGCACCCTTGTTGAAGGCGCGGAAGATCGAGTGATCCACCAGTACGTAGCTGCCCGGTACGTCGGTGTGGAACTCCACCATCGCGGCGCCGCCGGAGGGGATCAGCGTGGTCTGCACATTTTCCTGCGGATGGGTGCCGCCTTCGGGCTGCACCTTGTCGAAGATCTCGCCGATCACATGGAAGCTGGAAATCAGGTTCGGGCCACCATTGCCGACGAACATACGCACCTTTTCATTGGTCTTGGCAGTCAGTGCGTTGTCGCCGGTAAGTGCGCCTTCCTTGCCGTTGAACAACACGTAGGTCGGGTTCTCGTCGATCGCCTTCTCCATGTCGAACGGCTGGTGACCCTTCTGGCGATACTTGCCGGTGGTGTAGAAGTCGCCCTGCATCACGTAGTACTCGTGATCGACCGGGCTCATCCCCTCCGGTGGCTCGACAAGGATCAAGCCGTACATGCCGTTGGCGATGTGCATGCCCACCGGCGCGGTGGCACAGTGGTAGACGTAGATGCCCTGGTTGAGTGCCTTGAAGGTGAACTGCGACTCATGCCCCGGCGCGGTGAAGCTGGACGCCGCGCCGCCACCCGGGCCGGTCACACCATGCAGGTCGATGTTGTGCGGCATCTTGCTGTCCGGCGCATTCTTCAAATGGAACTCTACCGTGTCACCCTGGCGCACGCGGATGAAACTGCCCGGCACGGTGCCACCGAAAGTCCAGAACGTGTAGCTCACGCCCTCGGAGATCGGCATCTCCTTCTCGACGACTTCCAGCTCCACGATCACCTTCGCCGGATGGTTGCGATGGATCGGCGGCGGCACGTGCGGCGGGCTGGTCAATACGGCATGGATGGGCTCGCCCTGAGGCGGGCCGAAATCGCCACGCTCGGAGGCAACGGACTTGGACGTGGTGGGACTGCCGGCAGAGCCTGCCGCCGGCGGCGCAGGCTTGCCGGAGCACGCCGCCAGCGCACACACGGCGAGGGCGGCAACAACGGTTGTCAACGGACGCAACATGGACGTTCTCCTGGGTTCGGTGCAAGCCTAGGTGAACGTAATATCTTGTGATTGACCTGCGTCAATCGAGGACCACTCAGCCGGCGCCTGCGTCACCCTGCCGCAGGATGTTGCGACGTCGCATCAACCCGGTTTGCCATCGGCCCGCGGCGTGAGGTAAATCCATGCCGAACGCAGCACCCATGGCAGGAACGCCAGCAACCAGCCGTAGGCGGCGACCACCAGCCACAGATACATGTCGCCACCCAGTTCGGCACGGATGCGTACCAGCGCCACCACCTGCAGCAGCGCGAAACAAAGCCACGACACCTTGCCCATCTGCATTGGCCGGCCGGAGTGACCCTGGGTCACCCGGGTAACCATCGCGACCAGCATCGAGCCGAAGAAGCCGATGCCCAGCGCGTGCAGCGGCGCGCGGCCGAGGATGAACTGTCCGCTGACGGCATACACCACATCCTGGATTGCAAACAGCACGAAGGCCACCGGCAACCACGCAAACGCCATGTGCAGCACGGCCAGGATGCCGGGGTGCATCGCCTGCCATGGGCGCCAGCTCAACGAATGCCACGCGAACACCAGCGCCAGCGGCAGGTCGACCAGCCAAAGCCAGCCCAGCACGCCACGCCACGCCAGCACCAGGTGCACCAGCAACAGCGCCCACACCACCGGCATGCTCCAGTCCGGGCGGATCACCGGGTAGCCCTTCACCAGGTTGCCGGTGAAGAATGGCAGCATGCGGTGCATCACCGTGAAATAGATCGGCAACAACAGGCCGAAGGTACCGATGTTGATCGCCAGCAGCGCGCATTCCGCCGGCGCGCCGAACAGATAGGCCAGGAAAATCGCCAGACCCAGCGTGCCCAGGCCCAGCGCCGCCAAGGCAGAGCGCGCATGGCCCTTGCGTTCGGCCACCGACGCGCGCAACACGCCGCCCAGTGTCCACACGCCGACGCCATAGCCGATCAGCATCACGGCGATGCCCAGCTTGAGCAGCCACGCCAGGTCGAGCAGGCCCACGTTCGCCAGTACATAACCGCCAAATATGCAGCCAGCCACCGGCAGAAAGCGCGTGCGCGGCAGATCCGGTCGACCCAGCCAGCGCGGGAAGGTGGTCATCAGGAAGCCGAACATGAACAGCGGAAACAGGCCGTACTGGATCAGCATGCCGTGTCCATACGCCGGCGGTATCGTGGGTTGCGGCCAGCCCGCCATCCCGAAGCGCATCCAGGTAAGCTCCACCGCCCACCACGCCATGCTCAGCATCAGCGCCACGGTGCCCGCCAGGAACAGGGGTCGGTGCGGTGCGGAGGCCAACAGTCGAGGGATGTCGGCGAAAGCCGACGGCGTACCGTCGGGGGAGAGCTGTTCGGACATGGTGTCGTCAGATTGAATGAGAATGACTCTTCATGGTGCCACAGCCACCCCCGATGCTCCCATGACCTGTATCAGACGCAAGGAGAGCGCAAGAATGCTGCGCATGCAGGCCAGTCAGTCGCGGTTGAACAGCGCCAGTTCCGGGCGATGCAGGCTGAACCCCTGCACCCGGTTTATCCCCAGCAAGGTCAGCGCCTCCACGGTCGGAGCATCCGCCACCCACTCGGCAATGACCTCCAGACCGAGCCGATGACCGATGTCGGTAACCGCCTTGACCATCAGGTGACTTACCGGATCGGTCAACATGTCACGCACGAAGCTGCCGTCGATCTTGATGATGTCCAGCGGCAGGTTCTTCAAATAGGTGAACGACGACATGCCCGCGCCGAAGTCGTCCAGCGCAATGCGGCAGCCCGCCGCGCGCAAGGGCGCCATGCAACGCGCCACATTTGAAAGGTTGCGCACCGCCACCGTTTCGGTGATCTCGAAACACACCCGCGCGGGGTCGACCCCGTAGCGATGCATCAACCTGATGATCCATTGCGCCAGTGCCTCATCGTCGATGCTGGCGCCGGAAAGGTTGATCGCCACCATGTCCACATGGCTCCCTGCGGAATGCAGGCGCTCGAAATTCGCCAGCGTGGTTTCAATCACCCAGCGGTCGACCTGAGGCATCAGTCCGTAGCGCTCGGCGGCGGGAAGGAATACGCCGGGCGTCACCATCTCGCCCGTTTCCTCGCGAAAGCGCAACAGCATCTCGATGCCGGGTGCGCCCCCCGCGTCCAGCGGCAGCGACCACACCTCCTGGTAGGCCAGGTGCAGCCGACGTTCGTCGATCGCCCAGCGCAAGCGGTTGGCCCACTCCATCTCGCTGCGCCGACGCATGGTCTGGTCGTCGCGCTCGGCATAGAAATGAACGCGATTGCGGCCCATCTCCTTGGCCATGTAACAGGCGCTGTCGGCCTGGCTCAACAGATCCTTCGCCACGGCGCCCGAGTGATCGATGATCACCCCGCCAATGCTGGCACTGATCATGTAGCTGCGCTGTTCCCAGATGAAGACGTATCCGTCGATGCAGCGGCGCAGGCGCTCGGCAACCCGCTCGGCTTCGTCGTGGCTGGCGACGCGCGTCAGCAGCACGCCAAACTCGTCCCCACCGAGTCGGGCAAGCACGTCCGGGGCCCGCAGCTGTTCGCGCATCACGGTCGAAAGCTGGGCAAGCAACTGATCGCCGGCCAGATGACCGGAGGTATCATTGATCAACTTGAACTGATCGAGGTCCAGATAGAGCAGCGCCACCATGGGCGAACCCGCGACGCCCGCCGCCAGTACGTTTTGCAGCCGACGCTCGAATTCGCGCCGGTTGTACAGGTCGGTCAAACCATCGTGGCTGGCCTGGTGACCCAGTTGCTCGGTCAGCTGACGCTCCTCGCTGATGTCGCTGGCGACCATGAGAAGCCTGCTTCCACCACTCAGCTCCACCTGCGAAATCGCCAGGCTCGCCCAGAATCGCTCGCCCGCGTCGTTGATCAACTGCGCCTCGATGCGTGCACAACCACTGGCATCGCCATCACGCAGCTGGGTACGCAGGAGTCCATCCTCGAACAGGTCCGGCAACAAGCGTGCCGTCACCTGATTTCCAAGACGGTCGCGCGAAGCGCGATTCGCGTAGGTGATCCCGCCACTCTCGACATCCGCCAGCAAGACCAGCGCCGGCAACAATTCGTTCAGTGCCCGGAAACGCTCCTCGCTTTCGCGATAGCGCCGGCTCATCCGCCAACCCAGCTCCAGCGCGCGCTGCCGCGTGCTGACGATCGAGTACACCAGCAACGCCAGCAGCACACTCGCCAGCATGCCGATCGGCAGGGTGGACTGGCGCCAGTCAATCACGGGAGTGCCGGTCTGGCGTGGTTGCATCACCACGTCCCAGCTGCGGCCGCCATAAGCCAGCTGGCGCTCGAACTGGAGGTCCTTTGCCTGGTTCGCTGCAGCGGGCATCGAGTCGAACAGGAGCAATGCATTCCGGGCATCGGTGACATCGAAGAGCTTCAGCCGCAACTGCTGCTTCACATCCTTCGGCAGCAAGTTGCCGACCAGTTTGCTGACCCGGAAAGACACGGCAATCGAACCGCGCATGCGCTCGCGCCGCTGCGCGAGGGTTTGGGGGGGATCCCCGGGACTGAACACCGGGAGCCTGAGGGTGATGCCGTCATCGACATTCGAGTCGACCGTTTGCTGCACGGCTCGAAATGGTGCGGACAACGTGGCCTGGTCACTGTCTCGCGACACCATCAGTCCGGCAAGGTTGTTCGGTTGCTTGCCGACATCCAGCCCGACGACGGCCTCGTTGCCCGCCTGTGGTTCCACCCAGCGCGTGACATAGCGGTCGCCGTGCGAACCGGGTTCGCGCTGCGCATAAGCCAACGCAAGCAGACTCGGGAACTGCTCGCGAGGGCGCATATTGCTGTAAAAGCTGGCGAATTCGGGCTGAGTCACCTCGTCCGACGCCAGGAACAGTGTCTGGATGGCACGCAGCATCGATTCGGCCGAGTGCAACTTGTTTTGCAAGGCCATGTACGTCCTGCCGGCCATCTCGGCGCGAACCAGCGCCCGTTCGGCTTCGTATCGTTGTTGCTGCTGGTGATGCGCGGCAAATGCCAGGGTCAGTCCCGCGAACAACGCAAGCAGGCCCCACAACCATGCACCTGGACGCCACCGGGACCGACCCCCCACCGAAGTGTCGGCAAGTTCGCCCACCAGACGATCCTTGCTCGCTGGATGGAGCTCGTCGAAATCCAGAGATTGTGGCAAGTCCGCCGCCATGCGGGATCCGTTGGGATTCAGAGTACAGGAGTGAGATGTGTTCGCAAGGCAAACGCGCCGGACCGGTCCGCGCACCCCGAAGTCCTGGCGCGCACCCGACCGGCTTGCCGCCGCTACCCCATTATCGGCAAGTGGACGGGATTGTTGAGACAAACCCGGTCGCTTGGCCGCGCAACCTCCGGATCAGGTCACGTTTTGCGACATGTCCGTTCGCGCGATTCGGCTTACCGTGGCGTAGTGCAGACCAAAGTGCTCGCCGATGGCCTTCAATGTATAGGTACCGCTGGCATAGGCGGCGCGGATGGCACTGTCGCGATCGGACGCAGCACGCTCGTATTGAGCAAGTGATCTCTGCGCTCGTTGCTTGCGGGGTACTTCAGTCGAAGGCTTCTTGGCGAGCGCCATCATGCGTTCTGCAAAGTCGTCGTTCCCCAGAAACAATTGCCGCTTGTTCTCGGGCAACGACACTCCCACACCCGCCGCGACGAATCGGGCGAACGCGCGCCGTGCCACACCGCGATCCTCGGCAAACAACGACAGCGTCTCAGTGACCGCCAGCATGTCGGACGCCGCTGCTTTCCCCATGACGGCCCGATAGCTGCTCCAGGGCCAGTCAGCCGCCGTCGGGCATAACCGCGCCCGCACCGGATTGAGCACGATGTAGCGCGACAGCTCCAGCAGGTAACTGTCTTTGTCGACAAGCACCGCCTTGTAGCGTCCCTGCAGCACATGGCCGACCCGGCCGTGACGCCGATTGAAAGCCTGGGTGTACACCCCGTTGACCTCCCGCATCCCGCGCGAGAGGGTCGGCACCAGCGTCTCGACCAGCGGATGGTAGTGATTGTCCATCAGGCAGTAACGCCATAGACGCCATCGAAAGCGATCGCACACCCGCGCCAATCCCCCACAAAAACCCTGCCGATCCTCATCGTCCCGAAAGATCGCCGCACGCGTGTCCCCGCGCGCCATCACGTGGTATAGGGCGCCGGCAAATTCGACGCGAAGGGGACGGCTCATGGGCTGACGCTAGACCGCGCCATGTGGCAAAACAAGACCTGACCCCTGCCGCTGCTTATGGACTTGCGCTTAAGTCAGTGCCATTCGTCCTTGGCACCTTTTTCCTATTTGTCACAGATTTCAAGACTGACGATCTTGCTATCGACATAGCCTATCTTCACTTCAACGCCGTTTTGCAAAGGCGATCCTGATGCTTGCATATCTCTGTACCCAGGGCCCATTGAACTAGTAACGGAGAAACTGACACCGGAAACGGTGAACGTATCCTTTGCTCCACCACGATCGGTATTTCCGGCGTGGAAGCTCACGACTTTGCCTTCGACGCTTTTGAAAGTTCCATTCAAGTAACGACTCTTTAATTTGTAATATGAGGAGTACGTCGAAAAGCCAATACCCAAGAACCATAGAACACCAAATACGAGTGGCGCGATGACCATCACTTTCCTCCAACGAGCGGAGCGCGCACGAGAAGTCAGTGCTATTACCAACGCACCTAGCAGTCCGGCAGCTAACCCAAGCGTAGGCCACCACCAGGAAAAACCGGCGTCAGCAATATCATATTGCAGTTGACACAAATCCATTTAACTTCCCTCTCGCTTGGACTAAACCGAACTCGTTACGGTGTCGTGAGAGTTTTCGTTTGATAATTACTCGCAGCTAGTCCAGCGGTCTCACCTACTGACTCGCCCCAAATGCTCTTCCCGTCAGCAGCTTTACTCGTCGATAGTTGAAGACTTATTACACCGAGGTCAATCTGCGAAACCTTTGCGACGCCGCTTAGATCCACTACGCTTTGGGCGTTTGTTATCCCTATGCTGAGACCTTTGCCTACACTAGCGCCTAGAACGCCATTCGACTTGCTACTAGGTACCTTCACGGCCGCTACTAAGTTCGTATTACCGCTCGGCGCAAGACCGGTGACTGCTGCCTGGCCGGTAGCGAAGCCGCCCGCGCTTGTGTCTTTTTCACTGCTGTGGAATACCCCTATGCCTACCTGTATCGTTGCAACTCCCCCGCCTACTTTGAAACTATCACCCGTTGTCTCGTGAGTTACGGTTGCGAATGGATATTTACCTGTGCCCGCGACGGCAGTTAGACCAACAGTGACGAAAAGAGCCGCTCGCCCATCCGGGTCGATTCCGTTAATCGGGTTATCTTTAGTGTATAGGTATCGGTTGAATCCAAAAACGTCGGCGGCTTTTGGTTGAACAGAATCGACGCTGAGGAAGCGCCCCACCGCCGGATCGTAATAGCGCGCCTGCATATACACCAACCCAGTATCCGGATCATTCACATGTCCCGTATACCCCGGCCCGTTCGGCGCGGGCCCCACGCTCGCCACCGCCAACCCGTACGGCGTGTAGTAGGAGAAAGGGGTCAGAGACATTATTCACGGTCGGGCCCGCTATATCGTGGCCTCCCTCGCGGCCTTA
>JBDTEG010000118.1:0-6350 GCA_039922695.1 Rhodanobacter sp. | reverse complement strand
TCGGTGTCCGGATCGGAGAGCAGCGTACTCCGCGCATTGAACTTGCCGCTGTTGAAAATCACCTCGACGGCATCGCCACCGGCCCCCTCGGGGTCCGGCCCATGACCGATGTTATTGGCGATCGTGGTATTTGAAAGTTCCAGATTGCAGCCCGCTACTATCGCCGCACCGCTTTGGGCCTCGTTGCCAGAAATTGTCGCATTGGTGATTCTCAATGGTGTAGTCCCGCCGATGCGATCCAGATTTTCGCAATCGAGACCGCCTCCCTGGCTGAAAACGCCAGGGCGCAGCGCGATCGTGTTGTGGCTGATTTCAGTGTTGTCGATGCTGATCGGCCGATCGATCAGCAGTAGGGCCAACGCGCCACCCTCACCATCCATGTCGGGTCGATCGAGTGGTGCATCGTTGATCACGTTGTCGCGGAAAACGCTGTAGCGAATCGCGCCTGCGGGACCATACGCGAGGATGGCTCCGCCTTGGCCAACCTCAGTACCGTTCATGTCGATATGGTTGCCGATGAACGAGCTGTCCCGGATATCAAAGCTGCCCACATCAACCGGACTGCCATCGGCCGAACCCAGCATCTGGATGGCACCTCCAAAGGCCGCCGCGCTGTTGCCGAAAAACTGGCTATTGCGCACCACCAAGGTTGCGTTGCCCTCCATTTCGATCGCGCCGCCGCCTGACAGGTCCGGCGCGTTGGCGCGATTGTTGATGAACGCGACGCGATCCAGAGTCAGCTTCAATGGCGAGGCTTGTGCCGATGCTGGCGCGTCAGGCAGCACGCCGACCCGGATAGCACCGCCGGCCAGATCATAAAAGTTCGTCGCATCGCCTTGGGCCAGGCCATCGCGCAAGGTCATGTCGCTGAGCGCAAGGCTGCCGGCCTCGACATCGAAGATGCGTGAGTGCTGGTTGCCGCTGATGGTCAACCAGCTGCGACCCGGCCCACGCATGGTGATGTTCGGGCCGGTCAGGGCAAGTTGCCCCGAGAGCAGGGTGATCGTGCTGTGTGGCCGCAGCACGAACCAGATGGTGTGCGAACCCGGCGTGGCATTTGCCTGCTGAACCGCGTCACGCAACGTGCCGCGACCGCTGTCGCCGGTCTTGTAGACCAGGAAATTTGCCGCGCACGCGGGCGCGATGAAGCCCAGCGCGAGCAGGAGTGCTGTTGCCAGCTTGGCGGCCTTCGGCTTCGCGATTTTTGCGCGCAGCTTGCTGCCGTCTCCCGAATCCCGGTTTGCTTGAAGGTTGATACGCATGACGATCTCCCCGGTGGATGCGGCCTCCCGTGCGCGGATACGCACGACGCCCGCTATCTGTCTATCCGGGAATCGATCGCCCCTGGTTACAGCTCGTGGTGCCTGAAGGCGGCCGGAGATGGTTTCGCCGCGCCCGCCAGTGGCTGGTCCGTGACCGGTTCGCGCAGTTCGGCAGGCAGCAGCACTGCGATTTTCTTGCGCTGCGCCGCCACATAGGCTTCAGATTTCGCCCGCAGCACCGCGAAGCGGGGATCACCCTGGAAGGGCAGGAACTCCAGGTCCGAGCGATTGCGGTTGTTGACGGTCAGGCCCAGCGCGAAGGCGTGGTCCAGCGTGGTGTACGCGACGTCGACTTCGCCCCCGAGACGCTGCACCGCCGCCATGCGCAGCCACACGGCCGGAGATTCGTTGTTGCTGTCGATCGCTGCCTGCAGGCTTTGGCGGGCCTCCTTCAGCAGGGCGGGAACCTTTTCGTTACGGTTCAAACGCGCGAGCAATATCGCTTCGAGCAACGCCGGGTTATTACCGTTGGGGGATCCGTGTGCATTCGCGTAAGCACGTTTGGTAGCATCCATCGTCATCAAAGCTGCAGCAAAATCACCCTGTTCCACAGCGCAAATTTGAACCATGCTCGATGCAATGAAGAATTCATCTGAGGTTTCCGGGTTGATGCTGCCTGCCAGTTCACTGCAACGGGCAAAATTGTGGAGATAAAACGCGATCTCGGCTTCGTGCAGTTTGCGAAGCATCGGATCGGGCTCCTGTGCCATGACCATCCGCATGGTCCGCTCACCTGCATAGTTCTCGCCGACGGTAAACAGGACACCAGCCACGGCGACCTGGTCCCATTGGTATCCCAGCGCGAAGCGCTGGTCGTCAACATACGCGCGATAACTTTGCTCGAAGCGTCCCGTGATGTAATAGAGCAGGCCCAATTCCGCATCGACCCACCGGCTACCCAGCGCAAGCGACTGCTCATGCGCAGCCATGGCGCGGGAAAACCAATACTTGCGGGAGTACGCCAAACCCAATTGCCGCGGCGCCAACCCCAGACTGGGATCCATGCGCTGGGCACGGGCCGCTTCGTCGATCGCGGAATCCAGCCAGAATACTTCACCACCGTGCGAGTTGTACGCATACGCGAGCCACGCGTGTGCCAGCGCTGAATCCGGTGCTTTGGTGATCACGTCCTTGAGCGCCGCGATGGCCATCGCATTCGTCCCTTCGCCCGGATTTCGCAACCAGCCTATGGCGTGCCACAACTGTGCCAGCGCGCTGCGTGACAAGCGAGCCTCGGCGGTGGGCTTTTGACGTCGTTGCTTCAGCGCGTCAGCGAGCTTGTGGGCAACGCTATTCATGTCGGAAAGCGCGAATGTAGCTTCGTAAAGTCGTTCCTCGCGCAGATCGTCGACCGCCATGACCGCAACGCGTGGGTCCCCAGGTAACGCCGCAACCTCGACCAAGATGAAGGCGCCGAGTGCGGTGTCCACGTCGTTGTCGCTGACCGGGACCTGCTTGGACGTCACCGTCGCAAGCGTCGCGTCGAATGGCAACAGACGCAGCGGTGTTGACAAGTGCAGATGAGCTGCCATTTGCCGGGCCGCTTCCCGTTCGAACGGCGTTGCCATTTGCAGAGCGGAGGGCAGTACCGCCACAGTACGAGTGGCAACTGCCGGATCTGGAAGTGGTATCGGCTCGCGCGTTACCCACCAGGCTCCAGCCGCCACCAGGCCGACGAGCAAAAGCATGATCGCGGCCAAGCCCGCGCGACGGCGGCGCGAGGGCAGGGCGAGTTGCGTGTCACGCAGACGGGCAAAGATGCCAGGCCGGGTACCCGCCAGCCACGCATCCAGCGCGGTAGCCAGAGCATCGGCCGATGGATAGCGATCGGCGGGACGTTTCTCCAGACAGCGCAGACAGATCGCTTCGAGTGCTGCCGGGATGGACGCATCGAAATGGCGTGGTGGATGCGGCCGTCGCGTCGGGATCTGTTGCAGGATCTGCAGTGGACTCAGCTCGGCAAACGGCGCGTGGCCGCACAGCAACTCGTAAAGGATCGCGCCGAGTCCGTAGATATCCGCCGCCGCGGTCAGGTCACGGCCAGCCGTGGTGAGGACTTCAGGAGCCACATAACGAGGCGTGCCGATCACCGCATCGATGCCAGTCAACGAACTGTCGACCGCCAACCGCCGTGCAAGCCCGAAATCCGTGACCAGCGGCTGATCGGCGGCATCGAACACGATATTCGACGGTTTCAAATCGCGATGGAGCACGCCGTGACCGTGGGCGTGTCCGATCGCGCGGGCGACCAAGGCAACGAGTCGCGCGCACTCGCGGAATTGTCCCTGCAACGTCGGAATGCGCTGGGCCAGGTTGCCGCTTTCGGCGAGCTTCATGCTGAAGTACGGAAGCCCGGCGTGGGCGCCGACCTCGTAGACCGGCAGGATACCCGGGTGATCGAGGCTGGCCATCAGCTCGGCCTCGCGGCGAAAACGGTCGAGCGCATCCCTCGTTTCCAGCCGCCCGGGCAACAACATCTTCAGCGCGACCTCGCGGTTGAGATCGGCTTGCCAGGCGCGATAGACGACGCCGACACCACCACGGTCGATCTCACCGAGCAGGTGATAGCGACCGACGATCTGCTCGATGCGCGCCCCCGTATCTACCAGGTCGGCCGGACCGGTGGCGCTGCCTGCGTCGGAGCCAGGCTCGGCCTCAAGCGCGAACGCCAACAAGCAACGCGCGCAGAGGCCAGCGGGCAGCGAGTCGTCCCATGCGCTGCCGCAGGTCGCGCAGCTCACCTTGCGTGAAGTCGTGAACGCGTTCATGACGCACTTGCCGGTAACAGCGACGCCGCGAGCACGTCACGGAGATAGGCCAGTTCTTCGTCGACCTCCTGCGCCGTCGCAACCGTAAGTGCCACCTCGCGGCGCAAGACGGCACGAAAGCGTCCGCGCAACCGGTGCACGGCGACTTTGACCGCGCCTTCGTTGCACGCGAGGCGCGTGGCGAGATCTGCGTAGGACGGCGTGACAACGGCAGGATCCAGACAGGACTGCAAGGTCGCATAAAGCTGAGCCTGTGCGCTTTTGGCATACTCGGCGCGCAGCGCGTCGAGTGCGTTCCTGACCAGCGCCCGTGCCCACTGCCGATCGAATTGCAGATCGAGCGACTCTTCACTCTCCGCGTTGAATTGCAGCGACGACTCCACCTCGGCACGGTCGATCGGAACGAACGTGCTGTGGCCGCCCCGCTTGAGCGCGGTATCGCGTTCGTATTCGTTGGCCAGGAACCAGCGCAATGCGCCCAGCAGGAAGCTGCGGAAGCGGCCGAGCGCGGGATCGGCCCTCCCGACCGTGCCATGTTCGATCAGATGCAGAAAGAATCCCTGCACCAGATCCTCGGCATCGGCCGGGGCAAGGCCGTGCCGTCGCACCATGGCATAGACCGGCATCCAGTAGCGGCGGCACAAGTCCGCAAACGCGTCACGTCCGTTGCCCGCATCGTCGCGCGTGGCAAGTACCAGCCCCCAACTGGTTTCAGGAAACGCTGCACTGGCACGCGGCCGAACATCCTGGATTACCACTACGTTCTCCGTTGCGATATCGCCAGCAGCGCGTGCGGGACGCCTGCCACGGTCATGCATCGCGATGGGTGCAACGAATGCTACTCCGATAAATGTGCATGGATGACTGAAGCTTGGAGTCGTGATCGAACGACAGGCATGGCGCTACCGGGACGGTGGAACTGAAGCTCCTATCCGCGACACGCTGTCGCAGCCACTCGCGTGCGCCCAAATGACGACCAGACTGGTCTCGACCCCACACGAGGAGCGAGCCCATGTCCAGCAAGTCCTACAAAGAACTCACCCAGGATCTCGGCAAGGCGGTCGGTACCCTGCGCTCGGCGCAATCAGGCACGCTGGACGCATTCACGGCGATGTCGAAGGCGGCGATGGAGCCCGGTGTGCTGTCGGCGATCGACAAGGAGTTGATGGCGTTGTCGATCGGCGTGGCCGGCCATTGCGATGGCTGCATCGGCTTTCACGTGAAGACGCTGGTGCGATTGGGCGCCAGCTATGCGCAACTCACCGAGACGCTGGCGGTGGCGGTGTACATGGGCGGCGGCCCGTCGCTGATGTATGCGGCCGATTCGGTCCGTGCGTGGGAAGAGTTCGGCGGGGAAACCTGACTCTGGCGTTCGTTGCACGCGCCAAGCGGGGCGACGCAAATCAGGCGAAACTGAACGCACTTTTCGGTGGCGGTTTGCACGCCGAAGCGCGGCGAAAGGTTTTCCTGTTTGAATTCTGCATCGGCGTCGGGCTGTATGGGAAAAACCTGCTCGGACCGGAATGACGACCATTGCAAGGGTGGGTCTTGAACAAGCGCCATCCTTCCTTGACGCTTTCCGAGACCCCTCATCCGGTGTCGCCTTGGACCCGCGTCACGCGCTTGCGGTACTGACGCACGTTGTCGCCATTTATGCGTATTTCCCGCGTACCCTTCACCTCGTCGACCTTCTGCTCCGCGCCGGTTACCGGCTTGGCCACGACGGCGGTTTCGTGTTCGAAGTCGTGTGATTTGTCGGTGTTGCGGTAATACCGGTACAAGGCCCAATACAGCCCGGTTGCGCCGGCCGGGCCAAGCAGGAGGATCCACATTCCGCCATCGTGGCTCATGACGAGTGACCCACGAGAAAGAGTGCGATGACTTCGAGAAAGGTGCCGACGGTAAGCGCGGTCATGAGCAGTTTCCACTGTTGAACCGGCACGCTGCCCATCGTCTCGCCGGTGCGGCCGTTGACCGCGATGTAATGCAGCATGCCGCCGTTGGTGCCCGGCTGGTGGTACGAATAGAGCCATACCGGCAGGTACATGGCCACCCAGCGCGTGCCGTGGACGCTGAGCTGTTCCTGCTCCCAGCGCACGCCGCGATCGTAGCGGGCCACCGATTGTTCGACCTGGGCGCGGGCAATCGAGAGCAACTCGTCTTCCAGGTGCGGACGTAGTTTTTCCACGTCCAGATCACGCTTTTCCGAGGTGATGCCGGACAGGTAGGAGGCGTTCCACTTCACCGCGTTCTTGGTATC
>JBDTEG010000117.1:0-13510 GCA_039922695.1 Rhodanobacter sp. | reverse complement strand
CAGGCGCACGCGGTGGTGTGGTTCCGTGGCGCCACATATGACCTGGGCACGCTTGGTGGTCCTGACAGCACGGCCTCCCTCATCAACGATCGCGGCCAGGTCGCGGGTTGGTCGTACACCAGCTATGTGGCCAATGCGTCCGGCGTGCCCGACGTGCATCCCTTCGTATGGGAGAACGGCAGGATGACCGACCTCGGCAGTTTTGGCGGCAGCGTGGGTGCGCCATCTTTCATCAACAATCGCGGCCAGGTGGTGGGCGTCTCCAACCTCGCCGGTGACGAGGCCATGCACCCGTTCCTGTGGAGCCGCGGCACCGGCATGCGCGATCTGGGCACGCTGGGCGGCACCTACGCGCACCCGGACTGGGTCAATGATGTCGGCGATGTCGTCGGTTACTCCACGACGGCAGACGTCGACGGCCACCACCTGGGCCGCGCGTTCTACTGGCACCGTGGTCGGATGACGAACCTGGGCACGATCGGCACCGACCAGGCCAGCGAGGCGTTCAGCATCAACAACCGCGGCATTATCGTGGGCCTGACGTTCGTGCTGGGTGGCGACGACCTCAACGGGTTCCTTTCCGACAACGGCGGCCCGCTGATCCCTCTCGACACGTTGGTCGTGCCTGCGTCGCCAATCCACGTCATCTCGGCGGTGGCAATCAACGACCGTGGCGAAATCACCGGAACCGGACTGCTGCCCGATGGCAGCATCCATCCGATCGTGCTGGTGCCGTGGGACCAGGGGCATGACGACGCTGCGGAAGAAGATGGCGGCTCCGGTTGAGAGGTGCCGGTTCTTCCAGAGTGGGGCCCGGGCGGTCCGCCAAGGATCGGACACCGCCTGATCTGGTCGGAGCGGCCAAAGTGTTTCAACTGCGGCTGAGGATCACGGGATTCAACCCATGCATTTCAGGCGCTGGCTTCTCCCGGGAATGCCCGCGGTGCATGCTGCCGACCGGCGGGTCTCAACGAATCGTGACCATCGTTCGTGCGCACGCGGGTAGTCTTCACGCGGGTTTCCGCCCTCTCGGTATCTTGTTGCAGGATTACACGGAGTGAATCCATGCTTTCCAGCATCAATCGCGTACTTCTTGTCAACGCGCTGGCCATGGCGGCTTTGACCTTGGGGGGCTGTGGCAGCACGGCCACGCTGCCAGTGAAGGACGGCACCGGGGCCAACCCGCGCCTGCCCCAACCCAGCACCTCGCTGATTCCGACCGTGAACGTCGCCGAGGCGATCGGCTGGCCTGCGGGCGCCGCGCCAACGCCGGTGTCAGGGCTGGCGGTGCGTGCATTTGCGCAGGGGCTTGACCACCCGCGCTGGCTCTATGTATTGCCCACTGGCGACGTACTCGTGGCGGAGACGAACGCACCGACCCGACCGGACGATGGCAAGGGCATCAAGGGCTGGATCGCCCGCAAGATCATGGCTCGCGCCGGGGCCAACGTGCCCAGCGCCAACCGCATCACCCTGCTTCGCGACAGCAACGGTGATGGCGTGGCAGACACACGCAGCGTGCTCCTTTCGCATTTAAACTCGCCGTTCGGCATGGCGCTGGTGGGCGACTGGTTGTATGTGGCCGACACCGATGCGCTGCTGCGCTTCCCCTACCGCGCCGGCGAAACGGTGATCACGGCGCCCGCGCAGAAGGTGATCGACCTGCCGGCCGGGCCGATCGATCACCACTGGACCAAGAACATCATCGCCAGCCAGGATGGGCGGACGCTTTACATTACGGTCGGCTCCAACAGCAACGTGGGCGAGAACGGCCTCGCTGCCGAACAGGGGCGCGCGCGCATCCTGCAGCTGGACCTGGCCAACGGCAAGGTGCGCGCGTATGCGACGGGGTTGCGCAATCCCAACGGCATGGGCTGGCAACCGCAAACTGGCGCGCTGTGGGTGACGGTGAACGAGCGCGACGAGCTGGGCAGCGATCTGGTGCCCGACTACATGACCGCGGTGCATGACGGCGCGTTTTACGGCTGGCCCTGGAGCTACTACGGCCAGCACGTGGACAACCGCGTGCAGCGGCCAAACCCGGTGAAGGTCGCGCAAGCGATCGCGCCGGATTACGCCTTGGGGCCGCACACGGCATCGCTGGGCCTTGCGTTCTACAGCGGCAGCCTGCTTCCGGCCCGCTACGACAACGGGGCTTTCGTCGGCCAACACGGCTCCTGGAACCGCCGTCCGCCAAGCGGGTACAAAGTCATCTTCGTGCCGTTTGCGGATGGCAAGCCCAGCGGCTTGCCTCAGGATGTGCTCACCGGTTTCCTCGACGCCGACGGCCACGCGCGCGGTCGCCCTGTCGGCGTAGCCGTCGACAAGTCCGGTGCGCTGCTGGTGGCGGACGATGTGGGCGACGCTGTGTGGCGGGTGACGCCATCTTCCAGTGCGTCTCCCGAAAGTCACGCGAAGCAGCCTTGATGACTCCACCCGACGTGCCTGCACCTTCCGGTCGCACTACATGGGAAACCGGCGTGCGCCGCCTCGTGCGCGAGAACCACTGGAACAAATATCGATGAGCAAGCCGTCTGATACACCCGACAAGCACGCCGCTGACGAAAGTAAAACCGATGGTGAGGATGGCTTTTCGCTCTCGCGCGATGAAAAAAAGGAAGTGGAGCGGAAGCGCCCGCCGCGCGCTGCCGTATTGCACGAGATCATCAGGAGCGACGGCGAGCAGGAGCTCAAGCGGACCGTCGCGGCGCTGGGCTGGTCGTCGCTGGCCGCCGGACTATCGATGGGCTTTTCGCTTCTGGCGCGAGGCGTACTGCACCGTTACGTAGGCGACACCCCCGGCGGCTTCCTGATCGAGTCACTCGGCTACCCTCTCGGATTCCTGTTGGTGATCTTGTCGCGGCAACAGCTGTTCACCGAGAACATCATGACGGCCGTGCTTCCGGTAATGACCGAGCCTACCTTGCAGAACTTCCGTTGCTTCCTGCGGCTCTGGTCGGTGGTACTGGTCGGCAACCTGGTCGGCGTGAGCGCTTTTGCGTTCGGCTTGCTGAATCTCCAGCAATTCGATGCAGCCACCCAGAAAGCGTTCGTCGCCATTGGTGAAGAATTGATGCAGAACAGGCCGTGGCAGATGTTCACCAAGGGCATCCTGGCCGGGTGGCTGATCTCGATGATGGTGTGGATGCTGGCTGCCTCCGAACGCTCGCGCTTCGTGGTGATCCTGATGACTACTTACGTGATCGCCATCGGCGGCTTCACGCACGTCATCGTGGGTTCGGTCGAAGCGATGTACCTGGTGTTCGACGGACGCCTGGCCTTTGTCGATTGCGTCGTCCACTTCGCCCTGCCTACGCTGGCGGGAAATATCGTGGGCGGGAGCCTGATTTTCGCCCTGATCAGCCACGCCCAGGTACGCAGCGATGTCGACTGACCACCTCGATTTGCAATATCTGTTGAACGCGGCGTGCATCGCTTCGCCGGCCCGGCCCAGCGCGATGGGTTGACCCGAGAACGCCCGGTCTCTCTGGTGCGGATAACGCTGCGCGCACGATCTGCAGACCTGCCGTGGACATGACGCGCGCTAAGGTTCCCTGTTCGTCTCACTCCCAGATCAGGATTTTCCATGTCCAGCAAGCCCGCAGCAGATTCCGGCACGTTCAGCATTGATGGTGAGCTGACCGTTCATCGTCTTGGCTTTGGCTCCATGCGCGTTACCGGGCGCGGCATCTGGGGTGAGCCGGCCGATCGCGCCGAATGCATTCGCACCCTCAAGCGACTGCCGGAGCTGGGCGTCGATTTCATCGATACCGCGGATTCCTACGGCCCTGATGTGGCCGAGCCGCTGCTGCGCGAGGCGCTGCACCCGTACAAGGACATGGTCATTGCGACCAAGGGCGGCCTTGCGCGTTCCGGGCCGGACAAATGGATACCGCTGGGCCGGCCGGAATACCTGATCCAGCAGGCGCACAAGAGCCTGCGGCAGCTGGGTGTCGAGCGCATCGACCTGTGGCAATTGCACCGAATCGACGACAAGGTGCCGCGTGACGAACAATTCTCGGCGATCAAGTCGCTGCTGGACGACCGCATCATCGCGCATGCCGGCCTCAGCGAAGTGTCCGTGGAAGACATCATCGCGGCGTCCAATCACTTCAAGGTCGCCACCGTGCAGAACCGCTTCAACCTCGTCGACCGTGCCAGCGAAGACGTGCTTGAGTATTGCGAGCAGCACGGCATCGGCTTCATTCCCTGGTCACCGCTGGCGGCAGGCGACCTGGCGAAATCCGGTTCGCTGCTGGAGAAGCTGGCGAAGGAACACGATGCGTCGCCCAGTCAGCTCGCACTGGCCTGGATGCTCAAGCGCAGCCCGGTGATGCTGCCGATTCCCGGTACCTCGAAAGTCTCGCACCTGGAACAGAATGTCGCCGCGGCAAGGATCGAACTGACAGACGAACAGTTCAGCGCGCTGGATGCTGCTGGCAAGGCCGCGTAGAGGGCGTCCACCCCACACAGCATCACCCGGCCCCACCCCACCCGGGGCCCATCCGACGGAGTCAACATGGGCAACATGCAAGCCATCGAAATCACCCGGCCTGGTGCGGCGGACGTGTTGCGACTGACCGAACGTCCCTTGCCTCGCCCCGGACCGGGCGAGGTGCTGATCAAGGTGGCGGCAGCTGGCGTCAATCGCCCGGACGTGTTCCAGCGCCAGGGCAACTATGCCCCGCCCCCCGGCGCGTCCGACCTGCCCGGGCTGGAGGTGGCTGGTGAACTGGTCGAGGGCGATGTCGGCGGCGACAACCCGTTCGGCCTCAAGCTCGGCGACCCGGTCTGCGCGTTGCTTGCCGGTGGCGGCTACGCTGAATACGCGGCGGCACCGCTGCTGCAATGCCTGCCGGTACCCAAAGGCTTCAGCCTGCTGGAAGCGGCCGCTCTGCCGGAAAACTACTTCACCGTGTGGAGCAACGTGTTCGATCGCGGTCGGCTGGGTACCGACGCCAACGGCGCACCGGAATCGCTTCTGGTGCAAGGCGGATCCAGCGGCATCGGCGTGACCGCGATCCAGTTGGCCCGCGTGCTCGGTCACCGCGTGTTCGCCACGGCTGGGAATGCCGAGAAGTGCGCGGCCTGCAAAAAATTGGGCGCCCACGCAATCAACTACCGCGAGCAGGATTTCGTGGAAGAAGTGAAGAAGCACACCGATGGCCGCGGCGTGGACGTGATCCTCGACATGGTCGCCGGCAACTATGTGGCGCGCGAACTGGAACTGCTCACCGAGGATGGCCGACTGGTCTTCATCGCCACGCTGGGCGGCAAGCACGCCGACATCGATGCGTCGGTGATCATGCGACGGCGGCTCACGCTCACCGGCTCCACCCTGCGCGCGCGACCGGTCGCGTTCAAGGCCGCGCTGGCCAGGCGGCTGCACGAACAGGTATGGCCGCTGCTGGAAGCGGGTAAAGCCAGGCCGGTGATTTTTCAGGTCTTCCCGGCGCGGGAGGCGGCGAAGGCTCATGCGCTGATGGAGAGCAGTGAGCATATCGGGAAGATCATGTTGGAGTGGTGAGTTGCCGCGCTGCGAATGATCTGCACCGCTTCGCCGTCATGCCTGCGCGCTTTCCCACGAACATACCGTCAGCCTGAGAGGTGAAAACATGCGCATGAAGACCCAACCTTTCGACCCCGCTGAGCACCTGGGCACAGCTGAGGCCCAGAACGAATACATCTCCACCGCACTCGAAGCCGGTGACCCCAGCTTCATCACCGACAGCCTCGGCGTCGTGGCGCGCGCCCGTGGCATGTCCTAACTCGCACGCGATACCGGTTTGCGCTGCGAAAGGCTTTCCAAGGCGCTGTCCGCCGAAGGCAACCCGGGGTTCTCGACGATCATGAAGGTCGTAAAGGCGTTGGGGGTGAAGTAGCCCGCTAAGCGCCTCACGCGCCAAGAACAAAGCGTAGCTTCTCGGCGCTATGGAATCATCAGGGACCTGACATGCAACGTCATGACTTGGCTTATTGTCTGATTATCCGTTATCTGGGACAGAACCGCTTGTCACCCACCCTGCTGCCCCCGAAACACCCGCCTGACCTCCGGATCGAGCACGTCCATCTGCCGCTTCGGCTGAAGCATCGCCCGCTCCCCTGCCGCGAGCTGACAATTCCGCGACACGGTATCCGCGCCTTCGGACGTCGTCGCCATGACGTCCTGCACGTTGACGACCACGCCCAGCGTGTCGCCCAGCGGTTCGAGCGAACGGCAGATGCGGTCGATGGAGGCCATGCTGCGGTACTGGCTGCCGCCGACCAGCACCAGCAGGTTGCCGCGGTCGATCCACACGACCGATTGCACTCCTTGCAGCGGGCGCACGGCGGCGCGGGCGGCTTCGGGGTTGATCAGGCGCGATGAATCGGCCAGGCGCATGTCATGCATCAGGTTCTTGTGCATGGCCTCGAGGTGGTCGCGCATGGCGCGCTGGTCTCCGGTGAGGCCCGCGACCTCGGCGCCTGCCAGATGGCGCGCGGTCGTCAGTGGACTTGTGCCCTGGCCGGCCGTCGGTCCCTCGCGCTCCGATTCGGCGGCGCCCTCCGGCGGTGCCTGGCTGCAACCGGCAGCCCACACGCAACACGATAGAAAAGCTGTTGGCCAAATTCGCATGGTCGTCCATTCCCCTGTTCCTGTCCCGAGCATACCGCTGCGCGGTCTCCATCGCAGCGACCGGGATCACGGCTATGGATGCGCCGCTACCCGTGTAAGTGCGCTCGTTCTGTTGGAGCGTCCACGTGCGGCAGGGAGTCGACATCGTCGTCGTTTCAAACCACCATCCTGATCCACAGGCCGGTCCTTGAACACGGAGTCGAGAACAAACCCATGCGAATCCATGGCAATCTGGTCAAGTGGAACGACGATCGCGGATTCGGCTTCATTGAACCGGCCACGGGACACGTGGAGATCTTCGTGCACATCTCCGCATTCCCGCGCGACGGCGTGCGCCCCTGCATTGGCGAGTTGGTTTCGTACGAGGTGGATGCCGGGAGGAACGGCAAGCCACAAGCGACCCGCATCATGCGGCCAGGCACCATCCCGCGGCTCCGGCGATCACCAACAGCTGCGCGGACCAGCCGCCGGGAAGGCCTGTTGGCCCGTGTCGGAGGCGCTCTTCTGCTTGCAGCCATCGGCGCTTACTTCTACTTCTCCCTGAGTCAGCCCCTGCCGCCAACCGCGAGCCGACCTGAGGCCGTAGTCGCTCCGCCGGCTGTGCCGACCCGGCTGTTCAGCTGCGATGGCCGCACGAGGTGCTCGCAGATGACCTCCTGTGCTGAAGCCCGATATTTCATGGATCATTGCCCCGGTACGATGATGGACGGCAATCACGATGGCGTGCCGTGCCAAAGCCAATGGTGTGGCGCCAGTCACGATGCCTGGCCTTAGCGCCTGAGGTCTCAGGCCAATGCGGCTGCGTAGTAATCGCCATGCATGGTCACCAGGACTTGCGCATCGAAAGCAGCAGACAGTGCCGTGTCGGTGAGCAACTCGGCCTTGCTGCCCTGCTGCAGGACTTGACCACTCCGCAGCAGTACCAGTTGCCCGATCTCCGGCAGGATTTCCTCCACGTGGTGAGTCACCAGCAACAAGGTAGTGCCTTGCCTGGCTATTTCACGCAGGCTTTCCAGCAACTTGCGGCGACTGACCATGTCGAGGCCGGCACTGGGTTCGTCCAGAAGCAGCGCACGTGGCGAGTGCACCAGTGCGCGCGCAATCAATACACGCTGAACCTCGCCGCTGGACAGCGTCGCCATCGTTCGGCCGACCAGTTGGCTGGCGCCGATATGGGCAAGCGCGTCACTCGCGCGTTCGCGCATGCACAAGCTGACCAGCTGGCGATCAATGACGCCCCGGGTAGCGAAGAATCCCGACACCACCGCGTCGAAGACTTCCAGCGGAGGTTCGCTGGTGTAATGGCGCTGGACCGATGGCGAGACGATCCCGAGCAACCCGCGCAACTCCTCCACGTTCCAGCGTTCGCGACCGAAGATGCGCACGCTGCCGCTGCCATCACTGTGCGTCAGCGGGTACAGCTGCCGGGCGACCAGCTTGACCAGGCTGGATTTTCCCGAGCCATTGGGCCCCAGGATGGCGGTGTGCTGGCCCGCGGCGATGCGCAAGGTCAGCCGTTCCAGCACCAGCTGGTCGCCCTGCATCACGCTGGCACGATCGATGTCCAACAAGGCCGCGCCCACATCGGGCGATGGGGTCGCTCTATTCGTGTTCATGCGGCAACCTTGCCTCCTCGCTCGCCGTGCGGCAATACGGGGGCGAGCCCAGCCCCGAGCTGGAGTGCCCGGCTCAAGCCGGCTTTTTCTGTCGCGGCGCCCATGGCGCTGCACGCCAGCAGGCGTGGAAATAGTCGCTCAACTGTTTGTGCACCACGTGGACGGGCATGTTGAAACCATCGCGGAACGCCTTGCTGCGACCGTCGACCCAGGCCCCGAACGACCAGGCGGATACCAGGTCCACCAGGTCGGCGGGCGGGTAGGCCCGGCGGATCACCAGGTCGCTGCCCTCCGCGACCGCACCATTTCCCGCTTGGTCCAGCACCGTCTTGTCGCCCAGCTGGAAGTACGAACGTGCGCCGCGTGCGGCAACCTGGCGGGCCCGTACGGCACCCACCTCGTCGAAGGCAGTCACCGTGGTCTTGCCGGGGCTGCACTGGATCGCGACGCGATGAGTGCCGTTGCGTCCAACCTGCTTGAGTTCAAGCGTGGGTGTGGGGCCGGACAATTGGGTGGCTGCGGTGAGAGGGAGTTTGCCATTGTTGGCCAGGCCCAGAACCTTCATCTGGTCCGCCGTCATCCATGCCGTGCCGCCTCGAGACGGGGCGGTGGTCGCGGCGAGGGTGGCAACGTCGATGCCCATGTCTGCCAGGTACTTGCCCACACGAGGCGATGCTTTTGCGCTGGTTGCGGGGGGCTCGCTGAATCCGATGCGATCCGTGCCGGTGGGTGCCCATCGATACAGGCCGCCGAGATAGGCGTAGACACACGCGTCCACGCACACCGCCGTCTTCGCCGCCACGCTCGCATGCTTCGGCAGTCGCGGCGTACCCATATGCGTGGCCATGCCGGCCGAGCGGAACATGCGTCCAAGCGCAATGCCGGCATTCGGATCGCCACCAGCTGAATTCAGGTAGACGTCCGATGCCGCGGGAATGCGCCCGGACTGCATCATGGCCTGGAAGCGCTGCGGTGCATCGACGTCAATCTCGCCGTGCACATAAACCTGCGGATGACCGGTCATGGCCAAGGTCAACCGGTCACGGACGACATCGATCTTCAGGGCTCCTTTCGCGGCCTGTCCGACACTTGCCGGCGTGGATGAACCCATGCAAAGGAGGAGCAGTACCCACCATCGTGCATGTCCCGGGGTGGTTCGGGACTTGGCTACGCGGCGATCAGCATTGATGGAATGCACCGGCGCTCCAGGCGCGAAATACCGGAGTTTGTCGTTCTCCGGATGTCCCGGGGGTGAACGTGGGCGCCTCCGCGGCGGATCGGGGGGAGCGCGCTGTCGACTCAGCTTGCCCCTAATGCTTCGCCGGCGCAGGGCCCTGTACTACCTGGGCCAGATGCTGCGGCTTCAGGTACTTCTTGAAGGCCGCCTGCACCTCATCGGCGGTGAGGTTGAGGTAGTACCTGGCCGCAACCATCGGCTGGTCCAGGGGCTCACCATGCCAGCTCCACGACAGCAGGGAGCGAGCGATGCTGTTGACGCTGGAGACCTGCACCGGAATGGAGCGGATCTGGTATTGCCGCGCGTTGGTCAGCTCGGGCGCGGTCACGGCGCTGTCCTGCATGGCCTTGAGGTTCTTCATGACCAGACCATCCACGGGAGCCACCTTGCCGGGATCGCTGCCGTACTGCACGTAGAACAGCGAACGCGAGCGCTCGAAGTTCATGCCCGAAGCCGCGCCGTAGGCAAATCCGTGGCGTACGCGAATATCCACCATCAGCCGCGACGCGAAACCGTTGCCGCCGAGCACGTCATTGCCAAGTTCCAGCGCGTAGCGATCCGGGTTGTGCAAGTTGAGATCCAGCGTCTGTCCCATCAGTACCTGATCCTGCGATGCATAGGCATTGGGGACGACGACATAACTGGGCGGGTTCAACGGCAGTGGTTCCGGAATCACGTCCGGCCTGGCACCGTTGGCTTTCCAGTCTCCAAAGTACTTCTCCACGGCAGCCTTGGCCTGGTCCGGCGTGACATCGCCCACCACCACGATGGTGGTGAGGTCGGGACGATACGCGCTGTCGCGATATTGCTTGACGTCGGCCAGAGTGAGCTTGCCGACCGTCTGCGGCGTCGGCTCGCGCAGGCCCGGGTCGCCGGCCGGGTATAGCCCCTTGAACAGCGCACGCATCATCTTGTATTGCGGTGATTGCAGTTCCCCCGCCAGCGTGCGTGCCAGAGCCTTTTGCTGCACGTCGAAGGCCTGCTGTGGCAATGCCGGATGCAGCTCGTTGTCGGCCAGCAGGCGCATGCCTTCGTCGAAATGCACACTCGGCACCGCCAGCGAGAAATCGGTGCCGCCGGTCTCGCTGGCAGCGATCGCATCCAGGGCCTTGTGGAAGGCGTTGCGATCCAGGCTGGCGGTACCGTAATCGAACAGCGAGGTGAGCAACTTGCCCACGCCGTCCTGCCCCTCCGGCTCCTGCAACTGGTCGTCGTGGTCGACATGACCCATCACGGTGACCGTCTTGCTGACCGACTCCGGCTGCACGATCAGGGTGATGCCGTTGTCCAGCTTCATGCGGGTCGGGTCCAGCGTCCAGTGCGGCATCTCCAACTTGGCCAGCGCGCTGGTCGCCCAGCTCGGCAGTGGCACGTCGAGCTTGTCGTTTCCGCCGAACGACTCAGAACCACCAAAGCCATTGCTGTCGGGCGGGCGCTTGCCGTTCGGATCAGGCGTCAGCACCACGGTGACGCGCTGGTCCGGTTTCAGATACTCGCGCGCCACGCGGTTGACGTCATCCACGGTGACCGACTGGATCTGCTGTTCCGCCTCCTCGGGCGAATTCAGCCCCTGCCAGGCGAGCGCCTGCGACCAGGAACTGGCCAGGCTCACCGCACTGTTCTTGCTGAATTCGAACTGGGCCTGTTCGGCGCGCTTGGCTGCAGCGACCAGGTCGGCGGATACACCATCCTTGAGCACGTGCTGGATGACGCCGTCCAGGTCCGCCTGCGCGTGCTTCGGATCGGCACCCTTGGCAAACGCGGCTTCAATCATGCCCACGCCGCCATGGCTGAATGGCTGGACTTGAGCATCGGCGCTCAACACCTTGCCCTGCACGGCAAGCTCCGACAGGGGGCTGCGCGCATTGTTGAGCACATCCATCAGCACAGTCGCCGCTGCCGCATCGGCGCTCTTCATGCCGGGTGCCCGATACAGGAATTGCACCGCCCCGGTGGCGTCTGGCGTGGTGCTGCGGATGGTCTGCGGATTGAACGGCTCCAGCACCACCGGCGCATGCGCCGGCACGTCGCCTTTTGCGATCGCGCCGAACAGCTGCCTCACCTGCTTCATGGTGGCGACGGGATCGACGTCGCCCACGATCACGAAGATCGCGTTGTTGGGCTGGTACCAGTCGTCGTAGAACTTCTGCAGCGTGGCCGGAGTGGTCTTGTCGAACGAGGGCCGCGTGCCCAGCGGGTCGGCGGCATAGCCGGTCCCCGCATAGAGGATGCCTTCGGCCTTCTCGAACGCAAGAAAGCCGGGGTCGGAGATGTCGCGCGAGACTTCCTGCTCGATCGCGCCCTTCTCCAGGCCCCAGTCCCTGGCACCCAACCCGGCGCCGCGCATGCGCGAGGCCTCGATGTGCAGCAGCACGTCGAGATAGGCTGCCGGAGCCACGAAGTAATACTGGGTGGCGTCGTTGGTGGTGAACGCGTTGTTGTCGCCACCCATCTTGCCGGTCATCTCGTTGAGCTGGGCGCCACTCATGCCCTTGCTGTCGCGGAACATCATGTGTTCCAGCGCATGCGCGGTGCCGGGAAAGCCCTGGGGAGTCTGGTAGCCGCCGGCCAGATAAGTGATCTGGGTGGTCACCATCGGCGCCAGGGAATCATGCACGATCACCACGCGCAGGCCATTGTCCAGCGTGGCGCGAAGTACGTTGCCGCGTGACGCGGCTGGCACCGGAGTTGCCGCTGGCAGCGCACTTCCCGCCAGCAACCCCATGCCCAGCATCAGGCTGCAGACGAGTGGCTTGAGCGTGTTGATCGTCATCGTGAAGTTCATTCCGGTTGATGGGAATTGCCCACGGGAATGCGGGCAACACTTGATCCTGCCACGCCGCCGGGGCGCCCGAACGTGCCAGAAGTTCAGCCCCGCACGCGTGAACTTGCGATCAAGGCGTAACAGTTGAGCATAGGCCGTACCGCTGCCGCCTCGTCCCTTTCCCGTTCCATCCGTCGCAAGTTGCGCATGCGCGCCTTGTGCGAGTGCCGGAGGTGTTCTGTCTCATCCGGTGAGACGGCGCCCCGGCTTAATCCGACGACACTTTCGCGGATGCCGCATGATGAACGCCCTGCCTGACCGCTACGCCTCCGACGACCTCGTACTGCGCGATCCCGGGGACGGTCGCACGCTGGCCCAGCGCCTGTCGAAGCGCTATGCAGCGAGGATCACCGGGGCATTCGTGGTGCCCGGTCAGGAAGGTTCGTTCACGCCGTTGCCCGAAGATCTTCCACCGGCCTTGGCCCATGCCTTGCGTACACGAGGCATCGAGCAGCTCTACAGCCACCAGGCCGAGGCGTGGCAGGCGACCCAGTCAGGTGCCCACGTCGCCATCGTCACGCCCACTGCTTCGGGCAAGTCGCTGTGCTACACGCTGCCCGTGATCAGCGCGGCGATGCGCGACCACGCCAAGGCGCTGTACCTGTTCCCGACCAAGGCACTGGCGCAGGACCAGGTCGCCGAGTTGCTGGAGTTGAACCAGGCCGGCGAGCTGGGCGTGAAGGCGTTTACCTTCGACGGTGACACGCCCGGCGATGCGCGCCAGGCGATCCGTCTGCACGGCGACATCGTGGTCAGCAACCCGGACATGTTGCATCAGGGCATCCTGCCGCACCACACCAAGTGGGCGCAGTTCTTCGAGAATCTGCGCTACGTGGTTATCGACGAGGTGCATACCTATCGCGGCGTGTTCGGCTCGCACGTGGCCAACGTGATCCGCCGATTGAAGCGTGTGTGTGCGTTTTACGGGGTCAGCCCGCAGTTCATCCTGTGCTCGGCGACCATCGGCAATCCACAGGAGCACGCCGAGGCGCTGATCGAGGATGCCGTCACCGCGATCACTGACAGCGGCGCGCCCACCGGTGACAAGCACGTGCTGCTGTGGAACCCGCCGGTGATCAACCCGGACCTCGGCCTGCGCGCATCGGCCCGCTCGCAGACCAACCGCATCGCACGGCTGGCGATCAAGAGCGGCATGAAGACGCTGGTGTTCGCGCAGTCGCGCAGTATGGTCGAGGTGCTGACCAAGTATCTCAAGG
>JBDTEG010000116.1:0-27484 GCA_039922695.1 Rhodanobacter sp. | reverse complement strand
GTGCCCAATTCGGTGGCCTGGGCGTGCTCGCCCAGCTCGATGGCACCATTGACGGTGCTGGCCTTTTGCACACTGGCGCCGTTGGCGACGCGCACCGCGCCATTGACCGTGCTGACGTTGCCAGCCTGGTGCCCGGCTTCAATCACCACGGAACCGTTGACCTTGTCGATGTCGTGTTGCTGTGCGCTGGCGAGCAGGGGCAAACCCAGAGCGAGTGCGGCAAGCATGAATGTTGCCGGGAGTCGACGCATGATGAGCTCCTTCAGTAGTGAAGCGGTAGTGGCTGACCCTTGGGATGCACCTGCCGGACGACGGGTTTAGCGTGACTTGTGGCAGGGTCGGGATTTGACGCTGGCGTGGTGGCCGTTCACCATCAACGGTCTGTCTCATTGTGATGACCATGACCATGCACCAGCTCGTACTGATCCGCCACGGCCAGTCCCAGTGGAATCTGGACAACCGCTTCAGCGGCTGGGCCGATGTCGATCTCACCGAGCAAGGCATGGCCGAGGCGCGCGAGGCCGGATGGCTGATGCAGCAGGCAGGCTTCAGCTTCGACGTGGCGCATACGTCCGTGCTCAAACGCGCGGTACGTACCCTGTGGGGCGTGCAGGACACCATGGGCTTGATGTGGTTGCCGGTGGTCACCGACTGGCGCCTCAACGAGCGTCACTATGGCGCGCTCACCGGCCTCAACAAGGCCGAGACCGCCGCGCAATATGGTGAGGATCAGGTCAAGATCTGGCGCCGCAGCTACGACATTCCGCCGCCGCCGCTGGAGCGCAGCGCGAATGAGTCCGTCCACGACCCGCGTTACGCTGCGCTCGACCCGGACGACATCCCGGACACCGAGTGCCTCAAGGACACGGTGGCCCGCGTATTGCCCTACTGGCACGAGGTATTGGCGCCGGCGATCAAGGCCGGCCAGCGGGTGCTGGTGGTGGCGCACGGCAATTCGCTGCGCGCGCTGGTGAAATACCTCGACGGCATTTCCGATGACGACATCGTGGGCATGAACGTACCCAACGGCGTGCCGCTGCTGTACGAATTCGATGATGCCCTGAACCCGCTGCGTCACGAGTACCTGGGTGACGCCGACGCGATTGCCGCCAAGATGGCAGCGGTCGCCAGCCAGGGCAAGGCCAGGTAGGGCTGCCGCCCGATTTCCGCTCGCCGAGTCGAAGGATCATCATGCCTACCTCACTGCTCGTCGTCGACGATTTCCTTGAAAACGCGCACGAGTTGCGCAACGCCGCACTGCGGCTGACCTATCCGCCGCAGGAAGGTGCCTTTCCCGGGCGCAACTCGCTGGAGCGTATCGAGATCGGAGGACTCGCCCAGAAAGTGTCCGACCTCGTGCGCGAACCGCTGAAGGTGATCTCGCCGCCGCAATCGCATGCGAAATGCCGGATCTCGCTGGCGCAGGACGAAGGTCGCGCCAAGGTGCACATCGACCGTGGCGCGCACTGGTCGGGCATCTTCTACCTCAGCCGGGCGGAGGATTGCCGCGGCGGTACCGAGTTCTTCCGGCATCGTAGAACCGGCACCGATCATGCGCCGATCAATGACCAGGAGCTGGCGGCTTCAGGCTACGCGTCCTACCAGGAAGCGCATCGCGAGGTCGTCGAGAAGGACAGCAACGACGATTCGAAATGGGAGTTGATCATGCAGGTCCCGATGCGCTTCAACCGGCTCATCCTGCTGCGGCCGTGGCTTTGGCACACCGCCGGGCCCGCATTCGGCGACAGCATGGAGAACGGCCGGCTGGTTTACCTGATGTTCTTTGAATCCGCCAGGCCGTAACGGGCGTTTCCACTCAGCGGGCACGTGACTAATGTCAGTCGCCAGCGCCCGTCGGCGCCGCTAAGCTGGTAGTGAGTCCACACCCGGGATAGTGCATGCCTGCCCATCTGACCAGCTACCTGATCCTCTTGCCGCTGCTCGCGTTGATCGTGTGGCGACGCGTCAGTCGCACCTTCGGTCGGCAACGGATCAGGCGCAAGCGCATGATCGCGCGCATCGTGATCTTTGCCATCGTTGGAGGTCTGTTTGCGATGAGCGGATTTCGCCAGCTGGCGCTGGCCGAGGGTCTGTTTGGCGGCGTGCTGGTAGGCGGCGCGATCGGCCTGATCGGTTTGCAGCTGACCCGCTTCGAGGTGGATCCGGTCAAGGGTGACTGCTATGTACCGAACCCGTGGATTGGCGCCCTGCTGACCGTGTTATTGCTGGGGCGGCTGGCCTGGCGGCTGATGGTGGTCTGGCCGCAGATGCAGCACGCACAGGCGGCGGCTCAAGGATCGGGCATGCAGATGCAGCCGCTGGGCTACGCGTCGAGCCCATTGACCATGCTGGTGATCGGCCTGCTGGTGGGTTATTACATCGTCTACTACAGCGGAGTACTGGTTCATCACCGGCGCTTCATGAGGGCACATCCGAACGGTACGGCTTCTCTCATCGAGTGATGGTTGCGGGAGTGCCGCACAAAGGAGGTGACATGGGTCAGGATGTGCGAGCCCACTCCCGCGCGCTGGAAGAGCAGCGGGACGATTTTCGCGGCGGCGGTTCCTGGCGGGTTCCATCGCCAGGTTGGTCACGGGTGTCGCCGGCGCATGCGTGGGGCCCGATCCCGGCCGTGATAGTGGCAAATGCGCATCCACCATGCTGGTGCTCAAAATCCGCTGGCGTGCCTCGCGGCGCAGCTGGCGTGGACCAACCGGTTCACGGTGCCAACTCTGTCAACGATCTGACCAGTTCGGCCGCGATCACGGTCGTGCTGAAGTGCTGCAGAACGAACTGCCGCCCCAGCGTACCCATGGATTGCCTGATGGTGGGTTCGCACAGTTTGAGGATCGCTGATTGCCAGGCCTGGCGGTCGCCCGGCGGCAACAGCAGACCGGTGCTGTCGGCTTGCATGGTTTCCGGAATGCCGCCGATCGCGCTGCCCAGGACCGGGACCCCCGCCGCCTGCGCCTCCACCGAGACCCGACCGAAGGTCTCCGCGGCAAGCGACGGGAATGCGAGCATCGACATCGCGCAGTACCAAGGGTGGACGTCATTGATCCAGCCAGTGAAGTGGTGCCGCGACGCGAACGGGCCGGTGGCGACCTGTTCCCGCAAGTCCTGCGCGTCCGAACCGTCCCCGAGCCAGAGGCAATGCAGGCGTGGTTCGTCTGCCATGGTTGCGGTCGCCGCCTCGAGGAGAGTGAATATTCCTTTGCTTCGGTGCATGCGGCCGGCGTAGCCGAGCACAATCGCGCTCTCGTCGATGCCTAGACGCGCAAGCATCATGCTGCGTCGCTGCGCATCAGGTTGGAAAAGGCGGGTGTTGACGGGGTTGTAGAGCACCTGAACGCGGGTGGCGGGGACACCACGGTCGAGATAGGCCTGGCGAGCATAATTGGAGACCGCAAAAAAGCGCCGCGCCAGTCGCGGCAGCAGCCACGCCGACAAGGGCTTCATGGGTGGTGTGCGATGACGGAACAGAATCACCGGGATCCCGAGCAGACGTCCGACCACGATCAGCGGCCAGTATTCCTTGCCGAAGTTGCCGATCAGCCAGTCGGGGCGCGACTGGCGGGCGGTCGCGCATACTCTGGCGTAACCTTTCGGGTCGAAGGCGTTCCGAAAGGAGCCGGCGTGCATGCTGACGCCGGTCTTGCCAAGTTCCTGGGCAATCAGTCCGCCTGGAAAGGCGATCACGCTTACCTCGTGACTGGCTTCGGCGAGCGCCTCGGCCAGCGCCACGAAGTGGGTGGCGGCGCCAGTGTTCTCGGGGTTGGTGCCAACCATCAGGAACTTCATGCGCGCCGATCCTCGTAACCGGTCAGGACACGCATGGCGAATTGTGGAAGCAGGTGATGTCGTGCGACCTGCACCCGCGGTAGTCGCCACAGATCGGAACCCGGCACGGCGCGGCCACGCCGGGTGGCGGTGGCGGCGGCGTAACCGGCCTCGCGGGTGGCGGCGGCAACCCGGTCATCCACATCGCCGTAGGGGTAGCAGAACTGCGTGACCGTTGCGCCGACGCGATCCTCAAGTTCGGCCTTGCTGCCGCGGATCTCGTCGTGCAGCGTGCTGTCGTCGCAAAGGGTGAGGCGCGGATGATTGCGCGTGTGCGCACCGATCTCCATGCCGGCGTCCGACCATTGGCGCAGTTGCCCCGCCGTCATCAGCCGCTTTCGAATGCCCAGTTTCTGCGCATCCCACGCGTTGAACTGGCCTATGGCTCCGCTGACTACGTAGACGGTGGCGCTGAAGCCGAAGCCCTGCAGCACGGGCAGGGCGGATTCGAGATTGTCGGCGTAGCCGTCATCAAGGGTGATGACCGCCACGCGCCCGCGGCGCTCGCCGCGCAGGTAGGGCATGGCAGCCGACATCGAGCAGCCGGCGAAGCCGAGTCGATGCAGCAGCCAGAGTTGGCGGGTGAACGCGCCCGGGCTGACGTACAGACTGCGATATACCGCCAACTCGCGCGGTGCGCGCGCGATATTGTGGTACATCAGGATCGGCAGGTGGTTGGCCGACTGCGCGGTTGTCTTGTCCACGTTTCGCTTCCGTCATGGATGGCAATAACCGGGAGCCTGTTGGACTTCGTTTGGCCGTTGGCGAATCGGCCTGTGTCGTGCATCTGCGGCCGAGTTTTAGTCCATGGAACCGCCATGGACCGGCGAGTCGTCAAGACCTCACACTACCTAATTATCGCCTCGCCCACCAAAGCCGACAGCCTCCCAGCCGATTCAGTGGTGCACGCAGGTACCTCGATCCGGCACCGCAGGATCCACCGAGTCCACAGGATTTCCTCGGCGCATGCACTGTCAGTCAGCCTGCCTTTCAGGAAGCTGCCGGATTATGCCGATGGAAGATGGCCGTTAAGCGTGCGGACAGCTCTGCAGCTTTCATGGCCAGGTTGACGGTCTTATTCCGCGCGATGCGCCAGCGCCAGATATTCCTCCATCTGCACGAAGCGCCTGCTCGCACCCTCATTGCAGATGGTGAACTGCGGCGCATTGGGGACCATAGGCGGGCCGCCCTGGACCAGCGCGATGTAGTCGGTCACAAAGCGGACCTTCACACCGGTCGGAATTCGCACCGCAAGTTGTTCTCGGCGCGCTCGTGGAACGCGATGTCGCGGCGATTGATGTTGAGAACGCGCAGTGCTTGGCCGAGGCCCGAACGCCCCGTGTGGTGTGCGGGTCGCCCAGCGGATGTCGAATGAGTCGTCGCGGCGGAGCAACTGCGGCAGGTGCGCGCGTGTTTCTGTGCGTGATCAGAGTGCGTGCCGGCGACAGGTATAGAACCCGTTCAAGGTCAGCCGGCCTTGCTGCGGATCGTCGCTGAGCAGTTCGGGTGCGGAGATGTCGCCCGAGTGCAAGGTAGCGCCGTCGTAGAACACCATGCGGTTCCAGCGCGGCGCCACGCCGCCGATCCGCTCGAAGTAGCGTCCCGAATCCAGCATGTAGCCCGGCGCGAGATCGTAGTGCGCACGGAACGCTTCGGGCGGCATACGGACCGCGTCGTTGAACAGTTGCTCGATTTCATGCCGCGGCCGCGCCGGCGCATAGAATCCGGTGCCGCCGAGTCGCTCGTCGTGGAACAGATACAGCACGGAGGCCTGGATGCTCTGCGCCGGGCTCAGACCGAAATGATCGCTGTGGCAAAGCCACTGCGCCGGGCGCAGCGACTGCGGCGGCAGGGTCACCATCGACAGCCGTGCGTGGATTTGCTGCAACCGTCGCGCGTTGAAGCGCGGTCGCATGTGCAGCAGGAAAAAACTCTCGATGGCGCGATCGAGCCCCGCCGGCAGCAGCAGGTAATTCCCGGGGTAGGCGTTGAAATCCACCGGCTGGAAGGCCGCGCGTCTGGCATCGGCCCAGGCGACCAAGGCGTGCGGGTCGCTCAGGACGTCGTCGACCACGTAGCAGGACTGGCCATCGGCCAGGAGCAGGCTCTGGATCTGCGGGTCCGGGTTGAACAGCGGGCGTGCTGCGGAAGTGGCCATCCGGCGAGAGGATTTCAGATGCGGTGCCGCGACAATAGGAGAATGTGCTGCGCGGCTCAACCAGTGCTCACTCGGTCCGATGCTCCAGCGCCAGATATTCCTCACTCTGCATCTCGATCAAGCGGGATTCGGTGCGGCCGAATTCGGCGCGCAGGCGCTCGCCGTCGTAGAGCTCGGTGATCGGGGCGGCAGCGCTCAACACCAGCTTGACGTGGCGGTCGTAGAACTCGTCGACCAGCTGCACGAAGCGTCTGGCGGCGTCCTCGGTGTACACGGTGAACTGCGGCACGTTGGCGATGATGATGGTCGGCCCGGCCTTGGCCAACGCGATGTAGTCGGCAACCGCCCGCGGGCCTTCGCACAAGGCCGCGAACTCGAACCACAGGATGTTCCCGGCACGTTTGTGGAACGGGATGTCGCGGTCGTTGATGTGCAGCGTGCCGTCTTGCTCGGTCGTGTCGCTGGCCTGGCTGGCGAAGATCCGCTCCAGCATTCGATGCGACTCCGCGCCCGGCGGCGTGAGGTAGACCGGCGCCTGGGTCAGTGCGCGCAGGCGCCAATCTCGCGAAGAGGCCAACTCGATGACGTGGCAGCGTTCCTCGATCAGCGCGATCGCGGGCAGGAAGCGGGCGCGCTGCAGGCCATCCTGGTACAGGTTCGCCGGTGCGGTGTTGGAGGTGGTCACCAGGCTCACGCTGCGCTCGAACAGCGCCTGGAGCAGGTTGGCCAGAATCATCGCGTCGCCGATGTCGTTGACCAGAAATTCGTCCAGGCACAGCACACGGCAGCGCGCGGCGATGCCCGTGGCGACCTCGACCAGTGGGCTCTGCCGATCGCCCAGGTCGCGCAGGCTGGCGTGGACTTCGCCCATGAAGCGGTGGAAGTGACGTCGCAGGACCACGCCGTGCGGCAGGCTGGCCGCGAACAGGTCCATCAGGAAGGTCTTGCCGCGACCCACCGGACCCCACAGGTACAGCCCGGGCACCGCCTCGGGTGGCTCATTGCCCAGCAGCGATTTCAGTCGGCCGAACATACCGCTTTCAGTGGCCGGTTCTGCACACAGCGCGGCGTGCATGCGGTCGAACTCGGGCAGCAATGCCAGTTGCGTCGGATCGGACTCCCAGCGATGCGCGGCGACGCCCTCCGCGTAACGCGCACTGGGCGCGAGCCATTGTGTTTCGGTCATGGAGCGAATCAGGCCTGGCGTGCCGGCGGCAGCCAACCGCGTACGGCATGCTTGATCGCGCCGCGCAGATCCATCAGCCGCCGATGGAAGAAGTGGCTGGTATCAGGCATGCGCACCAGTTCCGGCTTGCGTTCCATGCTGTCGACCCAGTCGAACACCGCCTGTGGCTCCACCACCTCGTCGGCCTCGCCCTGCACGATCAGCCAGGGGCAGGTCGGCAGCGCGAGGGTGCCAAATTCATAGCGCCCTGCGGGAGGGGCGATGCTGATCAGCGCATCGGCATGAAGCGGCACCGCCTGGGCGATGCTGACGTAGCTGCCGAACGAGAAGCCCGCCAGCCACAACGCGTCCTGCGGGCGCACCCGGCGCACCCACTGCACCACGGCAGCGAGATCCTCGCGCTCACCACGTCCCTGGTCGAAGCTGCCTTCGGAGTTGCCGGCTTCACGGAAATTGAAGCGCACGGTGTCCAGGCCGGACTCGCGCAGGGCGCGCTCGGCCATGGTCACCACCTTGTTGTGCATGCTGCCGCCCTCGCTCGTCAGCGGATGGCAGATCACCGCCACGCCGCGGCGGGCTTCGGCAGGCTCGGCCAGGTCGGTGGAGAGTTCGAGCTTGCCGACCGGGCCGGCGAGCATGAAACTGGCAGCGACATCCGGAAAGCTGGCTGGGTCGGCGGGGAATGCGGTGGGATTCATGCAAGCGATGATAACCGCCATGCGCGCTCGCCGCCCACGGTCACCCGGCGGCACGAGGCGGTGAACCATCTGGCGCACGTGCTGCTGGCTGGCGACGACGAGGCATTGCGCCTGGGTGGCATGCTCGGCGACTTCGTCCGTGGACGGCCCGATCCCGCCGTGTGGCCGACCCGTGTGATCGACGGCATTCGCCTGCATCGCGCCATTGATGTGTATACGGATGCACATCCCGACGTGCTGGCGGCCAAGGCGGAACTGCCGCCGCCGTACCGTCGTTATGCCGGCATTTTGCTGGATATGTGGTTCGATCACTGCCTGGCGCGGGACTTTTCGCATTGGTGCGAGCAGCCGTTGTCCCAGTACTCAGGCGAGCTGCGTGCGCTGCTGTGGCGCCGCGATGCCTTGCTGACGCCAGCTTTGCGCCAGTTTCAGGCGTACATGGAGGCAAATGACCTGCCGGCCGGCTATGCCGATCGTGCGGTGCTTGGGCGGGCGCTGGGCGGGATCGGGCAGCGCCTGAGTCGTGCCAACCCGCTCGATTCGGCGCTGCCGGTGCTGGTAGCGCACGAGGATGAGTTGCAGCGGCGGTTCGAGGCGTTTTTTCCTCAATTGCAGGGGTTTGTGGGGGAGTGGACGGAGGAGCACTTGCGTTGAGGGGTGGGTTTGAGGTCCCCGGATTTGATATACACCTATCCTGAGCCAGCGAGCGCAGCCGCGGACCCTCACCCCAACCCTCTCCCGGGGAGAGGGGGCGAACGAAAACGCCGCCCGGTGGGCGGCGTTTGGCTTTGACCTATTGAAGCGGGCGGCATTTGGCTTTGGCTTTGTTGAAGCGGAAGTTACTTGGCCTGATCGACGATCCAGTGCACCGCCGCCTTGACCTGTTCGTCAGTGAGCGCCGGATTGCCGCCCTTGGGTGGCATGAAGTTGCCGTCCGGGCCGTGGTAGCCCTCGATCGCGTGCTTGACCAGGGTGTCGATGCCTTGCTTGATGCGCGGGCCCCACATGGCCTTGTCGCCCAGCTTCGGCGCACCCGCGATGCCCGCCGTGTGGCAACTGGTGCACAGGTGGTTGTAGATCTCCTTGCCGTCAGTGGTTCCGCCGTAGGCGACCTGGGCGGCGGCGGCCTTGGCGGCGGCGTCGGAAGCGGCCTGCATCGCGGCGCGACCGGTGTCGCCGGCGTAGACGGCGCCCGCCGGAGCGATCCGTTCGGCTACCTTCGCCGGCTGGTCGGGGTTGGTTTCCCTGGGCTCGCTATTGTTGATGGCCAGCGCCGACAGCACCAGGATCACGGTGATCACCATCAGGCTGCCGATCGTTACCGAAAACTGGCGCAGGAAGCTCTTGTCGGAATTGCTAAGGGAACCGCTCACGCACGTACTCCTGTCAGTGGGCGGGCTGGGCCGCCTGATTGCCTGTACTGTCCCGCCGGACTGGCGAAATCGTCTCCGCGGCCAGGATCGACCGCGTCGATGCACCTCAACCCCTGCCGTCGGTTGCCTGATCGCGCTCGGTGCGTGCAGACAACCAGTCCGGTATTATAAACGAAGCGTGCGGCAAGTTTCAGGACTACCGAGCGTCTCTGTCGCCATGCCGACCGGGAGCCATCTCCGATCGGTCCGGTTCGGGGTGCCACGAGGGCAGTACCCTGCCATCGGTCATGGCCCACCCCTGTCAACCGGCATTGTTCAAAGTTGTCGTAGTGCCCCTATGCTTTGACCATGCGGGCGCGTTGGTCTGTGTGGTTGCGGGTGGGAAAGGCCGCGGCCATCACGCGCACGCGGCGGTTCGCGGGTTCGGGTGCCGTTTTGAGCACTCAGGTTCAATCCAGGAGTTTTGCATGTCGCGTTTTTGGAAGATCGCGTTGATCGTACTGGCCGTGGTCATTGTGGCCATCGTCGGCATTCGCCTCCTGCACAAGCCCGCTGGCGCGGCATCCCAGGCAGGCGGCAACGGCAAGGATGGCGCCGAGCCCGTGCCGGTGACCGTGGTGCCGGTGGTAAAGCAGAACGTGCCGGTATACCTGACTGCGCTGGGTACGGTGCAGGCACTCAATACCGTGACGGTGATTCCGCAGGTGAGCGGCCAGTTGCTCAGCATCAAATTCACCGAAGGCGCGCCAGTGAAGAAGGGCGATGTGCTGGCCGAAATTGATCCACGCACATTCCAGGCCAACTACGATCAGGCGGTGAGCAAGCGCAACCAGGATCAGTCCCTGCTCGCCACGGCGCGCAGCAACGCCCAGCGCTCGCAGGATCCCAAATATCGCGAATACGTGTCGAAGATCGACCTGGAGACGCAGAAGAATACCGTGGCCCAGTATGAGGCCGCCGTGGCGGCCGACGCTGCGGCGATTCGGGACGCGAAGGTGCAGCTCGACTACACCCAGGTCCGTTCGCCGATCGATGGCCTGGCGGGCATCCGCGCGGTGGACCCGGGCAATGTGGTGAACACCTCCACGGCGATCGTCACCCTGACCCAGTTGCACCCGATCAATGTGATGTTCACCCTGCCCGAGCAGAACCTGGACATGGTTCGTCGCGCGGCCCAGGGCGCTCAGCCGCTTCAGGTCACCGCGATGGACCGCGTCGATGCGCATCCAATTGCCAGCGGTGGCGTACTCAAGGTGATTGACAACCAGATTGACACGACTACCGGCACATTCCGGCTGAAATCGGAATTCAGCAACGAGCACAATGAGTTGTGGCCGGGCCAGTTCGTCAACGTGCAGTTGCTGGTGAATACCGTCGATGGCGGCCTGGTGATCCCGTCGCAGGCGGTACAACGCGGGCCGGATGGCGATTATGTCTATCAGGTGCAGGGCGACAACACGGTCAAGATGCAGCCGATCGTGGTGGCCGGTGAGGTGGGCGACAGCCACGTGATGGTCGGCAGCGGGCTCAGGGCCGGCGAGAAGGTGGTGACCGAAGGCCAGTTCCGGCTCAAGCCCGGCAGCAAGGTCAACCCGCTCAAGCCTGGCGAAGTACCGGCAGCGCCTACTGCGGCAGAGCTCGAGAAGTCGAAGAAGAACACCCAGGGTGGCGGCCGTCGTGGCCACTGATGATTGCGCGTACCCGGCGCATCGCCGGGTTCCTGCGCACCGCATGACCGCGGCGGCGGCCGCTCCCCCTCGTCACGGATAGCCATGGGATTCTCCACCCTCTTCATTCGCCGGCCGATCGCCACCTCGCTGCTGATGGTGGCGGTGCTGCTGCTCGGCATTCTCGGCTTCCGCGAGTTGCCCGTCTCGGCGCTGCCGGAGATCGAGGCGCCCAGCCTGGTGGTGACCACCCAGTATCCCGGTGCCAGCGCCACCACCATGGCGACCCTGATCACCACGCCGCTGGAGCGCAACCTCGGGCAGATCTCCGGCCTGAGCATGATGAGCTCGGACTCCTCGGCCGGCCTGTCCACCATCGTGCTGCAATTCAACATGGGCCGCGACATCGATATTGCCGCGCAGGATGTGCAGGCGGCCATCAACCAGGCCAAGGGCACGCTGCCCGGCAACCTGCCGTATCCGCCGGTATACAACCGGGTCAACCCGGCCGATGCGCCGATCCTCACCTTGTCATTGCAGTCCGACAGCCGTCCGCTGCGTGACGTCAACGACCTGGCGGACTCGATCCTGGCGCAGAAGCTGTCGCAGGTGCAGGGCGTGGGCCTGGTCTCGATCGCCGGCAACGTGCGGCCGGCGGTGCGCATCCAGGTGAACCCTGCGCAGCTGGCCAACCTCGGCCTGACCATGGAGGACGTGCGCTCGGCGCTGACCCAGGCCAACGTCAACGCGCCCAAGGGCACGCTGAACGGCAAGACGCAGAGCTACTCGATCGGCACCAACGACCAGTTGGCCGATGCCGAGCAGTACAAGAGCACGATCATCAGCTACAAGAACAACGCGCCCGTGCGCCTGTCCGACGTGGCGAAGGTGGTCGACGGAGTCGAAAACGACCAGCTGGCCGCCTGGGCAAACGGCAAGCCGGCGGTGTTGCTGGACATCCGTCGCCAGCCCGGTGCCAACATCGTCGACACGGTGGAGCAGATCCGCCGCATCCTCCCGGAGCTGCGCAGCGCGCTGCCCGCCGACGTGCACCTGGATGTGTTCGCCGACCGCACGGTCACCATCCGCGCCTCGGTGCACGACGTGGAATTCACCCTGATCCTCACCGTTTTCCTGGTGATCGGCGTGATCTTCGTGTTCCTGCGCCGGATGTGGGCCACCATCATTCCGGCCACGGCGGTGCCGTTGTCACTGCTGGGCACGTTCGGGGTGATGTCGTTCACCGGCATGTCACTGGACAACCTGTCGCTGATGGCCCTGACCGTGGCCACCGGCTTCGTGGTCGACGATGCGATCGTGATGATCGAGAACATCGTGCGCTACATCGAAAAGGGCATGGACGGGCCCGAGGCAGCCGAAGTCGGCGCGAAGGAGATCGGTTTCACCGTGCTGTCGCTGACCGTGTCGCTGGTGGCGGTGTTCCTGCCGCTGCTGCTGATGCCCGGCGTCACCGGACGGCTGTTCCACGAGTTCGCCTGGGTGCTGACGATCGCGGTGACCATCTCGATGCTGGTCTCGCTGACGCTGACCCCGATGATGTGCGCCTATCTGCTCAAGCCCGACCAGTTGCCCGACGGCGATGAGGCGCGCGAACGCGCGGCGGCCGCCGGCAAGCGCACCGTATGGTCGCGCACGGTCGAGACGTATGAGCGTTCGCTGGACTGGGTACTGGACCACCAGCGCCTGACCATGCTGGTGGCAGGCGTCGCGGTGGTGCTCACCGTGTTCTTGTACATCGCCATCCCCAAAGGCCTGTTGCCCGAGCAGGACACCGGCCTGATTACCGGCGTGGTGCAGGCCGACGACAACATTGCCTTCCCGGCCATGGAGCAACGCACCAAGGCGGTTGCCGAGGCCTTGCGCAAGGATCCGGCCGTGGCGGGCGTGGCGGCGTTCATCGGCGCCGGTACGATCAACCCCACCTTGAATCAGGGCCAGCTCAGCATCGTGCTGAAGGACCGCGGTGACCGCGACGGCCTGGACAGGCTGTTGCCGCGCCTGCAGAAGACCGTGGCCGATATCCCCGGCGTGGCGCTCTATCTGAAACCGGTGCAGGACGTGACCCTGGACAGCACCGTGTCGGCCACCGAGTACCAGTACGCGATGTCCGAGGTGAATTCGGTCGAGCTGGCCAAATATGCCGACCAGATGACCCGCGCGATGCGCGATCGCCCGGAACTGGCCGACGTGGACAACAACCTGGCTGATCGGGGCAATGCGCTCAAGCTCACCATCGACCGCGAAAAAGCCAGCCGCATGGGCGTGCCGGTGCAGACCATCGACGACACGTTGTACGACGCCTTCGGCCAGCGCCAGATTTCGACCATCTTCACGCAGTTGAACCAGTACCGCGTGGTGCTGGAGGTGGCGCCGGAATTCCGCAACAGCACGGACCTGCTCAACAAGCTGACCGTGCGCGGCAACGGCTCCGGCGCCCTCACCGGAAGCAACGCGACCAGCTTTGGCCAGGTGAAGTCGAGCAACTCGGCCACACCCACCGGCATCGGCAGCACCGGCAACATCGGTATCAGCCTGGGTGGGGGCGGCACCATCCCGCTGTCCTCGCTGGCCAGCGCCGAGGTGACCAGCGCGCCGCTGGTCGTCAGCCACCAGCAGCAGTTGCCGGCGGTGACGCTGTCATTCAACGTGGCGGCGGGTTATTCGTTGTCCGATGCCGTGGACGCGATCCACCAGGTCGAGCAGAAGCTCGACTTTCCGCCACAAGTGCGCGGCCAGTTCATCGGCAAGGCGGCCGAGTTCAACTCGTCGTTGGGCGATGAAGTGTTGCTGCTGCTGGCGGCGATTGTAGTGATCTACATCGTGCTGGGCGTGCTGTACGAGAGTTACATCCACCCGCTGACCATCATCTCGACCCTCCCGCCGGCCGGCGTCGGCGCCTTGCTGGCACTGATGGTGTTCGGCATGAGCCTTTCGGTGGATGGCATCGTGGGCATCGTGCTGCTGATAGGCATCGTCAAGAAAAACGCGATCATGATGATCGACTTCGCGATCGAGGCGCGCCGCGCCGGCCTCAATGCCCACGACGCGATCCGGCGGGCCTGCCTGCTGCGCTTCCGCCCGATCATGATGACCACCTTCGCGGCCATGCTGGGTGCGCTGCCGCTGGCGCTGGGGACCGGCATCGGGTCGGAGCTGCGCCGACCGCTGGGTGTGTCGATCGTCGGTGGCCTGTTGCTGTCCCAGCTGGTCACGCTGTACACCACGCCAGTGATCTATCTGTACATGGAGCGCTTTTCTGACTGGCTGGCCGCGCGACGCGAGCAGCGCGCCTTGAACCACGCCAGGGCCGGCAACGCGGTGTGACCGGCGCGTTGTGCCTCATGCCCGCCTCTCCTGCGATGGGAGGGGCTGCAGCGTTACTCGCCTTTGCAAATCAACTGTTTTGCCCTTCGCACGTTGAGGGTGGGATGATCCGCTCACGTCCTGGCCGGCATCCTGCCGCCCGCATCACGGTTGTGTTCGCTGCATGAATGTCTCTGGCCCGTTTATCCGCCGCCCGATCGGCACTTTGCTGCTGGCCATCGGACTGTTTGTCGGTGGAATGATCTGCTATTTCCTGCTCGGCGTGGCAGCGTTGCCGAACATGCAGTTTCCGGCGATCTTCGTGCAGGCGAGCCAGGCCGGCGCCGATGCCAGCACCATGGCCTCCACGGTGGCGGCGCCACTGGAGCGGCACCTGGGCCAGGTGGCCGGCATCGACACCATGCGTTCGTCCAGCTCGGAGGGCCGTACCTTCGTCTTCATGATGTTCCGCAGCGGTACCGACCTGGATTCCGCAGCGCGCGACGTGCAGGCGGCGATCAATGCGGCCGCGCCGGACCTGCCCAGCGGCCTCAACGGCGCACCGAGCTACCAGAAGGCAAATCCGAACGACGACCCGGTGATCGCCTTCGCGTTGACTTCCGACACGCAGTCCGCCGCCGATCTCTACAACGTCGCCGACAGCTTGCTGGCGCAGCGTCTGCGCCAGCTACCGGGGGTGTCCTCGGTCGAGATCGCCGGCGCTTCGACCCCGGCGATCCGGGTCGACGTGAATCTGCGTGCCTTGAATGCGATGGGCCTGTCGCCGGACCAGCTGCGCAACGCACTGAGCGCGGCCAATGTGACCGCGCCCGAGGGCTTTCTCAGCAATGGCAAGACGCGCATGGCAGTGGACGCCAGCACCTCGCTGCATGATGCCGCCGATTTTGCCCGACTGGTGATCGCCAGTCACAACGGCACGCCGGTACGACTGGAAGACGTGGCGCACGTCTATGCCGGCACGGCAGATGCCTACCAGGCCGCCTGGTTCGACGGCAAACCCGCGGTGTTGATGTATGTGTACAAGAAGACCGACGCCAACGTCATTGCCACCGTCGACCTGGTCAAGGCGCAGTTGCCGACACTGCGCACGTTTCTGCAGCCGGGTGCCGAGCTGACTCCCTTTTTCGACGGCACCCCGACGATCCGCGCCTCCCTGCACGAGGTGCAGGCCACCTTGCTGATTTCGCTGGCGATGGTGATCCTCACGATGGCGCTGTTCCTGCGCCGGCTGGCACCTACCCTGATCGCCGCGGTGGCGGTGCCGCTGTCGCTGGCCGGTGCGTTCGTGGTGATGTACATCCTCGATTACACCCTGAACAACCTGACCCTGCTGGCGCTGGTGATCGCGATCGGCTTCGTGGTGGACGATGCCATCGTGGTGATCGAGAACATCATCCGCCACATCGATGACGGCATGACGCGGATGCAGGCCACGCTCGCCGGCGCGCGCGAGATCGGTTTCACCATCGTCTCGATCACCGCCTCGCTGGTGGCGGTGTTCATCCCGTTGCTGTTCGCCGGCGGTATCACCGGCATGTTCATGCACCAGTTCGCGGTGACCCTGGTGGCCGCGATCGTCGTCTCCGCGGCGGTATCGCTGACCCTCACTCCGGCCTTGTGCGGGAGCTTTCTCAGTGGCCATCGTGTCCGTGCGAAACAGGAAGGTGAGCCCTCCAGGAGCCACGTACTGGATCGCTTCCATGCGGGCATGCTGCGCATCTACCGCCGGGCGCTGGACTTCTCGCTGCGCCACGCCTTGCTGTTCGCGCTGACCCCGCTGGCCCTGATCGTGGTCACCTTCTACCTGTTTACCGTGGTCAAGGCCGGTCTGTTTCCGCAGCAGGACACCGGCCTGATCTGGGGTCGCGCCACGTCCAGCGCCACGGTCTCGTTCGATGAAAGCAGGCAGCGCCTGGAGCGACTCACCGCGATGCTGCTGGCCGATCCGGACGTGGCCACCGTGGGCGCGCGCCTGGGCAGTAGCCGGCAAGGCACCAGCGGTTCGTTCAACATCGACCTGAAGACGCGCACGCAAGGGCGTACCGATGACACTTTCGCCGTGCTGGCAAGGCTGAGTGCGAAGGCCGCCAAGTATCCCGATCTCAATCTGCGCTTGCGCCCGGTGCAGGATTTGCCCAGCGGTGGCGGGGGCGGCACCAGCCAGGGCGCGCAATACCAGATCTCGCTGCAGGGCAACGATCTGGCCTCACTTCAGCTTTGGTTGCCGCGGCTGGTTTCCGAGCTGAAAAAGAACTCCATGCTGCGCGACGTGGGCAGCGACGTCGATGAGGGCGGGCTGCGCCAGAATATCGTGATCGACCGCGATACCGCCGCCCGGATGGGCGTCAGCGTGGGTGCGGTCGATGGCGCCCTGTACGACGCCTTCGGTCAGCGCCAGGTGTCGACGATCTACTCGGACATCAACCAATACCAGGTGGTGGTCAACGCACTGCCTGCGCAGACCGCCACGCCGGATGCGTTGAACCGTGTCTACGTGAAATCCAGTATGGGTCAGATGGTGCCGATCACTGCCTTCGCCCGACAGGAGCCCGGCCTGGCGCCGTCCCAGATCACCCATCAGAACCAGTACACCACGATGGATCTGAGCTTCAACCTCGCACCCGGCGTCAGCATGGGCCAGGCCTTGCAGGTGATCCAGTCCACCGCCAGCAACATGCGCATGCCGGGCGACATCAAGCTCAACGTCGGTGGTGATTTCCGCCGTTTCCAGCAGTCGCAGAGCGGCATGCTGTGGCTGGTGCTCGCGGCGGTGATCACCGTCTACATCGTGCTTGGCATGCTGTACGAAAGCCTGATCCACCCGGTGACGATCCTGTCTACCTTGCCGGCTGCCGGCGTCGGTGCGCTGCTGGCGCTGTGGCTGACCAACACCGAGCTGTCGGTGGTGGCGCAGATTGCGCTGGTCTTGCTCATCGGCATCGTCAAGAAAAACGCGATCATGATGATCGACTTCGCCCTGGTGGCCCAGCGCGAACACGGCAAGAACCCGCTCGAAGCCGTCCGCGAAGCCTGCCTGGTACGCTTTCGTCCGATCATGATGACCACGATGGTGGCAATCCTCGCGGCGCTGCCGATTGCCATCGGCCTGGGCCCAGGCAGCGAACTGCGCCGTCCGCTTGGCATTGCGCTGATCGGCGGCCTGCTGATCTCGCAGAGCCTTACCTTGCTCAGCACACCGGCGCTGTATGTGATTTTTTCCTGCCTTGCCGAGCGCCGGGCCGCATGGAGCGCGCGGCGACGCGAGCGCAAGGCAGTGCGTCAGCGCGAGGGTCTGTTGCAATCCTGAAACCGAAAGCCGCGTGCAGTTGACCAGCTCAGCCAACTGAACGATGGGTTCATGAACTCACGCGTCGTTAACCCGAACCTGCGCCAGACTGCCTCCCTTCCCAAAACGGAGACGCGCGCGATGGGCAACGAGACCAGCAAACCGGATTTCTCGAACGTGCAGGGCACGGTCGAGTCCACTCCGTCGGCCGCAACTGGCAAGGCGGATTTCAGCAACGTGGAATCGCAGGTCAGCTCCACGATCGATGAGAACACCAACTACATCGTGGAAAAGGGCGACAGCCTGTCGAAAATCGCCCAGCACTTCTACCACAACGCGAATGCGTGGAAGTCGATATTCGACGCCAACCGCGATCAACTCTCGGATCCGGATCGGATCAAGCCCGGCCAGATCCTGAAGATCCCGCCAAAATCCTGAAGCAGGAGACGCCCATGAAAACCACACGCCAACCCCTGATCCTCGCCTCCGCCCTGGCCGCCGCGCTGGCGCTGAGCGCCTGCGGCAAGAGCAACGAACCAGCCACGCCGGTGCCATCCACGCCAACGCCCAGCGCCACCGGCATGACGCCAGCCGCGCCCCCGCCCATGAGCCCGCCGCCGGCCGCCACCACGGCGATGCCAGCCAGTAGCGCCAGTGCTGCCGTCAGTTTCAGTTCGATCGAGCTCGGTTCCAGTGTCGACGCGAACAACAAGGTCCGCGCCAGCGGTACCAGCTTCGCGCCAAAGGACAAGATCTATGCCTCGGTCGAGACTGTCGGCAGTGGTCATGCCACGCTGGCGGCGAAGTGGACATTCAACGGCGAGCAGACCGTGCACGAGGACAGCAAGATGCTTGATACGGTGGGCGCGCAGACCACGGCGTTCATGATCAGCAAGCCTGACGGGTTCCCGGCCGGAAACTACAAGGTCGAGATCTCGCTGGACGGCAAGCCGGTCGCCAACAAGGATTTCTCGGTGAAGAAGTAGACACGGCATACCGAACGTGTCGACATCGGAAGGGACGCGCCTGGCGCGTCCCTTTCGCGTGTGCGGACCGCCTAAAAGCTCCACGCCGGGGCAACGTGACGGGTCGACGCTTTCACCTGGCGGGCGAAAACGCGACAATGAGAGGCTTAACCCGTGCTGGTCGACTTCGGGTCGGTCGGATCGCTCCCCGTTTGTCGCTGCAGACATGCGCAGGCAAGCGTCGTCGAGCCGCTCCGGACGACCACCATCCACCCAAGGCCATGCGGCCGCAGAGAGGTTCACGCAGACCATGTCCATCCCGTCCAGGATCATCTACACGCTGACTGACGAAGCGCCGTTCCTTGCCACGCAATCGTTGCTGCCGATCATTTCCACTTTTGCCGGGGCTGCCGGGATCAAGGTGGAGACACGCGACATCTCGCTCGCCGGCCGCATCATTGCGCTGTTCCCCGAGCGGCTGCAGGAAGATCAACGCATCGCCGACGCTCTGGCCGAACTGGGCGAGCTGGCCACCAAGCCCGAGGCGAACATCATCAAGCTGCCCAATATCAGCGCCTCGATGCCCCAGCTCAAGGCGGCGATCAGGGAACTGCAGGGGCACGGCTATGCGCTCCCGGATTATCCGGACGAGCCGAAAGATGCGGATGAGAAGGACATCAAGTCGCGCTATGACCGGGTCAAGGGCAGTGCCGTGAACCCGGTGCTGCGCGAAGGAAATTCCGATCGACGCGCGCCGGTGTCGGTGAAGAACTACGCGCGCAAGCACCCGCACAAGATGGGCGCGTGGAGCCATGATTCGAAGACCCATGTGGCGCACATGGACGGCGGCGACTTCTACGGCAGCGAGAAATCGACCGTGGTCGACAAGGCTGGCAACGTCAGCATCGAATGGTTCGGCAAGGATGGCAGCCACACCGTGCTGAAGCCGGAGACCGCCCTGCTGGCAGGCGAGATCATCGACGCCGCGGTGATGAGCCGCAAGGCGCTGGCGGCGTTCCTCGACACGCAGATCGAGGACGCAAAGAAGCAGGGCGTGCTGTTCTCGCTGCACCTGAAGGCGACCATGATGAAGGTCTCCGATCCGATCATGTTCGGCGTGGCCGTCGGCGAGTTCTACCGGGACGTGCTGGCGAGGCATGTCGACGCGCTGAAGCAGATCGGCTTCAATCCCAACAACGGCATCGGCGACCTGTACGCGCGCCTGGCCTCGTTGCCCGAAGCGCAGCAAGCGCAGATCAAGTCTGACCTCGACGCCGAGTACGCGCGGCGTCCGGCGCTGGCGATGGTCAATTCCGACAAGGGCATCACGAACCTGCACGTGCCCAGCGATGTGATCATCGATGCGTCGATGCCGGCGATGATCCGCGACTCCGGCAAGATGTGGAATGCCGCGGGCAAGCTGCAGGACATCAAGGCGGTGATTCCGGATCGCAGCTATGCCGGCATCTACGAGGCCACCATCGAGGACTGCAAGGCGCATGGTGCGTTCGACCCGCCGACCATGGGCAGTGTGCCGAATATCGGCCTGATGGCGCAGGCCGCCGAGGAATACGGCTCGCACGACAAGACCTTCCAGATCGCCGGCGACGGCGTGGTCAAGGTGATCGACGAGGCCGGCGCGGTGCTGCTGCAGAACGATGTCGAAGCCGGCGACATCTGGCGCATGTGCCAGGTCAAGGACGCGCCGATCCAGGACTGGGTGAAGCTGGCGGTGAGCCGCGCACGCCATACGCCGGCAGTATTCTGGCTCGATCCACAGCGTGCGCATGATGCGCAGATGATCAAGAAGGTCGAGCGTTACCTGAAGGACTACGACATCAGCGGGCTGGACATCCGCATCATGGACCCGACCGCGGCGACGCGCTTCTCGCTGGAGCGGATTCGCAAGGGGCTGGACACGATCTCGGTCACCGGCAACGTGCTGCGCGACTACCTCACCGACCTGTTTCCGATCATGGAGCTGGGCACCAGCGCCAAGATGCTGTCGATCGTGCCGTTGATGGCCGGCGGCGGCCTGTTCGAGACCGGCGCCGGCGGTTCGGCGCCCAAGCACATGCAGCAGTTCCTGGAAGAAAACCACCTGCGCTGGGATTCGCTGGGCGAGTTCCTGGCGCTGGCCGCCTCCCTCGAACACCTCGCTCAGCGCAATGACAGCGTGCAGGTCGACGTGCTGGCGAAAACGCTCGACCAGGCCAACAGCAAGTTCCTCGATACCAACAAGTCACCCTCGCGCAAGGTCGGCGAGCTGGACAACCGCGGCAGCCATTTCTACCTGGCGATGTACTGGGCCCAGGCGTTGGCGGCGCAAGACGAGGACGCCGCGCTGAAATCGAAGTTCGCCGCGGTGGCCAAGGCCTTGACTCGCGACGAGGCAAAGATCGTCGAGGAGCTGAACCGGGTGCAGGGCAAGCCGGTCGAGATCGGCGGCTATTACCATCCGGACCTGGCCAAGGTCGTCGAGGCAATGCGTCCCAGCGCCAGCCTCAACGCGGCTCTGGCGCTGCTGCAGCGGTGATGCCGCCACGGCGACGGACCACCGCGGCGTCAGGCGCTGGCTTGATCGAGCGCGGCGATGTCGCTGGCGCTGAGCACAAGCGCAGTTGCCTCCCAGGTTTCCCGTAGCTGCTCCACGCTGGTGGCGCTGGCGATCGGGGCGCTGATTCCCGGCCTCGCCATGATCCAGGCCAGCGCGACCTGGGCCGGGGTCGCCCGATGGTTTGCGGCGACGTCGTCCAGCGCGGCCAGCACGCGGAGTCCGTGCGGAGTGAGGTATTTCTTCACGCCGCCGCCGCGCGTCGAACTCTTGGCGAGGTCGGCCGTGCTGCGGTACTTGCCCGTGAGGAAGCCGCTGGCCAAGCCGTAGTAGCTGATCACCCCGAGGTTCTCGCTACGCGCCAGCGGTTCCAGTTCTGCCTCGTAACCGGGGCGACTGAGCAGGTTGTATTCCGGCTGCAGGCATTCGTAGCGCGGCAAGCCGTGCTGTTTTGCGATGGCCAGCGCGTCGGCCACGCGGGTGGCGCTGAAGTTGGAGGCGCCTATTGCACGAACCTTGCCGGCCTCGATCAGTCTTCCAAATTCGCCCAGGGTGTCGGCAACAAGCACGCTGGCATCGTCCTGGTGTGCAAAATAGAGGTCGATGCAGTCCACCTGCAGGCGCTTGAGCGACCCGTCCACCGCCTGGCGAATGTTGACCGGCGACAGGCCGGGGTGTTCGGCCCATTTGGCCACCTTGGTCGCAATCAGTACCTGCGCGCGCTTGCCACTGCGCTTGAGCCACTTGCCGATGATCGTCTCCGATTCACCGCCGCGGTTGCCCGCTGCCCAGGCCGAGTAGACGTCGGCGGTGTCGATCAGGTTGCCACCGGCGTCGACGAAGGCATCGAGCAGTTCGAAGGAGCGCTTCTCATCGACGCTCCAGCCGAATACGTTGCCGCCGAAGGCGAGCGGCGCGATCGCGAGTGGCGAGTTGCCGAGCGGACGCACGTGCATGAGGGCTAGCTCCAGCGCAAAGATGCCAAGCATGCACCCACGGGCGAAAAATCGCGTGACGCAACCCGGACCGAGGAGGGCTGCCCGGTATCGAACCGACTCAGCGCGGAGCGGCCAGTCGGGGCCAGTGCGAGACGCAGTGCGTTGGCGATTTTGTGCCGTTCGTTGCCGCGACGCTGGTCGTGTCGCCGTCCGTCCCGGCAACCGCCGTCTCGGTGCTCGGCTCGGGGCTGGTCTGGTCGTGCCAGACCAGATCCTCCTTGCGTACCAGATAGCCGTGCAGGAACAGCAGATCTTTCCACAGTGAACTCATGGGAGGCTCCTTGAAACACGCTCAGTGACTTGGTGAGTGCTCAAGGTACGCGCATGGCAAGGTGCCAAAAAGCGATATATTGGCAAGCCAGACTTGAAGGATATTCAACATGACGCGCGTACCGCTCGGTCTGCTTCAACCCTTTGTCCAAGTCGCCCGGCTGGGCAACCTTTCGCACGCCGCGGCGCAGGCAAACCTCACCGTCAGTGCGCTCAGTCACCAGATGCGCCAGCTCGAGGAACGGCTCGAACGTCGGCTGTTCGAGCGCGGTCCGCGCGGCGTAAAACTGACGGGCGAGGGCTGCCGTCTGCTGGAAGCGGTCGGTGAGCACGTGGAAGGTATCGAGCGTGCCTTGTCGAGTTACAGCCAGCGTTGCGACGACGCGCTCACCTTGAGTGCCAGCCCGGGCATCATGTCGAGCTGGCTGGTGCCTCGATTGCCGCGCCTGGTGGCGGCGCATCCGGAGCTGGAGCTCACGCTGCAATCCGGTTCGGCGCTGGTGAATTTCGAGCACGAGCCGGTGGATGCAGGTCTGCGCTACGGTCTCGGCCAATGGGCGGGGCTTCACAGCGAGCGGCTGTTCGGCGAATGGATTGCGCCGGTGGCGGCGCCCGAACTGATGGCAAGGATGGATGGCGCCGATCCGTGCGACCTGTCGCACTGGCCGCTGCTCGGCGAGCCGGCGCCCTCGACGCGCTGGAACGACTGGTTCAGCCGTAACGGCGGCACGCCACCGAAACGCTACGTGGCGCAGTTCGACAGCCTCGATGCGCTGCGCCATGCCGCGCTGGAAGGTCTCGGCGTGGCGCTTGGGCGAATGGTGACCTCGAAGTCGCTGATCGATGCCGGCCGACTGCAGGTACTGGGCGATAACTACCTGGCGGTGAAGGAGGCATACTGGCTGGTGTATCCGTCACGCTCGCAGGGGCACCGCGGCTTGCAGCTGTTCCGCGCATGGCTCCTGGCCGAAGCGGACGACTATTGCAAACAGATGTTGGCGTTCCGGCCCGATGACACCGCAGTGGAATGATGAGGTTTCGCAATTCCGCCGGAGCCGTCATCATGGCAAGTCATAGCAGACCGATTACCGGGAGTTGAACCATGAAGTCACGTGCCGCCGTCGCCTGGGCCGCAGGCAAGCCCCTCACGATCGAGGAAGTGGATGTCGCCGGGCCGAAAGCCGGCGAGGTGCTGGTGCGCATCGTCGCCACCGGCGTCTGCCACACGGATGCTTTCACCTTGTCCGGCGATGATCCGGAAGGGCAGTTCCCGGTGATCCTGGGTCATGAAGGCGGCGGTATCGTCGAGGAAGTGGGCGAGGGGGTGACCTCGCTGCAAGTCGGCGACCACGTGATTCCGCTGTACACGCCCGAATGCGGCGAGTGCAAGTTTTGTCTTTCGGGCAAGACCAACCTGTGCCAGAAGATCCGTGTCACCCAGGGCCAGGGCCTGATGCCCGACGGCACTTCGCGTTTCTCGTTGAACGGCAAGCCCCTGCTGCATTACATGGGTACCAGCACCTTCAGCGAATACACGGTGGTACCGGAAATCGCGCTGGCGAAGATCAACAAGGCGGCGCCGCTGGAAAAGGTCTGTTTGCTCGGATGCGGCATCACCACCGGTATCGGCGCGGTGCTCAACACGGCAAAGGTGGAGGCCGGCGCGTCCGTCGCGGTGTTCGGCCTGGGCGGCATCGGCCTGTCTGTACTGCAGGGCGCGGTGATGGCCAAGGCGGGTCGCATCATCGCGATCGACACCAATCCGGCGAAGTTCGAGATGGCCCGGTTGCTCGGTGCCACCGACTGCGTCAACCCGAAGGATTATCCGGACACGCCGATCCAGCAGGTGATCGTCGAGCTTACCGAAGGCGGTGTTGATTACTCCTTCGAGTGCATCGGCAACGTCAAGCTGATGCGCTCGGCGCTGGAGTGCTGCCACAAGGGTTGGGGCGAGTCGATCATCATCGGCGTGGCCGGCGCCGGGCAGGAGATCAGCACGCGGCCGTTCCAGCTGGTCACCGGACGCGTCTGGCGTGGCTCCGCCTTTGGCGGGGTCAAGGGTCGCTCGCAACTGCCGGGCTATGTCGACCGCTACCTGGCCGGCGAGATCCGCATCGACGAGATGATTACCAAGGTGCTGCCACTTGAGCGCATCAACGAGGCGTTTGACCTGATGCACGAGGGCAAGGTGATCCGCTCAGTGATCCACTACTGAGTGCTCACCGGGGCATCGGGTAATCACTTGATGCCTGTGTTTCCTGCACCATGCCGTAGAATGCATGAACTCTAGGAGACGACGGAGGTCAGGTGCTACCTGGCGCCCGCCGTTCCCTTGGCATATCCACCAACTCTGCACATTTTTTCCGCCATATTGCATTGTGTCTTGATGGCCCGCGGGCCACGGAGTGAACGATGAATCCTGCGATCAAGCTCGGCGGTTTTCAACCCCATCGTGTGCGCGGCTTGCTGACGACACTGTTGGCCGTCTCGCTGGCCTTGCCTGCGTTGGCGATGGCGCAGGTGGCACCCGCAGCATCGGTTGCACCGGACCAGCCGACCAACGCATTGGTGCCGCCCACCAGCGCCAGTGACTTCACCGCTTCGCAACTCGATGACGTGCTGGCCGGGGACTGGCGCTCGGCGGCCAACCGCGCGCGCGATGTCTACCGTCATCCCAAGGCCACGCTGCAGTTCTTCGGTGTGCGGCCGGACCAGACGCTGATCGAGATCACTCCGGGTGGTGGCTGGTACAGCGAGATCCTGGCACCGCTGCTCAACGACAACGGCCACTACATCGCCGCGGTGACCGCGCCCAAGGCTGGCGACGAGGCGCGCCGCAACGACAGTGCGTTGCAGCGCAAGTTCGCCGCCGATCCCACCCACTTCGGCCATGCGAAAATCGTCGAGTACGACCCGAAAGCCCCCGTGTTCGGTGCGCCCGGTTCGGCCGACATGGTGCTGACTTTCCGCAACGTGCACAACTGGGTCATGGGTGACACCGCGCCGGCGATGTTCAAGGCGTTCTTCGCGGTATTGCGTCCCGGCGGCGTGCTTGGCGTGGTGGATCATCGTGCCGCTGACGACGCCACACTGGCAGTAGTCAAGAGCAGTGGCTATCTGCCCACCCCATTCGTGGTGAAACTGGCCACGGACGCAGGCTTCGTGCTGGATGGCAGCAGCGAGATCAACGCAAACCCGAAGGACGCGCGCGATCATCCGAAGGGGGTCTGGACATTGCCACCCACGTTCACGCTGGGCGAGAAGGATCGCGCGAAGTACCAGGCGATCGGCGAATCCGACCGGATGACCTTGCGCTTTGTGAAGCCTGCAGCGCCCGAATCAACCGCCTCCGCGCCCTGAACCCAGCCGTTGCATGCTGATCGCGTTGAACAAGCCCTGGGGCGTGCTGTGCCAGTTCACCGACGCGCACGGCCGCTCTAACCTGTCCGATTTCGTCAAGGGAAAAGACGTCTATGCGGCTGGACGTCTGGACCGGGACAGCGAGGGCCTGCTGCTGCTGACGGACGATGGTGCGCTTGCGCACCGGCTCACCGATCCGCGTCACAAGCAGGCCAAGACCTATCTGGCGCAGGTGGAAGGCGGCATCGACGCGGCCGCGGTGGGAGCGCTTGGTCGCGGCGTGATATTGAATGACGGCCCAACCCTGCCGGCTGAGGCGAGCCTTGTCGTCGAGCCAACATGGCTGTGGCCGCGTGACCCGCCAGTACGTTTCCGCAGGTCGATCCCGACCAGCTGGGTCAGCCTCACGCTGCGCGAAGGGCGCAACCGACAAGTGCGCAGGATGACTGCGGCGGTGGGGTTTCCCACCCTGCGACTGATTCGCGTGCGTATCGGCGAGCATGCACTGGATGGGCTGGCGCCGGGCCAGAGCCGCGTGATCGGCTGACGAAATCCTTCGGCGCTGCGCGATAATTTATCTTCGGTCAGTCATGCGCACGGTGATCACGATGAACTTCAAGGATCATTTTTCCGATCATGCAACGCTCTACCGCGACGCGCGGCCACTGCCTCCAGCGGACTGGTTCAACTGGCTGGCAGGTCAGGTGACCGCGCGAGCGCTGGCCTGGGACGCGGGCTGTGGCAACGGTCAGGGCAGCATGGGTCTGGCCAGCCACTTCGCACGGGTGGTTGCTACCGATCCCAGCGCCACCCAGATCGCTGCGGCGACGCGGGATGCACGCATCGACTACCGGGTCGAGCCGGCCGAGTGCAGCAGCCTCGACGAGCGCAGCGTCGATCTGATCAGCGTGTCTCAGGCCCTTCACTGGTTCGAGCTCGACCGCTTCTACGCCGAAGTGCGACGGGTGGCCCGACCGGGTGCGCTGCTGGCCGTTTCAGCGTATGGCAACTGCAGCGTCGACCGCGCCGTGGATGCTGTGGAGCGTGAGCTCTACACCGACACGCTGGGACAGGATTGGCCGCCTGAGCGTGAGCTGGTGGATTCCGGTTACCGCGATCTGGCGTTCCCGTTCCTGCGCGTCGACTGCCCGAGCTTTGCCATGCAGGCGGACTGGAACCTGGCCCAATTCCGCGCCTACCTGGGTTCGTGGTCGGCGACCCGGCGGCACCTGAAGCGCACCGGCACTGATCCTGTTGCGGCTGCTCGTTCGGCGCTGGCCGAAGCCTGGGGTGATCCCGGGCAGGTGCGACGGGTGCGCTGGCCGTTCCTGACCGTGGTCGGCCGGGTTTGCTGAACCCTCAGTCTCTCAGTCCGTCGGCAAGCTGAAGAACTCCTCGGCCGTGTTCGTGCTGTTCTCCGCCGTGACTTCCACGCTCTCGCCGCGGTCGCGAGCGATCTCCTCGCAAATGTGCTTGAGGTACATCGGTTCGTTGCGCCGGTGGGCCGGCTGTGGCCGCACGGTGCGCGGCAGCAGGTAAGGTGAATCGGTCTCGATCATCAGCCGATTCGCCGGAATCTCGCGCACCAGTTCGCGCAGCCGGGTGCCGCGGCGCTCGTCGCAGATCCAGCCGGTGATGCCGATGTGGCAGTCCAGCGCCAGATACTCGCGTAGCGCTTCGCCCGTGTCGGTGAAGCAGTGCACCACCGCCGCCGGTACTTTCTCGCGGTAGTGACGCAACAGCGCGATGAAGTCGTCGTGTGCATCGCGCTGATGCAGAAACAG
>JBDTEG010000115.1:0-11696 GCA_039922695.1 Rhodanobacter sp. | reverse complement strand
TCTGCTCGAACACCTGCACATGCTCGCCCTTGCGCTCGCGGATCACTGGCGCCAGCAGCATGTAGCGCGTGCCGGCGTCCAGTGCGAGTGCGGCATCGACCATCTGGCTCACCGTCTGTGCTTCCAGTGGCGTGCCATGGTCGGGGCAGCGTGGCGTGCCGACGCGGGCGAACAGCAGGCGCAGGTAGTCGTACACCTCGGTGATCGTGCCCACGGTAGAGCGTGGATTGTGCGAGGTGGATTTCTGCTCGATCGAAATGGCCGGCGACAGGCCTTCGATGTGGTCGACGTCGGGCTTTTCCATGATCGACAGGAACTGCCGTGCGTACGCGGAAAGGGATTCCACGTAGCGGCGTTGTCCTTCGGCATAGATCGTGTCGAAAGCCAGCGAGGATTTACCCGAGCCGGACAAGCCGGTGATCACGATCAACTTGTCGCGTGGCAGGTCGAGGTCGATGTTCTTGAGGTTGTGCGTGCGTGCGCCGCGGATGCGAATGGTGTCCATGGAGCTCGAATATGGGGCAAGGCCCTTACTATACCAAGGCGTTCATGATGTCCCGTCCAAGATGCGGGTCGCTCGGCAACAAGCGTGAACAGGTGTGCAGAAGTTGTCGTGTATGGCTAAATGACTGATTACCCGTGGGCCGGGCAGAGCGTTTTCTGGAGCAAGACATGCGTGCAAGCAAATGGTTGTGGCTGGTGGCGGCAGCCGCCTTGACTCTGGCGGGCACGGTGCAGTCGCATCCCGCGAAACACCACAGTACGAAGCACGTCAGGTCGCACGTAACCTCCGGGCCGCCGAGCGTGCAGCAGGTATTGCAGTTGTTCCAGGTCATTCATGTGGGCGACGTGCTGGATCAAATGAACGCCCGGATGGCTCAGTTGATGGCGCAGGCGGTGCCTTGCGTGCCCGCATCGTATTGGCAAGGCTTCATTGACGCCGAGTCGAGCAAGCAGGTGCTGGAACGAATGGTGCCGGCGTACCAGCGCCACTTCACGGAGGGTGACGTCGATGGGCTGGTGAAGTTCTATCGTTCGCCGCTGGGCCAGAAGGTGCTCACCGAGATGCCGGAGGCTATGGCGGAGGCAGAGAAGGTGGGCCAGCAATGGGGCATCGGACGTCGACAGGAAATGCTTGGGGCGTTGCAGCGGCAGGGGAAACTGGATGGCCAGGGGCGTTGCCCTGCCGTGCCCGCGGTGGCGTCGTCCACTCAATTGCTTGCCCTCCCGAACGGTGCCGGGCAGCCTGCCCGGGCTGTCTCGAGTGGCGCGCCTCCAGTCGACCGGCATTGAATTCTGGCTTCGGGGCGTGTCCCGGCTTGGGCGGCGTCCGCTGCCGGTAGCTGGTCAGTATTTGACCAGAGCAAGGACCGCTCGCTATAATCCGCGGTTCGTCAGACTCGAAGGGGTCATGACGATACCCAAGAGAATAACGACAGAAGGGCATTCCCAATGAGTTACGCAGTCATCAAGACCGGTGGCAAGCAGTACCGGGTGCAGCAGGGCGACGTGCTGCGCGTGGAGCTGTTGAACGCCACTGAAGGGTCCACCATACACTTCGACCAGGTATTGCTGATCGGCACGGGCGAGTCGATCACGGTCGGTGCGCCGGTCGTGGAGGGCGCCACCGTCAGCGCCACCGTGCGCCAGCACGGCCGCGCCGACAAGATCCGCATCATCAAGTTCCGCCGCCGCAAGCACTACAAGCGTCAGCAGGGACATCGGCAGCATTTCACCGAAATCGAGATCACGGGCGTCAACGCCTGAGCACCTGGAGCATTGAGTCATGGCACATAAAAAAGGCGTAGGTTCCAGCCGCAACGGTCGCGATTCGAACCCGAAAGACCTCGGCGTCAAGATTTACGGTGGCCAGGCCATCGAGGCCGGCAACATCATCGTGCGCCAGCGCGGCACCCAGTTCCATCCGGGTACCGGCGTGGGCCTGGGTCGCGACCACACGCTGTTTGCGCTGGTCGACGGCAAAGTGCACTTCGCCGTGCGCGGCGACAAGAACCGTCGATTCGTCGACGTCGTTCCGGCGTAAGCTCGCCAGGCGCGATGACAAGAGCCCCGCCTCGGCGGGGCTTTTGTTTTTTTGAGGCGGGAACAGGGAATAGGGAACAGGTGGTTCCCGGTATCCTGTGGCCTCCCTTCTTGTTCTTTTGGCTATTCGCCGCTTGCTCCTTGGGATTCTTCCCCGTTCCCGTTCCCCGGATCCACCCATGAAATTCGTCGACGAAGCAAACATCAAAGTCCTGGCCGGCGATGGCGGCAACGGTTGCATCAGCTTCCGGCGCGAGAAGTTCATTCCATTCGGTGGCCCTGATGGCGGCGATGGCGGCTCGGGCGGTTCGGTCTGGCTGGTGGCCGATGAAGGTCTGAATACCCTGGTCGACTTCCGTCATCAGCGCAACTTCAAGGCCCAGCGTGGCCAGAACGGCATGGGCAGCCAGATGTACGGCAAGGGCGGCGACGATCACACCATCCGCGTGCCGGTGGGCACCATGATCACCAATGTCGATACCGACGAGGTGATCGGCGATCTCACCGCTCACGGCCAGCGCATGCTGGTGGCGCAGGGCGGCAAGGGCGGACTGGGCAATATCCATTTCAAGACCTCGGTGAACCGTGCACCACGCAAGGCCACGCCTGGCACGCCGGGTGACGCTCGCGAGCTCAAGCTCGAGCTGCGACTGCTGGCCGATGTCGGCCTGCTTGGTTTCCCCAATGCGGGGAAATCCACCTTCATCCGTGCGGTGTCGGCGGCGACGCCGCGCGTGGCGGATTACCCGTTCACCACCTTGCACCCCAACCTGGGCGTGGTCAGCCTCGGCGTCGACCAGAGTTTCGTGATCGCCGACATTCCTGGCCTGATCGAGGGCGCTTCCGAAGGCGCCGGGCTGGGCATCCAGTTCCTGCGCCACGTGGCGCGCACCAGCCTGCTGCTGCATCTGGTCGATATCGCGCCCATCGATGGCTCCAACGTAGCCGAGCAGGTGCGCGCGATCGAGCTGGAGCTGGAGAAGTTCAACCCGGAGTTGCTGGAGCGACCGCGCTGGCTGGTGCTGAACAAGGCCGACATGCTGGCTGAGGACGAGCGCCAGTCGACGGCGGAAAGCGTCATTGCCGAACTGGGCTGGACCCAGCCCTGGTTCCTGGTCTCGGCGATTGCACGCGAGAACACCATAGCCGTCTGCCAGCAGGTGCAGCGCTTCTTCGAGTCGCAGCGCCAGGTGAGTGAGGAACGCACCGAAATGCTGCCCGGCGACGTGCGCCTGCGCGACGTGTAGCGTCCGCCAGCAAGACATCGCGGCCAGCGGGCTCCCCTGTCACGTGATGGCCGGATCGGCCCGCCTGTCGGCTGGTTACATCCGGAACACGCCGTAGCGCTGGGGTTCGATGGGCGCGTTCATCGAGGCTGAAATCGCCAGGCCCAATATGCGGCGTGTATCGACCGGGTCGATGATGCCGTCGTCCCACAGTCGCGCGCTGGCGTAGTACGGATGTCCCTGCCGCTCGTATTGCTCGCGCAGCGGCGCCTTGAACGCCTCTTCCTCGTCGCTGGACCACTCGCCGCCCTTCGCTTCGATGCCGTCGCGCTTGACCGTGGCCAGCACGGAGGCGGCCTGTTCGCCGCCCATCACGCTGATCCGCGCATTCGGCCACATCCACAGGAAGCGTGCACCGTAGGCGCGACCGCACATCGCGTAGTTGCCGGCGCCGAAGCTGCCGCCGATGACCACGGTGAACTTCGGCACGTGCGAACACGCCACCGCGGTCACCATCTTGGCGCCGTCCTTGGCGATGCCGGCCTGCTCGTACTTCTTGCCGACCATGAAGCCGGTGATGTTCTGCAGGAACACCAGCGGCACGTTGCGCTGGTTGCACAGCTCGATGAAGTGCGTGCCCTTGAGCGCACTCTCGGCGAACAGGATGCCGTTGTTGGCGATGATGCCCACCGGGTAGCCGTGGATGTGCGCAAAGCCGCAGACCAGGGTCTTGCCGTAGCGCGCCTTGAATTCGTGGAACTCGGACCCGTCGACGATGCGCGCAATCACCTCGCGGATGTCGAACGGGCGACGGGTGTCCGCGGGAATCACCCCGTACAACTCGTCGGCGGGATACTTCGGTTCCACCGGTGCGCGCAGTGCCAGCGGCATCTGCTTGGTGCGATTGAGATGACTGACGATATCGCGCGCGATGGACAGTGCATGCGCGTCGTTCTCGGCAAAGTGATCGGCCACGCCGGAGATCGAGGTGTGCACGTCCGCCCCACCCAGCGTTTCGGCATCGACCACCTCGCCGGTGGCCGCCTTCACCAGCGGCGGGCCGCCCAGGAAGATCGTGCCCTGTTCGCGCACGATGATGGTCTCGTCGCTCATCGCCGGCACATAGGCGCCGCCGGCGGTGCATGAGCCCATCACCACGGCGATCTGCGGAATGTTGAGCGAGGACATCCGCGCCTGGTTGTAGAAGATCCGCCCGAAGTGCTCCTTGTCCGGGAATACCTCGTCCTGCAGCGGCAGGAACGCGCCACCGGAGTCGACCAGGTAGACGCAGGGAAGGCAGTTTTCCAGCGCCACTTCCTGGGCGCGCAGATGCTTCTTCACCGTCATCGGGAAATAGGTGCCGCCCTTGACCGTGGCGTCGTTGGCCACCACCACCACTTCGGTGCCGTTGACCCGGCCGATGCCGGTGATCAGGCCGGCCGCGGGCGCGGCATCGTCGTACATGCCGTGCGCCGCCAGCGGCGAGAGTTCCAGGAAGGGGGAGCCCGGGTCGAGCAAGGCGCGAATGCGCTCGCGTGGCAGCAGCTTGCCGCGCGCCACGTGCTTCTCGCGCGCCTTGATGCCGCCGCCTTCCGCGCTGCGGGCCAACTCACGCTGCAGGTCCTCCACCACCGCGCGCAACCGGGTGCTGCTGGCCTGGAACCCGGCCGAGCGCGGATCGACCTGCGAGGCGATGACGCTCATCGGAGAGAACTCATGGGGCGGGCCTGTCTTTTCAATCAAGTCATGCATGATAGCGGGCCCGCGCCAGCTGCCAAGGTCGGGGCGGCCGCGACGCAAAAAAAACGGCCGCTCGAGGCGGCCGTTTTTTTCACACTTGATACCGGGATCAGTGACCCTTGTTGGCGTCGTCCTTGGCATCCTTCGCGTTGTCGGCAGCCTTCTGCGCGGCGTCCTTGGCCTTGTCGGCCATGTCTGCAGCGTTGGAAGCGGCGTTCTTGGCCTGGTCCTTCATGTCCGACGCGTGGTCACTCATCGAGCCGTTTTCGGCGGGGGTCATCGCCGAAGCAGCCGATGCAGCCTCCTGAGCCTGGCCCGATGCCTTGTCAGCCGCATTGGCGGCCATCTTGGCCTGATCTGCTGCCTGCGTGGTTTCCGTGTTCGGAGCGGCCGCCGCAGCCTGCTGAGCCTGATCCGCAGCCTGCTGAGCCGTGTCAGCCGACTTCTGGGCGTCTTGCGCGGAATCCTGCGCGCCATTGCTGCATGCCGCCAACAGCGCGACGAGCGCGGCGGCGAGTAGGGTACGCGTAAACTTCATGGTGAATCTCCTTTGCCGTGGGATGCCGTTTGGCCGTGTATTAATAACGCTTTCGGGTTGATTGCGCCACATCTTTGTGGAGTTGGCTCCAGCTCCATTGGAAACCGATTTACGCAAAGGTCAGGTGAAGACGCCGCAATGCCCGCGTCAATCGGCCCGGATTCATTCAGTCGATGCACTCCAGCGCGATCGCGGTGGCTTCGCCGCCGCCGATGCACAGGGTGGCCACGCCGCGACGCACGCCTCGCGTCTTCATCGCGTTGATCAGGGTGACTACCAGGCGTGTGCCGCTGCAGCCGATGGGGTGGCCCAGTGCGCAGGCGCCGCCATTGACGTTGAGCTTGTCGTGCGCGATGCCCAGTTCCTTCATCGGTGTCATCGCGACCACGGCGAAGGCCTCGTTGACCTCCCACAGGTCGACGTCGTCGACTGTCCAGCCAGCCTTGTCCAGCACATTCCGGATCGCTCCCACCGGCGCGGTGGTGAACCACTCAGGCTCCTGCGAATGGGTCGCATGCGCCACGACGCGCGCCAACGGTTTCAGGCCGCGCTTGGCCGCGTCGTCGGCCGACAGCATCACCACGGCCGCGGCGCCGTCGGAAATGCTGGACGAACTGGCCGCGGTGACGGTGCCGTTTTCCTTGCGGAAGGCAGCGCGCAGCGTCGGGATCTTCGCGACATCGGAGCGGCCGGGTTGCTCGTCGGTGTCGAACTGCACGTCGCCCTTGCGGCCACTGACGGTGACCGGCACGATTTCGTCGGCAAACGCGCCGCTGGCCTGGGCGGCCTTGGCCCGGTTCACCGATTCGATCGCGAACGCGTCCTGGTCCTCGCGGCTGAAGTGATACTTGTCGGCGCACGACTCGGCGAACACGCCCATCGACTTGCCATCATACGGGTTGGTCAGGCCGTCCCAGGCCATGTGGTCGACCAGCTGGCCGTCGCCGTAGCGGATGCCGGTGCGGGCGTTGACCATGTGCGGCGCGTTGGTCATCGACTCCATGCCGCCAGCCACCACCACGCTGGCCGAACCGGCCTTGATCAGGTCGTGGCCCAGCATGATCGCCTTCATGCCCGACCCGCACACCTTGTTGATGGTGGTGCAACCGGTGCTGGTGGGCAGATCGGCTGCCAGCGCGGCCTGGCGAGCCGGGGCCTGGCCCAGGTTGGCCGGCAGCACGCAGCCCATGATGACCTCGCTCACGTCCGCCGGTGCCACGCCAGATTGCTCCAGCGCCGCACGGATGGCGGTGGCACCCAGCGTCGGGCTGGGGACGCCGGTGAACTGGCCGAGAAACGAGCCGATGGGCGTGCGCTTGGAACCGACGATGACAACACTGGGATCCGACATGGGGACACTCCGTTGGGTAACTGGAAGGCGTGAACGACAGGAAACGATTCCCGATTATCGCAGCCCCGCAGGAGGGGTCGCAAACGCGGTCAGTTGTATGCAGGAAAGGGCGTTGCCGCACGTTTCATTGGGTTTCCGTTGTGCCAAGATGCCAAGCGAGCGTGGCAATCCGGGTCGGGGGTAAGCCTGCGCCGACGACCACTCCGGGAGAAGACGAAACATGAAAGGGATCGAAGCTGGTTTTCGCCGCCGCAACATGGCGCTGATGGCAGCCATGGCCGTGGCGCTGAGCGCCTGTGGTGGCGGTGGTGGTGGCTTGATCCAGGCCCCTCCGGTGACCCCGTCCGGCCCGCCCGCGCCACCCCCCGCGCCACCGGCGGCTCAGCCGCCGCTGGATGCGCAGTTGTCGATCACCAACACGACGACCGCGCACGACCAGGGATATTTCGGCAACGGCGTCGTCATCGGCATCGTCGACAGCGGCATCATGCGCAGCAACCCGACCCTGACCGGACGGATCAAGAGTGAGTTGATCTACGTCGATTCCAAATCCAACAACACCAGCATCGATGATGTGGTGGGCCACGGCACGTGGGTTTCCGAGATCGCGGCAGGCACGGCGTTCGACAAGTTTCCCGGCGGCATTGCGCCGGGCGCCACCCTGGTGTCGGCGCGCATCATCAGCGACGTGGCACCCAAGGACGATGGTTCCGGCAACGGCAACGAGGTCACCGCGGCCGATGCCGCGTTCTTCGCGCAGACCCTCAATCCGGCCCTGATCAGCGCCGGCGTGCAGGTGATGAACAATTCCTGGGGCGGTATCTACTGGGATACCACGAACACTTCGATCAACGCGGCGTTTGCCAACGCCTACATTCCTTTCGTGGTCCAGCACGGAGGCCTGGTGGTGTTCGCCGCGGGGAACGATTCCAAGTCCGATCCCAGCGACATCGCCGCCTTGCCCAGCCTGGATCCGCGACTCGCACCGGGCTGGCTGGTCGCGGTCGCGGTGGACAGCAACCACCCTGGCCAGCTGGCCAGCTATTCGAACGCCTGCGGCAAGGCGATGAGCTACTGCCTGGCCGCGCCGGGCGACGTGATCGTGCTGGACAAGGACACCAAGTCCACCACCACCAGCCCGGACTACTACATCGTCAGTGGCACTTCGTTCGCTGCGCCCATCGTTTCCGGCGCCGCCGCCGTGGTGTGGCAGGCGTTTCCCTATTTCACGAACGACCTGGTGCGCCAGACCCTGCTTGGCACCGCCGACGACCTCGGCGCGCCCGGGCCGGATCCGGTGTTCGGCTACGGCGAAGTGGACGTCGGCAAGGCGGTGAACGGCCCGGGCAAGTTCGATTGGGGCGACGTGACCGTCAATTTCACCGGCACGTCCACCTGGAGCAACCCCATTTCCGGTGCCGGCGGGCTGATCAAGCAGGGTTCGGGTACGCTGAACCTCACCCAGCCCTCGACCTATACCGGGATGACCCAGGTGCAGGGTGGCGTGTTGACCGCCGCCGCGTTGGCAGGCGGCGCGAGCATCGGCACGCAGGGCACCCTCAGTGGCACCCCGGCGATCACGGGCAACGTGACCAATGCCGGTGTACTCGGCGTGGCCGGTGGCGACGTCAACGTGACGGGCAACTACACCCAGCAGGGCAACGGCCGCCTGGCGCTGTCACTGGGCTCGGCGCTGCGCGTGAGCGGTACGGCCAGCATCACCGGCGGCGATCTTTACGTGACCGGCATCAACAGCGGCTATGTGGTCAATTCGCATACCGATGTGCTCAGTGCCGGCGGTGGCTTGAGCGGGACGTTCAGCGCGCTGAACCAGGGCCCGAATGTCACCTTGCTCACCGCCACGCTCAATTACGACGCCACCAGTGCCTGGCTGAATGTGTCGCAGGTCAACGTCACCGCGGTGACGGGCATGAGCTATACGCCGGCGTCCTTCGGCGCGGCGCAGCGCGTGCAGAATGCGTTCGACCAGATCAATACCCAGTTGGGCCCGTCGGCGCCTGCGGGTATCGCGCCGGCGTCGGCCGGCTTTATCCAGGGCGCGGGCAGCCTGCAGCACTCGTCCAGCCTCGGCACGGTGCAGAACTCGCTGCAGAGCCTCTCCGGGCAGCTGCACGCGGCCAGCACGGCGATGACGCTGCAGGCGATCGATGCGGGCACGCGTGCCCTGTCCGATCGCTTCGACGCTCTGGTCGATCATCCGCAACTCGGCGGCTGGACCCGGAACCTGGGTTACCACGGCAACCTGTCGCGCAGCGGTTACAGCAATGTCGGTGTCGATCTCACTGGCTGGCTGGTGGGTGATGACTTCCCGGTCGCCGGCAATGGCGTGGCCGGTTACGCCATCAGCCAGAGCCAGGGCCTGGGCCGGCTGGCGGACAGCGCCGACCAGGGCCGCAGTCATGCGCTGGAAGGCATGCTGTACGGCGGCGTCATCCGCGGCTCGTGGTACACGATGGGTCGCTTCGGCGTGGGCTCGTACCGAGAAGACATGCGTCGACAGCTGCAGCTTGGCGATCAGGTTGCCGGCGTGGCCAGCAACGTGAACGGCCGCTACGGCGTGGCGTACGGCGAGAGCGGTTATCGGCTGTCGCTCGGCCGGACCCAGGTCACGCCCTATGTCGACGTGCAATACGCGCAGCTGCAACGCGATGGCTTCGATGAGCTGGGTGCCTACGGCTTCGGCCTGAAATCCACGGCGCAGACGAGCGCACTGTGGCAGGCGGGGATGGGACTGCGTGCCACCCGTTCGTGGGCACTGGCCCGCGGCGGCAGCCTGAGCTGGCAAACGCGCATGCTGTGGCAACGCTCGTTCGGTGTGCGTGGCGAGCAGCTCGACGCCAGCTTCAGCGGCATCAACCAGTTCGCCCCGATCGGTGGCATTGGCCTGTCGCGTTACGGCGGCGTGGCCGGCACCACGCTGGACTGGAGCATGAATCCGCACGCCAGCCTGCAACTGGGCTACGACCGCTCCTTCGGCCAGCGCCAGCAGGGACAGATGGGCACGGTGAGTTTCAACTGGATGTTCTGACCCGCGTCCTGGCGAACGTGCACGGCGGCCACGGCCCGCCCTGTGTTGGCATCAAGTCCCGGGCAGGGAACCTCGGAACACGCGCGCAGGGCGGGCACGGCCCGCCGCTCGTTCGGAACGGACGCGGCGGCCGTCCATCGCAGGTGAGGATCAGGCCTTGCCGTGGAACAGCTCGCGGCCGATCAGCATGCGCCGGATCTCGTTCGTTCCCGCACCGATCTCGTACAACTTGGCGTCGCGCAGCAGGCGTCCGGCGGGGAACTCGTTGATATAGCCGTTGCCACCCAGGGTCTGGATCGCTTCCAGCGCCACCTGCACCGCATTGACCGACGCATTGAGCAGGCACGCCGCAGGGTCGATGCGCGATTTCACGCCGTTGTCGAACTGCTGCGCCACCATGTAGGCGAAGCCGCGCGAGGACTGCAGCCGCGTATACATGTCGGCGATCTTGGCCTGCATCACGCCGAACGTGCCGATTGGTGCATTGAACTGCTTGCGCTCGCGCACATAGGGCAGGGCGATGTCCAGCGCTGCCTGCATCAGCCCCAGCGGGCCGCCGGAGAGCACCAGCCGCTCGGTGTCCAGGCCGTTCATCAGCACGCGCACGCCCTCGTTGACCTCGCCGACGATGTTCTCCTCGGGGATCGCGCAATCCTCGAACACCAGCTCGCAGGTGTTGGAGCCGCGCATGCCGAGCTTGTCGAGTTTCTGCGCGGTGGAAAAACCCTGCATGCCCTTCTCGACGATGAAGGCCGTCATGCGGCGGCTGCCGGCGGTACGCGGCGCGGTGCGCATGTAGACCAGCAGCACATCCGCGTCCGGGCCGTTGGTGATCCACATCTTGCTGCCGTTGGCGACCCACATGTCGCCCTTCTTCTCGGCCTTGCAGGTCATCGAGCCGACCACATCCGAGCCGGCGCCCGGTTCGCTCATCGCCAGCGCGCCCACGTATTCGCCCGAGCACATCTTCGGGATGTACTTGCGCCGCTGCGCCTCGTTGCCGTTGTGGAAGATGTTCTGCACCGCGAGGTTGGAATGGGCACCGTACGACAGGCCGACCGAACCCGACGCACGCGAGATCTCCTCCATCGCCACCATGTGTGCCAGGAACCCCAGCCCGCTGCCGCCGTATTCTTCGGGAATCGTCACCCCGAGCAGGCCCATCTCGCCGAACTTCTTCCACAAATCGGCCGGGAACAGGTTGTCGCGATCGATCTTGTCGGCGCGCGGGGCGATCTGCTTCTCCGCAAACCCGTGCACGGACTTGCGCAGCAGGTCGATATCTTCTCCGAGCGGAAACGGACGCATCACTTACTCCATGGGTATGCAGAACAGCGATTTTAACCCACGCGGCCCCTCGTGGCCCGTGCCACAGGAGCGCACCCAGTGCGCGATGCTCTTCACCATGACGTGTGGCCCGGCGACTTCACCTCACGTCGTATCGCCTGGCTCGCATGCAGGAGCGCATCCTGTGCGCGATGCTCTTCGTCCGGATATCAAAGCAGGAGCGTCGCGCACAGGGTGCGCTCCTACAAGAGTCAGAGCTGCGATTCGATCGGCAGCCAGCTCATCACGCGGGTGGTGGCGCGCAGCCACCAGCTTGTATCGGGTTCGTGCTGGAGGATCCGTGGCGGTTGCGTGGTGCGATCCAGCCACTCCAGCGCGCCATGGACACCGCGCCGCACCTCGTAGCTCAAAGCCGGCGAGGCCAGTCGCAGATACTCATGGCGCAGGTCGTGGGCCAGTCCG
>JBDTEG010000114.1:0-4574 GCA_039922695.1 Rhodanobacter sp. | reverse complement strand
TTCCAAGCGCCTCGGCCGCCCGGGTCGGCGCAGTCTGACGGGCCGGCCGAGTGTCTTTTCCACCATGGCCTGAAAGCGTTTGCTTCCAAAGGCGCGTTCCTGCTGCAGGTGTCGGCGGATGGCGATCAACTCGTCATCGTTGATGCCTTGTTTGAGCCACGCCCGGTAGGCATGGGCGCGCGCCATTGGCGTATCTCCCATCGCGATGAAGCAGGGGTGAGGTGTCACCAAGGAATCTTCGCAACGTGCCAGGTTGGCGTGCACGCTGGACCAGTGGTGATGCTCCGGTTTCTCGACCATTGCGGCGCGTACCGGGTTGAGTTCGATATAGCGGTACGCGGCAAGAAGGTAGTGATCGGAATCGACCAGGCAGGATTTGAAACGTCCTTCCCATAGCGTGCCGGTACGTCGATGGCGACGGTTGAAGGCGGTGACATAGGCTTGGCCAAGTTGGCGCATAGCCAACGATACCTGGCCGGATTCGTTGGAGCTGACGAGCAGATGCACGTGGTTGCCCATCAGAACGTAGGCGTGGATTCCCAAGCCATGTTTCGCGGCGCTATCGCCCAGCAAGTCGAGATAGTGGCGGCGGTCGTCGTCATCCAGAAAGATGGCGCATCGATTGACTCCGCGCTGTGTGATGTGGAGAGGTATTCCCGGTATTTCCAGGCGAGCTTGGCGCGGCATGAGCGGAGTCGATGGCCGGAGTATCCCAGTGTCCGGGCGCGCGGCACCGGTTAGCATCGGCGGTGCGTGACGGCGCAGGTAGGCACAAGCCGGGTTTCAAGGTCACTTAACTTCCTCCGTCCCGCTTTTTTAGAAGCAATTGTACGAGGGCCCCAGTACCAAGGTCGGATCCAGCATCCGCGCGTAACAAATCGCGTGGTGGTTGCACGCGGGGTCAAGAGCATTGGTCGGTGACACGGTCACGTCATCAAGCGTCAACTGCGTGCTGCCGCGTACTGCAACGAACGGATAGGGAGGCACCTTGGGCACGTCATCGCGCTCCCAGTTGACGACGGTATAAGACGCCACGACGTCATAAAAGCGCTCGGCAAGTTTGGCATCGCCTGGAGAGGGCGATGCCACCAGCGCGGCATCCACGCGTTGCCCCAGTGCACCGGATGCCAGATCAAACGCAAGATAGGTGCCGAGTGCCGCACCAAGACTGTGGCCTGCGACCGTAACATTTTTTGCGCCGACGACTTGTGTGATGCCACTGGCTAACGGGCTTCGAGCACCACCTTGAGTCACTAGAACCATGCTGCTGTAGATGGCATGAAATCCAATTGGCACATCAGCGGTGTCGCCATTGCCCAGGGGATAGTTGACCGGGGTTGCGCACGCGTCGAGCGCCCACTCAACCGTGAGTTCCGTACCTCGCACGATGACCAGATAGTCACCCTGCGCGACCACGCCATTAGGCGTCTTGCGATGCAGGAGAAATCCATAGAAATACTCCAGCCGATCAAAGGCGAAGTCGCCGATGGCGGCCAGGCGCGACAGCAAGCCCAAACTGTCGCTGGCGCGGATTTCACCCGCGATATCCCAATCGGCTGCACTGAGGGTCATGCCGTCGCTGAGTGGCGCGCCCAAGGCCGGTGTGCCGTGTGAATTGGCCAAGCCTTTCAGCGAATCAAACAAGTCCTCTGCGTACATCGCATACAAGGCTCGTTGCGCTGCTTTCTTTTGATCGATAGGCATGTTGGATCACTCCCAGGGATAAGACGATTTGTCAGGGAATACGAATGCGTTATCGCAATGACTCGTCACTCTCATGGTAACGCCATCAAACCGTAGAGCTACAGCGAACGTAGTGAACTGAGCTGGACCCGGGTCGATGAGGTATTCCGTAACAGGTTCAGAGCGTACTCTTTTCAAAGGTCGACTCTGACCCCTGTTCCGGCTTGCCTGGTCAGACAGTGAGGCAGCGTCGCCTCAGCCGCTCACGCCAAACAGCATGCCGACGCCGGCAGTTATCGCCATCGCCAACGCGCCCCAGAACGTGATGCGCAGGGCGCCGACGCCCATCTTCGCGCCGCCGGCCCGTGCTGCCAGCGCGCCGAGCGCGGCGAGAAACACCAGCGACGTGGCGAATACCAACGCTAGCAGCATGGCTGCTGGCGACAAAGCCACTACCAGTAGAGGCAGCGCGGAGCCCACGGCGAAACTCAGTGCCGATGCTCCGGCAGCCTGCAGCGGTCGCGCCTTGAATGTTTCGCTGATGCCGAGTTCGTCGCGTGCGTGCGCGTCGAGGGCATCGTGTGCCATCAGCTGCTCTGCCACCTGCGTGGCCAGCGCCGACGTGAGTCCGCGACCCACGTAGATTGCCGCCAGCTCTTTGTGCTCTGCTTCCCCATCAGTCTGCAACTCGTGATGTTCGCGTTCCAGCTCGGCGCGTTCACTGTCGGCTTGCGAGTGCACCGAAACATATTCACCGGCGGCCATCGACATCGAGCCGGCCACCAGCCCGGCGATGCCAGCGATCAGCACGTTCTGCCCACTGGCATGGGCAGCCGCTACGCCCAGTACCAGACTGGCGGTGGAGACGATGCCGTCATTCGCGCCCAGTACGGCAGCGCGCAACCAGCCCATGCGACTCGTGCGATGTCTTTCGTTATGGCGTCGATGCACTTGGGTGTTCTCGGCAAAAGTCAGCGGATGGGAGTAAAAACAGGGTGAGAGTACACTTTTCGTGGTTTGATTTTGGAGATGCGCCTTCCTCGGACGTCCGATCTCCGCAGGCCCTGCGCGGCGTGATTGCTGCGTTTCGATTGCGGTGCGGAAGCGGTCCGAGCCCAATGCATGTTGGCGCTGAAGGTGGACGCGGATGGCGTCGAGATGATCTTGAGGAAGGTTTTCCATGGCGAGCGCGCGGTATGCGCAGGCTCGCTCATCGCCTGTGGCGCCCAGCGCCAGACAGGCAGGGTGGGGAGGGATCAGCGGGTCGTCGCGGCCGAAGGCATTGTGCCCGCGGCTGGACCAGGCGCAGTCGAGCGGATCGGCGGGCATGCGGGCGCGTACCGGGTTGAGTTCGATATAGCGATAGCAGTGCAGCGACCAGGTTTACCGGTCTGCCAGCGATGACTTGTAGCCTCCTTCCCACAACGTGCCGGTGCGCCGGTAACGATCACTGATGCAGCGAACGTAGCGACGTCCCGGAGATTGCATCACCCGCGCAATGTGGCCGCCCGCAGCGGGCGTCATCAACAAATGCACGTGATTGGTCATCCGCACTTACGCATGGACGTTGCAGCCCTCGCGCAGTGCAATCTCCCGCAAGTCCTGCAGGAAGCGCACGCGGTCCACGTCGGTGAACAAGCACGGCTGGCGATCCTTGCCTGGCTGGACGACGTGCTGCGGGACGTTGGCGAGATCGAGTCGTGGTTGGCGAGACAAGGTAGCGTCCGTGCTGGCATCGCTCCAGTCTCCCGGCGTAACCGCACAAAGTCTGTCAGGGCATCCACGAACTGCCGTCGGAAAGTGCACTCTGAACCGGTTTTTGGACCCGGCTTCTGCGGTTTTTCAATCTCCAGCTTCTTCGGCATGTACGTACGGATGTACTTTGCCGACCATGCCCCCCGCACGTCCAGGTCGTGTACCAAGGACATGAAGCACTCATTGCCATCGCTGACGGCGAAGTAGTGCAAGGAGAGCTCCCGCGACGCGCGCTGGCACTAGTTCGCCAGTGGTGCCTCGACCATCGCGCCGAGCTGGAGCAGAATTGGGCCAGTGCGCAGGCATTGCAGCCGCCAAGCCGCATAGCAGGAGCCGACAATGATCAAGCTCGAAGCGGTCGGGTCGAAAGGCGACTGTCGCTTGCTGCTGGGTTTTTCGGATGGCACGGCCGGCGTGTACGACTTTGCGCCGTTCGTCGAAATGGCGACAGAGATGACGGCGCCGCTGGTTGATCCGGTGTTCTTTGCACGGCACTTCATTGAGTTTGGGGCGTTGGCGTGGCCGAACGGGTTTGACCTGAGCGCGGAGTCGTTGCGGCGGCGGTTGGAGGACACGGGTGGCCTGCGGCGCGATGCTGAGGCGGCTTGATGTGGTTGCGCATTTGCCGATGAGTACAGCGGACGTGCGAGAGCTGTTGGTTGGTGCTCGGGTGCTCTACTTGACGCGGTCGGGGAAGGGCGATTTGTCAGATTGGGTAGAGTTGATGGAGCAAGCGAACCTGCCCCGTTTCGGGGACAACATGAAATCAGATGGGGACAAGTGAACTGGAATCACTTCCTCCACCCCTTTGTCGCGGGCCTGATTTCATAGTGACTCACTATCGTACTTCCCATCCTTGGAGTGGAGCCCGATGAGCAATATAAACGGCAAAGTTTACGCAATGAATGCCATCACGCCGATGCGTCCATGGAAGACATGGATCCTGCGGCTGATCTTCTTCATTTTGAAAAATGTGAAGTCGAAGCAGCAGGACCTCATCAATCTCTCCTTCATTGAGTTTGCACGCTGGGTCATCGTTCCTCGCGACCGATTTCCATTCCTCGGTAACAAGCAGGAGCGGGAGTCGCTGAAATATGACTATCTGCTCTTTTTCAGCAATTTCAATGGGACCTGGA
>JBDTEG010000113.1:0-29301 GCA_039922695.1 Rhodanobacter sp. | reverse complement strand
GCACGCACCGTCGTTGATGGCAAGGAGATCGCCAGTTGCGAACTGATGTGCGCTGCGAGGTCCGAAAAGTGAGTCCACCCGGTCCGATCCATCCCACCGCGCAAATCGATTCATCCGCCGTCATCGGCGCCAATGTCGCCATTGGAGCCTACAGCGTGATCGGCGCCGATGTGGAAATCGGTGACAATACGCAGATCGGTCCGCATGTGGTGATCGAGGGGCCAACGCGGATCGGATGCGACAATCGCATCGCGCAGTTTGCCTCGCTCGGCGGCGATCCGCAGGACAAGAAGTTCGCCGGCGAACGCACCGAACTGGTGATTGGCGACCGTAACCTGATTCGCGAATTCGTCACCATCAACCGGGGCACCGGCGAGGGCGGCGGCGCGACGCGCCTCGGCAACGACAACTGGGTGCTGGCCTACGTGCATGTCGCCCACGATTGCCAGATCGGCGATCACGTGGTGTTCTCCAATTACTCCGCGCTGGCCGGGCATGTGGAGATCGGCGACTGGACGATCCTGTCCGGCTATTCCGGCGTGCACCAGTTCTGCAAGGTCGGCGCCCACGCGTTCATCGGCATGGGCTGCCTGGTCGGCCACGACGTGCCGCCGTTCGTGATGATGGCGAATGAGCAGCATGGCCGTCCGCGCGGCATCAACAGTGAGGGCTTGAAACGCCGCGGTTTCGACAGCGACCGCATTGCAGCGATCAAGCGCGCCTATCGCATCTTGTACATGGCCGGCCTGTCGCTGCCCGAGGCTCGCGAAAAGCTCGTCGAACAGGCCCTCGAGAGCGAGGATGTGCGCGCCATGCTGGAATTCCTCGACCATAGCGGGCGCTCGCTGGCCCGCTGATATGTGCGCAGCACATACCAGCAAATCAAACACTCGCGCAATCTCCTGCGGACTGGGCCATGTTGCCGACTGAGACAGATCAAGCCCCACTCATCGCCGTCCTTGCCGGCGAAGATTCCGGCGATCAGCTGGGCGCCGACCTGATCGTCGCGCTGCGCCAACACTATCCGAAAGCGCGTTTCGTGGGCATCGGGGGATCACGCATGCAGGGCGAAGGCTTCGAGTCCTGGTATGACATCCGCGAACTGTCGTTATTCGGCTTCAGCGAAGTCATCAGTCACCTGCCGCGACTGTTGCGCCTGCGCCGGTCGCTGGTGACAAGGCTTCTGAAGATCAGGCCTGACGTGGTGATCGGCATCGACGCGCCGGATTTCAACCTGGGCGTGGAGCAACGCGTGAAACAGGCCGGCCTGCGTACCGTGCATTACGTCAGCCCCTCGGTCTGGGCCTGGCGCGAGAAGCGTGCCGAGAAAATCGGACGCAGTGCCGATCGGGTGCTTTGCCTGTTTCCCATGGAACCCGCGATCTATGCCAGGCATCATGTCGACGCACGTTTTGTCGGCCACCCCCTTGCCGACCGCTTTGCGCTGGTAGCCGACCGTGGCGGCGCGCGACAGACGCTGCAGTTGCCGCAGCAAGCACCCGTGCTGGCCGTGCTGCCGGGTAGCCGCCTGACCGAGGTGAAGCGGCTGGGACAGATTTTCCTGGACGCCGCCAGTCGCGTGGCCGCCGCGCTGCCTGGCCTGCGCATCGTCATTCCGGCAGCCAATCCTTGCGTGCACGCCCGGTTGCGGGAGTTGCTGGCCGCGTCCCCCGCACACAAGTCGACCCTGCTGCTGGACGGCCAGGCGCACGAAGCCATGCTGGCCGCCGACGTGGTACTGCTTGCGTCCGGTACGGCCACGCTGGAGGCGATGCTGGCCAAACGACCGATGGTGGTCGGCTATCGGGTGACGCCTACCAGCTATCACATCGCCCGCGTGCTGAAGATGCTGAAGACGGACGTTTACTCACTGCCGAACATCCTGGCCCGGGCCAGTGGCCTGGGCGGTGAACTGTTGGTACCAGAGTTGATGCAGGACAACTGCACCGCGGCGAATCTTGCGGCTGCCACGCTGGGCTTGTTCAAGGACAGCAAGCGACGAGGTACGATCGTGACAGCCTTCGAGCATCTGCACCAAACCCTGCGCAGTGGGCTGGAAGGGCACGCGGGAGACCGTGCGGCGACGGCCATTGCAGAGGTGATCGAGGGACAGGGGGCTGGTCATGAATGAAGCTCCCGCGCATAGTGCCCCCTCACCTCGATCCTCGGCAATTGCTCCTTGCATTGCTCTACCTTCTGTATCCATGCAGACGTCTCCCCGGCGCGGAGAGGAGGCAAACTCTCGAAGCGCGGAACCTCATTGGAGCGGGATTCTCGTGGCGGGCGTCGACGAGGCTGGCCGCGGTCCCTTGGCGGGCCCGCTGGCGGTAGCCGCGGTGATCCTGGATCCTGCCCGACCCATCGTCGGGCTGAATGACTCGAAGAAGCTCAGCGAGAAGCGGCGCGAGGCGCTCTATCCGCTGATCGTCCAGCGCGCGGTCGCCTACTGCATCGTGCTGGTCGAGCGCGACGAGATCGATCGGCTGAACATCTTCCAGGCCACCATGGCGGGAATGAGTCGTGCCGTTGCCGGGCTGTTGCCCATGGCGCACGAAGCGCTGATTGATGGCAACCAGTTGCCCAAGGACCTGCCCTGCCCCGGCCGCGCCATTGTCGGCGGTGACGCGTTGGAGCCGGCGATCAGCGCCGCCTCGATCCTGGCGAAAGTCAGCCGCGATCGCCTGATGGTGAAACTCGACCGGCTGCATCCCGGTTACGGATTTGCCGTTCACAAGGGCTATGCGACTGCGACACACCTGGTGTCGCTGCAGCAGCTCGGACCGTGCGCGCAACACCGGCGCAGCTTTGCACCGGTGCGCATGTGGCTCGATCAAGGGCGTCTGTTCTGAACCAATACGCCGATCAACTGTGGATGGAAATCAACGCCCTGCCGACCGAACCCGTCCTGCCAGCCATCACCAACGCATGCTGAATGCTGCTCGCGAAATGGCCCGGCTCCCGCAACCATCGCGCGTCGCGCAAATCCGGCACAAGTCAATCTTGCCGCTGCGCGCAGTGCCGGGTAGCCTGCAGTAATACCGCGCGCAGATCCGCATGACCGTCAGCTTCACCCACCTCCACGTGCACAGCGAATATTCGCTGGTCGACTCGACCATCCGCATCAAGGCGCTGGTCGCTGCCTGCGTGCGCGACGGCATCCCGGCGGTGGCGTTGACCGACGAATGCAACATGTTCGCGCTGGTCAAGTTCTACAAGGCCTGCGTTGCGGCCGGCATCAAGCCGATCGGGGGCTGCGACCTGCAGGTTTCCGCGCCGGACGATCCGCGCCCCTGGCGACTGACCCTGCTGTGCCAGAACCGCGATGGCTACCTCAACCTGTCGCGACTGGTCTCTCGCGCCTGGCAGGAAGGCCAGCATGGCGGGCATGCGCTGATCGATGCCAGCTGGTTGCAGGACGATGCCTGCAACGGCCTGATCGCCCTGCTCGGGCGCGACAGTGAAGTGGCCCGCGTTGCGCTCAACCAGGGTAGTGACGCCGCCCTGGCAAAACTGCGTCCGCTGGCACGACTCTTCCCCGACCGGCTCTACCTGGAACTCACCCGTTGCGGCCGCGAGGGCGAGGAGAACTGGAACAGCGCTGCCCTGACGCTGGCGGCCGAGCTCGATCTTCCGGTACTGGCCAGCAATGACGCGCGCTTCCTCAAGCAGGACGACTTCGAGGCCCACGAGGCGCGCGTGTGCATCAACCAGGGCCGGGTGCTGGCCGATCCCAAGCGCCCACGCAACTACAGCAACCAGCAATACCTGAAGACACCCGAGGAAATGGCCGCGCTGTTCGCCGACCTTCCCGAGGCGCTGGAAAACACCGTCGAGCTGGCCAAACGCTGCACTCTGGAACTGGCGTTCGGCACCTATTATTTGCCCGATTTCCCGGTGCCCGTCGGCCATGACCTCAACAGCCACATCCGCGAGCTGTCGCGCCAGGGGTTGCGCGATCGACTGGCCACGTCGCCGCTGGCTGCCAACCATACGCTGGCCGACTATGAGACACGGCTGGAAGGCGAGCTCGACGTCATCGTCGAGATGGGTTTCCCCGGCTACTTCCTGATCGTGGCGGACTTCATCAACTGGGCCAAGCAGCACGGCATACCGGTAGGTCCCGGCCGCGGCTCCGGCGCCGGCTCGCTGGTGGCGTGGGCATTGAAGATCACCGACCTCGATCCGCTGCAATTCGATCTGCTGTTCGAGCGATTCCTGAATCCCGAACGCGTGTCGATGCCCGATTTCGACATCGACTTCTGCATGGATCGGCGCGACGAGGTGATCGACTACGTCGCCCGCAAGTACGGCCGGGACAAGGTCAGCCAGATCATCACCTACGGCTCGATGGCCGCCAAAGCCGTGTTGCGCGATTCCGGCCGCGTACTCAGCATGCCCTATGGTCAGGTCGATCGGCTGGCCAAGATGATTCCGCCGCGTCCGCTCGATCTCACGCTGTCCGATGCATCGGGCCTGTCGGAAAAGTCGAAAAAGGAAACCGATCGCGTCGTCAAGGAGTTCTGCGAAGCCTACGAGCACGACGAAGAGGCTCGCGCGCTGATCGACCTGGCACTGAAGCTGGAAAATCTCACCCGCAACGCCGGCAAGCACGCCGGCGGCGTGGTGATCGCGCCCACGCCGCTCACTGATTTTGCCCCGCTTTACTGCGAAGCCGGCGGCGGGGGCGTGGTAACCCAGTACGACAAGGATGATGTCGAGGCCGTCGGCCTGGTGAAGTTCGACTTTCTCGGATTGCGCACGCTGACGATCATCGATTGGGCGGTCAAGGCGATCAATGTTCGCCGCGCAAGGGCTGGCGAGATGCCGCTGGACATCTCGCAACTGCCGCTGGACGATCCCAAACCCTATGAGCTGCTGAAGAACGCCCGCACCGTCGCCGTGTTCCAGCTCGAGTCCTCCGGCATGCAGCGCATGCTCAAGGATGCGAAGCCCGATCGTTTCGAGGACATCATCGCGCTGGTGGCGCTGTACCGCCCCGGCCCGATGGACCTCATCCCCAGCTTCATCGCGCGCAAGCACGGCCGCGAGGAAGTGGAGTACCCCGACCCGCGCGTCGAGCCGATCCTGCAGGAGACCTACGGCATCATGGTCTACCAGGAGCAGGTGATGCAGATGGCGCAGATCGTCGGCGGCTACTCGCTCGGTGGTGCCGATCTGCTGCGTCGCGCGATGGGCAAGAAGGACGCCAAGAAGATGGCGGAGGAACGCGCCAAGTTCCGCGAAGGTGCGGCGCATGACGGGCTTACCGGCGAGAAGGCCGACACCATCTTCGACTTGATGGAGAAATTTGCCGGCTACGGCTTCAACAAGTCGCATGCAGCCGCCTATGCGCTGGTTTCCTACCAGACCGCGTGGCTGAAGGCACACTATCCGGCCGAGTTCATGGCGGCGACGATTTCCGCCGACATGGACAACACCGACAAGGTGGTCACCTTCCTCAACGAGGCACGTGCGCTCGGCATCGTGGTGCAGCCGCCGGACGTGAACGCCTCCGACTACATGTTCGTGGCGATCGAACCCCGGATCATTCAATACGGACTGGGCGCGATCAAGGGTGTGGGGCATGGTGCCTGCGAAGCCATCGTCACCGAGCGAGGCAAGGGTCGCTATGCCGACCTGGCCGACTTCTGCCGACGGGTGGATCCGAACAAGCTCAACCGGCGCTTGCTGGAAGCGCTGATCCTCTCCGGCGCCCTCGATACCCTGGCGGCCAACCGAGCCAGCCTGATGCAGCAGTTGCCCGATGCGATCAAGGCCGCCGAGCAACACCTGCGCGATCGGCAGTCCGGTCAGAACGACATGTTCGGTGCAGCGACGGGCAGCGCCACGCCGGTACTGAACATCGATTTGCCGACGGCGCCGGAATGGCCGCTGGAACAGCGGTTGCAGGGTGAGCGCGACACGCTCGGTCATTATCTGTCCGGCCATCCCACTGATCCATGGAAGGACGAGCTGGCGCAATTGTCGACCTGTCCGCTCGGCGAGATCATCGACCGCTACCAACCACCAAGGCCGCGCAAGAATGATGAAGGTGACAACAATCGCTTCCGCCGCGGCCCGGATACACCGTGGACGGTCGCCGGCATGGTCGGTGCCGTGCGCAAGCGTGGCGACAGCGACGCGTTCGTGCGCCTGGAAGACGGCGGCGGCAGCATCGAGGTGAGTTTCTTTGGCGAGCTGTACCAGCAGGTGGCGCCGCTGCTGACCCGCGGCGAGATCCTGATCATCGAGGGCGGATTGCGTATCGACGAGTTCTCCGGCGGCGGCTTCCAGGTGCGCGCACGCAGTGCCTGTTCGCTGGCGGACGCCTGCCGCAAGCATGCGCGGCTGCTTCAGTTGAAATTGAACGGCATCCGCCCCGAGTTCGTCGGGCAGCTGCAACAGGCGTTGACCGGCTATCGCGGTGGTCGCGCCAACGTGACTCTGCACGGATATCGCAACCACAGCGCCCAGGCCGACCTGGAACTGGGTGAGGACTGGCGCGTGGATGCCATCCCCGACCTGCTGCGCGCTGTGCGCGCGTTACCTGGCGTGCAGGCGGCACGACTGCGTATCGTCAAACAGCAGGACCCGTAGGAGCGCACCCTGTGCGCGATGCTCTTCCTGCGGGATTCGGCTTGCTGGACTCGGGATGACCAGCCGCTTGGCTGTTGAGAGCCGGGGCTCGGGATTCGGAAAAGCATCGCGCACAGGGTGCGCTCCTGCGTCTGCCCGCCTCGCTCCCGCACGGCAGGGCGGGCACGGCCCGCCAGCTTTGTCACGGGACGATGCAAGAACGGCGGGCATTGCCCGCCCTCCATGACGACCGTTTCACTGTTTCGCGCACAGGGTGCGCTCCGGCAAAAGCCGGTTATTTCCCGCCACGCTCCATCATCGCCTTCAGATCCGCAAACGGATTGCCGGTGGCCGCCGGCGCATCCTCTGTCGCGATCACCCCGCCGCGGACGTGGTCGATGTGCCGGGAATGCTCGTTGTCATGGCAGTACACGCACAGCAACTCCCAGTTGCTGCCGTCGGGTGGATTGAAGTCGTGATCGTGATTGCGGTGGTGCACGGTCAGCTCCTGCAAATTCGCCCGCGTGAATTCGCGCGCGCAACGGCCGCACACCCACGGGTACATCTTCAGCGCGCGCTCGCGATAGCCCAGTTCGCGCTGCTCGGCGTTGCGGCGCGCCTCAGCCACGATACGGTCCAGCTTGGCATTGTCGATCACGGATTTGCCTGACATGACGGATTTCCGCAGGAAACAGGGGCTCAATGGCCTGACAATAGCGCAATCACCGCAGCTCCTGCAGGCGGCGTCGACCTCCTCGTGACCATACGACAGCGTTCTCGCCTTTACCGGCGGAACGGTATACTGGATCGCTTCGTTGCCTCAAAATGCAGCAAATGAATCCCAACTTCCTTGATTTCGAACAACCCATCGCCGAACTGGATGCGAAGATCGAAGAGCTTCGTCACGCCAGCGACGGCCAGGCGTTCAACATCGACGAGGAGGTCGGTCGCCTGCGTCAGAAGGTGAAGGTGAAGACCGCCGACATCTTTCGCAACCTCAATTCATGGCAGACGACGCAGTTGTCGCGCCACCCCGCGCGCCCGTACACGCTCGACTACATTGGCGTGATCTGCGAGGAATTCCATGAGCTGGCTGGCGACCGGATGTACGCCGAGGATGCCGCCATCGTCGGTGGCCTGGGTCGCATCAACGGGCAGCCGGTAGTCATCATCGGACACCAGAAAGGCCGCGACACCAAGTCCAAGGTACGTCGCAATTTCGGCATGCCGCGTCCGGAGGGTTACCGCAAGGCATTGCGTCTGATGAAGATGGCCGAACGTTTCGGCCTGCCGTTGCTGACCTTGATCGATACCCCCGGCGCCTACCCCGGCGTCGGCGCGGAGGAGCGCGGCCAGAGCGAGGCCATCGCGCGCAACCTGCTGGAGATGGCCGAGCTGAACGTGCCGATCATCTGCACGGTGATCGGTGAAGGTGGTTCCGGCGGCGCGCTGGCGATTGGCGTGGGCGACCGCACCAACATGCTGCAATATGCGACCTATTCGGTGATCTCGCCCGAAGGCTGCGCCTCGATACTGTGGAAGAGCCCGGACAAGGTGAAGGACGCGGCGGAAGCGCTGGGCATGACCGCACCACGCCTGTTTGAATTGGGCCTCATCGACAAAGTCATTCGCGAACCGCTGGGCGGGGCGCACCGCAATCCGCGCTCGATGGCGGTTCGCCTGAAAGCCGTGCTGCTCAAGCAACTCGATGAACTCGAGGCCGTGCCCCTGCCAGACCTGCTTGAACAGCGCTACAGGCGTCTGCGCAGCTACGGCGCCTATCAGGAATAGCGTCCGCGCGACGCCTTTCGGCCGGCGTGGGCGCTACCATGAGGCTCGTCTCTTCGCTGCCGGAGTCCGCCATGGCCCATGACAAACTTGCCGTACTGATCGATGCCGACAATGCCCGCCCGGCCATCGTCGAGGGCCTGATGGCCGAGGTGGCGAAGTACGGCACCGCCCACGTCAAGCGCATCTACGGCGACTGGACCAAGCCCGATCTCAACGGCTGGAAGGACGTGCTGCTGCGCCACTCGATCCAGCCGATCCAGCAGTTCCGCTATACCGTGGGCAAGAACGCCACCGACTCGGCGATGATCATCGACGCGATGGACCTGCTCTACTCCGCACGCTTCGACGGGTTCTGCATCGTCTCCAGCGACAGCGACTTCACCCGGCTCGCCTCGCGCATTCGCGAATCGGGCCAGACCGTCTACGGCTTCGGCGAGAAGAAGACGCCCGAACCGTTCCGCACCGCCTGCGACAAGTTCATCTATACCGAAGTGCTGGTGCAGGCGACTGAAGCCGAACCCAGCGCCGGGGTGAAGCGGCGCAGCGTGAAAGAACTGCGCGGCGACAGCCAGTTGATGAACCTGCTGCGCAATGCGATCGAGGCGGCCTCCGACGACTCCGGCTGGGCGAGCCTGGGCACCATCGGCAACATCATCAGCAAGCAGTCGCCGGACTTCGATTCGCGCAACTACGGTTACGCCAAGCTCAGCGGATTGATCAACGGCATCGGTCTGTTCGAGGCCGACGAACGGCAGATAGGCAACGGCAAGCATTTGTACGTGCGTCTCCGCAGCGGCAGGAAGTGAGCGAGCTGCTGCATCGATTTCTGGGGGCCGCACTGGAGGCCTTGCCCGCAGCACCGCTGGCGCTGGCCTTCAGCGGCGGCCCCGATTCGACCGCCCTGCTGCATGCACTGGCGCAATTGCCCGAGGCGCGCAGGCGCGGCCTGCGTGCGCTGCATGTCGATCACGGCCTGCATGACGACAGCGCGGGCTGGGCGGAGCATTGTCGCGGCTTTTGCACGTCGCTCGACGTGGCCTGCGAGGTGCTGCGCGTGGCCGTAACCCGGGACAGTGGCAAAGGGTTGGAGGCCGCCGCGCGCGACGCGCGACATACCGCGCTGGCAAACCAGCTTCGCGCGGGCGAGTACCTGCTCTTCGCCCATCACCGCGATGACCAGGTCGAGACCGTCCTGCTCAAGTTGTTGCGTGGCGCCGGGCCGGAAGGTCTGGGCGGCATGCGTGCCATGCGTCCGTTCGGCAGCGGGCAGCTGTGGCGCCCCGTGCTGGCCTTCTCACGGGCGCAACTGAGCGACTACGTGAACGCCCACCAGCTGCAACGCATCGGCGACCCCTCCAACGCCGACACGCGACTGGCACGCAATCATCTGCGCCACGAAATCCTCCCGCGGCTCGCCGCACACTGGCCGCAAGCGTCGGATTCGATCCTGCACAGTGCCGCGCTCAGCCGTGCCGCCGCCGAGGCACTGCGCAACCAATGGCTGGCAGACTTCGACGTGCTGCACGACCGCAATCAGGGCAGTGTGGATGCCCGAGGCTGGCTGGCGCTGATGCCGGCCTTGCGCGAGCCCCTTCTCGACCACTGGCTGCACGAACGCGGACTGAGCGCGCCCACCACGGCGCAGCGCCGGCAGATCGAGCGCCAGTGCGGCGCACGGCAGGGCCAACTTCCCTGCATCCGCTGGCCCGGTACGGAACTGCATATCTGGAATGGGCAGCTATGGGCTTTGCCGACGCAGGCGCCGATTCCCGCCAACTGGCATCAGGAATGGCAGGGCGAAACGCTGTCGCTACCCGACGGCGGCGAACTGAGGCTGGACGTGGCGGGCGTGCGCCTTGCAACACCGCTGCAGGTGCGCCTGCGGCATGGCGGCGAACGCATCAAGCCGGCGGGCGACGCTCACACTCGCGAACTGCGCGACCTGTTCCAACTGGCCCGACTGCCGCCGTGGCAGCGCAACGCCTGCCCGCTGCTGTACGCAAGCAACGAACTGATTGCCGTGGCCGATCGCTGGGCCAGCGCCAGCGGAGAGCACATATTCGAAGCGGTTGCCGCGCGGCCGCAGTGGCAACCGGGACGTTGACCTGCTTCCACAGGCAGCGCAGGAAGTGCTCCCTCTCCTCAAACCTCTCCCACCAGCGGAGAGGAGGCGAACGTGCCGGGCGGGACGCGCGAACTCGTACATCGCTATGGCTTCGTGAATCGGGTTCCTTGATAAATCGGCTTCTCCGGATTGATTCCTCGCGCCCGCTGCGTTAGCTTGACGGGCCATGGCCAAGACCGCTCCCGCACCCGCTGCAACCGCGCCCGCCGCCGACTTTGAACACTCCCTCGACGAGCTGGAGCAACTGGTCGCGAAGATGGAAGGCGGCGACCTGAGTCTGGAGGAATCGCTCGCCTCCTTCGAGCGCGGCATCGGCCTGTTCCGAAACTGCCAGCAATCGCTGCAACAGGCCGAACTTCGCGTGCGCCTGCTGCTTGATCCCGAAGCCCCCGACGACGCCCATCCGTTTGAACCCGAAGTCTGAGTCCACCGAACTCGGCCCCGCGCTGCAGTCCTTGATCCAGCGCGCCGAACAGGCGCTGGATCGCCAACTCCCGCCAGCGGATCATTCGCCCGCCGACCTGCACCGCGCCATGCGTTATGCCGTCCTCGGCGGCGGCAAGCGGTTGCGCCCCATGCTGGTCTACGCCGCCGCAGGAGTGCTGGACGAGTCCGGACCCTCGCTGGACGCGGCGGCGTGCGCGGTGGAGCTGATCCACGCCTACTCGCTGGTCCACGACGACCTGCCCGCGATGGACGACGACGCCCTGCGTCGCGGCCGCCCGACCTGCCACGTCGTATTTGGCGAGGCCATGGCGATACTCGCCGGCGACGCGTTGCAGGCACTCGCCTTCGAGCTGCTGGCCGACCACCATGCCGGCGATTTCGAACCAAGAGTGCGTATGGCGATGCTGCATGCGCTGGGCCGCGCCTGCGGCGCCGAAGGTATGGCCGGCGGCCAGGCGCTGGATCTGGCCGCAGTGGGGCAGTCGCTCAGCCTGGCTGAACTGGAACACATGCATGCGTGCAAGACCGGCGCGTTGATCCGCGCCTCGGTACAACTCGGCTCCCTCGCCGCAGGCGCGGACGATGGCGCACGCGAGGCGCTGGACGAGTACGCCAGCGCCGTCGGCCTGGCCTTTCAGATACGCGACGATATTCTGGATGTGGAAGGCGAATCCGCGGAAATCGGCAAGACCGCCGGCAAGGACGCCGCCGCAGCCAAGCCGACCTTTCCCTCGATCATCGGGCTGGACGCGTCACGGGCCAGGCTCGCTGAGTTGACCGACATCGCGCTGGACGCGATCGCGCCGTGGGGCAAACGTGCCACGCTGCTACGTGAACTGGCGCGTTACTCAGCCAAGCGCCGGAACTGAAACTGGAAGGCAGCGCCATGGCTGCCTTCCAGCTGGCGGAGCCGTTACTTGACCAGTCGCAACGTGAACGGGTAGCGGTAGGCCACGCCTTCATTCGCCTTGATCGCCGCGATGATGGTGAACACCAGCCACGCGATGCCGATGATGATCCACAGCGGGATCGCGATGATCAGTCCGATGCCCAGCGTCATCACCGAGATCAGCACCAGCACCACCGCCGCAATCGCGACCGTGATGTTGAAGTTCAGCGCTTCCTTGCCCTGATCATTCACGAACGGCATGGTGTCCTTCTTGATCAGCCAGATCACCAGCGGGCCAATGAAGCAGCCCCAGCCACCGCCGAAGGCGCCGGTGAGGAGGGCACCCAGCAATGCCGACAGGTGGGCGAACATCGCCCATTGCCGTTCCTCGGCTGACGGGGCCCCTGTCAGCGGTTCGCTCGGCGCGGGCGGAATCACGGAATCGGGTGGAACGCTCATGCGCATCTCCTCGGAAGTGGGAACGTGCGTCAACGGTTCGCCGGCCGGTCGCCGGTACTGACGATCCTAGCAAGCATCGGCCCGCCGTGCCGAGTGGACTTGCGGCATGGATGGGTCGCAGGGCGGGCGCTGTTCGCCTTCCATGGGCCGCACGCAACGGCCGAGAGCCGGCGGGCCGTGCCCGCCCTACGCCACTGCAGCGGCAGCACTTCACTCGCCGGCGACGGTCATCCGCTCGAGCAGGATCGAGCCGGTGAGGATGTGCGAACGCTTGTCGACATCCACCCCCACCGCCACGATGCCGGCGAACATGTCGCGCAGGTTGGCCGCGATGGTGATGCCTTCGACCGGGTAGGCGATGCGGCCGTTCTCTACCCAGAACCCTGCCGCACCGCGCGAATAGTCGCCGGTGACGATGGACACGCCCTGCCCCATCGCCTCGGTCAGCAGCAGGCCGGTGCCGAGGCGCCGCAGCATGGCCGCAAAGTCGGAACGCTCGCCGTCTGCTGCGCCGGACTCCACGAGCAGGTTGTGCACGCCACCTGCGTTGCCCGTGGACTCCAGCCCGAGCTTGCGCGCCGAATAGCTGCCCAGCACGTAGCGCGCCAGCACGCCGTTCTCGACCAGGGCGCTGTCGCGGGTGGCCACCCCTTCCGCGTCGAAGTTGCCCGAACCCTGGCCATGGGGCAGGTGCGGTCGCTCGTTGATGTCGAGCCACGCCGGCATCACCGGCTTGCCGACCTGATCGAGCAGAAAACTGGCGCGCCGATACAGGGAGCCGCCGCTGACCGCACCAAGCAGGTGACCGATCAATCCGCGCGCCAACTCCGGCACGAACAACACGGGGCATTGCCGCGTCGAAAGGCTCCTTGCACCCATCCGCGCCAGGGTGCGCTCGGCTGCCTTGTCACCGAGTGCCTTCGGCGTCATGAAATCGCGGGCAGCGCGCGCGCTGTCGTACCAGTAATCACGCTGCATGCCGTCGTCATCGCCGGCGATCAAGGCCAGCGAGAGCGAGTGTCGGGTGCCACGCTCGCGTCCCACGAAACCGTGCGAATTCGCATACACCGAAAGACCTTGCCCGGCCTGCACGCTGGCGCCGTCGGAATTGCTGATGCCGGCATGGGCGCGACCGGCATCCTCGATCTGCTTGCCCAAGTCGATCGCCCGGGAGGTGTCGATGTCCCATGGATGCCACAAGTCCAGATCGGGGAAAGCCGTCGCCATCCGCGCCGCATCAGCCAGGCCGGCCGCAGGATCCTCTTCGGTATAGCGGGCGATCGCACAAGCCTGGTCGAGCGTGGCCTGGATCGAATCGGGGTTCAGGTCAGCGGTGCTGGCCGAGCCCTTGCGCTGGCCGAAATACACGGTGAGCCCGAAGCCCCGGTCGCGCGTGTGTTCGACCGTCTCCACCTCGCCCAGGCGCACATTCACGCTCAGCCCGGTGGTGATGCTGGCAGAGACCTCGGCCTGGCTGGCCCCAGCCGAACGAGCGCGGCAGATCACGTCCTCGGCGAGCCCTGCCAGTCGATCAAGATCAGCCGCACTGCGGTCCTGGCTGGTGGCAACTTCACTCACGTGGGGCTTTCCTCGGCATGGGGCGGGTAGAATAGACGGTTCGCGACCGCCAGACCGCTTCCAGATGGGGTCGCGGCGACGCAATGAAAAGAGCGTGGAGACCGTCATGCCACCCGCCGCCGGTATTTACCGCCACTACAAGGGCCAGCGTTACCGCGTACTGGGCACGGCGCGTCACAGCGAAACCCTGGAGGAGCTGGTGGTCTACCAGGCGCTCTACGGCGAACACGGCCTGTGGGTTCGGCCAGCCGTCATGTTCTGCGAGATGATTGAACTGGACGGCGAACCAATCGCCCGATTCGCGCTGGAACGGTCTGAAGTCGAACCAACCACCGACGAACCGTGTTTCAACCCCACCATTTCCCCGGAATCCACCTCTTGAGCCCGAGCCGCAGCCGCAACCAGACCGAACTCGACGACGAGGACTACGGCCCCAGTCGCACCCAGCAGCGGCGCGAGGCCCTTGCCGTGCTCACCCTGGCTGGGCAGCTGATCGAACTGCAGCCGAGTCGGCTGGCCAAACTGGACCTGCCCGGGGACGTGCGCCGCGAGATCGACATCACCCGCCGCATGACCGCCCACGGCGCGAAAAAGCGCCAGCTGGCCTTCCTGGCGAAAATAATGCGCCGCTACGGCGAGGAGGACTTCGCCGCCGTGCGCGCCGAGCTCGGCGAGAATCGTGAAAAGCAGCGCCAGGAAACCGCGGCCATGCACCGCCTGGAATCGATGCGTGACCGGCTGATCGCCGAAGACGAACAGGCCTTGTCGGAGCTGATCGCCGAACATCCGCAGGTCGACCGCCAGCACCTGCGCTCGCTGATCCGCCAGGCACGCCTGGAAAAGGACACGCCGAACAAGCCGCCGCGGGCGTATCGAGAGGTTTTTCAATTCCTGAAGGATCTGCAGGCAGGCGAGCCGGACGAGAGCTGATGCGTCTCTGCACCCGTTCGCCCTGGGCGTAGCGCAGCGAAGTCGACGCGTGAATGCGGGGCAGTGTCTGAGTGTCGTACCCATGGGCCACGTGCTCTCGCCTGCTTTGAAGGAAAAGCTGAAGCAAAAGCTCAAGTGCAGAGCGGTCGATCGCCTTCGGCGGCCAAGTCACAAAAGAGAAGGTCACCCCGCTTGGCGCTTGCCGGGCATCGGGCAACCGCTCCTGCGTTGCCTCAACTCCGGCATCCATGCCGTCGCCATGCCCGGCAAGTCCGTGAGCCGGGGCCGGGCGAATCGGTTTATCTGATCGACTTCCATTACGCGGCCTCGTCCAACTGGGCGGTCAGCCATGACCTGCGGTCTGGAACACAACGGCCGCACCGCACAGATCGACCATCTGCTAATCAACCGCTGGCTGAGGTGTTGCGTGCTGGAGTCAAAGCATTTCAACGCGGGCATCAAGATCACCGAAGACGGCGGGTTCATGCGCTGGATCGACTACAAATACACCTTTGAGGGCATGCCATCGCCCCTGCTGCAAAACGAGCGACATGTTGCCGTGCTGCGCGACGTGATGAGTACGCTTGAGCGGCCCACGCGATTAGGCCTGCGGATCACATTTTCGTTCCACACCTTTGTGCTGGTTGCACCATCGGCGCGGATCGACCGACCCAAGAAATTCGACGCCAGCCGCGTGATCAAGGCCGACCAGATCAAGGAACGTATTTGGCGCGACATCGACGGCGAAAACGCCTCGATCGGTATCATGAAGACCGCGGCGAAAATCGTGTGAGCCGACACCGCGCGCCACGTGGCGCAGCAACTCGCCAATCTGCATCACCCTGCGAAATGGCCGGTGCCATCAATGAGAAGGCTTGCCTCCTGTGCCACCGTCAATCCGACTGCCCCGCCCAGGGTGGCCCAACCCGCGATGACGGTTGCCGTCAAGGAAATTACCCCACCGCCGTGTTGCTGCTCACCGATCGCTTGGTGCCTCCCCGTGACAATAGCGCCACAGCGAGCACAACCGCGGCGTCCTCGCCCATCGCATCCACGGCAAAGGCCCTGCCCCATCCCATCGCGGTGCTCGCGTTCGACGACCTCAGCGCCGCGCACGACCAGAAGAATTTCTCCGAGGGCATCGCCGAGCAAATCCTCAACGCGCTGACCCGGGTCAAGGCGCTGACCGTGATCGGGCGCAGTTCGTCATTCCCGTTCCAGGCGAGGACGCCAGCCCGCAACACATTGGTGTTCGGCTCGGTGCGGCGCGCACGCCCGTTTGGTCCCAAACCGGGACGGAGAAAGGACGTCAAGACACGGTCAAAGCACTCCTTTGAGGCTGATGCCTTGGAAATTCGACGCTGACCGCGGTCTCGGCATCCAGGACAAAGGCATAGTGGTGGGAGACCGGTGTAGTCTCGCCGACACGGGCGGGACTGGCGGCCGGCCATCCTCGGGAGGAAACATGAAGCGAAGCATGCTGGTGGAACTCTTGTCGTGGGCGGGCGTGCCTGGTGAGCCGGCGGCTGGGGTTCGAATGAAGGCTGGCCGGCCACGCAATGCACTTTTCGCCTGGGCTGTTCACCAAGCGAAACAGGGCGTCGGCTTTGTGGTGCGGCGCCGGCCCATAGTCGACTTCGAGTCTGTTCCGGGCAAGCTCCGGCCGCCCGATCCGAACATCCTCAATGGTCTGCGCGGCTTCACCGGGGAGCCTCGGTGAAACTGTTCGCCGAACTCGGGCGTCGCAAGGTCTACAAGGTGGCCGCGGCCTACCTGGTGGTCGGCTGGGTGCTGATCCAGGTCGCCGCCACCGTTGCGCCACAACTGGATCTGCCGGACTGGGTGCCGCGCCTGATCACGTTCGCGATTGCGCTGGGCTTCCCCATCGCCCTGATCCTGTCCTGGCTGTTCGACGCGGGACCGGCGGGTGTCAGACGGGAAACAGCCGCACCCGTGCCGACATCGCAGGCCGTGCCGACGGCTCCCGCGAGCGCTTCTCCCAGCGCGGATGCCGCACTGGCGATTCCGGCCAAATCCATTGCCGTGCTGCCATTCGCCGACCTGTCGCCGGCGCATGACCAGCAATATTTTTCCGACGGCGTCGCCGAGGAAATCCTCAACGCGCTGGTGAAGCTCGAGGATCTCAAGGTTGCCGGGCGCACCTCGTCTTTCTCGTTCAGGGACAGGAACGAGGATCTGCGCACCATCGGCCGGACGCTGGCGGTGGCGCACGTACTGGAAGGCTCGGTGCGCAAGCACGGGGACAGGATGCGCATCACCGCACAATTGATCCGCACCGACAACGGTTACCACCTGTGGTCGGAAAATTTCGACGGCGACCTGTCCGACATCTTCGAACTGCAGGAACGCATCGCACGCGCGGTCGCGAGCGAATTCGACGTGATCCTGCACGGCGGGCAACGGCTGGTGCCGGTGGCGACCGCCGATCCGGAAGCCTATCGCCTGTACCTGCAGGGCAGCGACATCTTCAATCGACGTGACGTGGCGCATCTCGCGCAGTCGGTCGAGATGTTGAAAAAGGCGATCGTGCTGGATGCCGGGTTTGCGCGCGCGCATGCGCGACTGGCCGCAGTCTACGCATTGCAGCAGAACTATTCGCCGGAAATGGCGGATACGACGATCGAGAACGTCACGAGGGAGGCAGCCGCCGCAAGCTCGCTCGATCCGGAGCTGGGCGAACCCTACTCCGCCATTGCGCTCGCGTTCCACTCCACGCACCGGTTCATCGAGAGCCGCGAGGCCATCGAGCAGGCACTGGACCTGCAGCCCGAAGACACGGCGGTGCGGTATTGGGCCGGGGCGCTGCCGATCAACGTCGGTTACGTGGACTGGGGATGCGCGAATCTCGAGCACGCGCTCGTGATCGATCCGCTGTATCCCGCCGCGATGCTGTGGCGGGGCATAGGTCATGTCATCCATGGCGACCTCCGGCGCGCCGAGAGCCTGTTTCGCAAGGCATCGGACCTTGGACTGGCGCACGCGGGGCTGGGCATGCACGAGGTGATGGCTGCGCGCGGCCAGTTCCAGGAAGCCGCCACGCAACTGGCGCACGGCCTGGTGATGCTGGCGGAGGGATTGTCCGATGAACAATTGGCGATACTCGCGCAGGGCGCCTACGGCGATGCCGCTGCGCGCGCTCGTGCGCAGGAGCTGATCGACCGCATCGTCGCCGCGAAGCCGCGCTGGCTTCCGGGCGCGATTCCCTACGTGTTGCTGGTGATGGGTGAAACCACGCGGGCGCTGGAGCTTGGCCTGCGGCTTCGCTCGATCACGGATACGCTGTATTTCACGCGGTTCTGGATGCCCTCGTTCCGGCCAACGCGCGGGTCGCCCGAGTTCCTCGCGTTCGTGCGCCATGCAGGATTGACCACATTGTGGGACCGGTTCGGGCCGCCCGATGCCTGCCACCGGGATGCCTCCGGTGAGTATGTCTGGGAGTGACATCAGGAAATGCGCATGAAGCTGACCGCCGAACTCAAGCACCGCAACGGCATCTGCCTGGGTCGGCTTCAGCTCGCGAGACGGACGAACCCACGGCGAAATCACCGGCTCCACTTCGGACGCCCACATGGACAATAGGCAACTGCACCAGGACATCCTCGAGAAACTGCTGGCAACGGTCAGTACGCTGGCGGCGAACGCCGACATCGGGGCGGCGCTGGCGGAACTGGCCGAGTCTGCGCGCTTGCAGACCGGCGCGAGCAGCGCGGCGTTGTGGCAGCACGACGTTGCGACCGGGGAACTTACGCTACTTGTGCCAAGCCGCAATCCGCCGCCGCGGCTGCACGCCGGGGCGGGATTGGCCGGGCGCTGCGCAGCCGACGGCCACATGCTGCTGGAACTCGAGCCTGGCCCGACGGTGGACATCATCGCTCTCGTCACCGCCGCCCCGGACCACGTTGGCGCAGTCTTGAACCTGCCGTTGCTGGCAGGCGACGCGGTACTCGGGGTGCTGCAACTTCTGTGCGATTCGGACGCCAGCTTCGGTCCCGGCGAGGTTCTGCTGGCCCGCGTCATGGCGGCGCAAGGCGCGCAGGCATGGCAGCTGGCACAGCTCGCCGCGTCGACCCGAAAGACTCGCGAGCTGGACAGCGAGGTAGGGGTAGCGCGCGAGATCCAGCGCAGTACGTTGCCGCAGTGGATGCCGGAAGTACCTGGCTACGACCTGCACGGTCACTTCCAGCCCGCTGCCTACGCCGGCGGCGATCTGTTCGACGCGGTAAGGCTTGAGCACGGCGTGTTTTTGCTGCTGGGCGATGCCACCGGTCATGGTTTCGGGCCCGCTCTGTCCGCAACCCAGATGCAGGGCATGCTGCGCGTCGCCTTCCGCCTTGGCGCCGACCTGGACAACGCCTACCTCCACGTCAACAACCAATTGGCCGAGGACTTGCCGGCCGATCGTTTCATCACCGCGTTCATGGGTTTTCTCGACCCGGACGCGCACAGCGTGCGTTACCACGCAGCCGGCCAGGGACCGATCCTGCATTTTCACGCGGCCGAGGGCCGCTGCGAGTGGCAGCAGCCAAGCACTTTTCCGGTAGGCGTGCTCGAACTGGCACAGGTGATGGCTGCAACCACGTTGCAACTGGCGCCCGGCGACATCCTGGGGCTGATCTCGGACGGCTTGTACGAACGCACCAATCCGGACGGCGCCGAGTTCGGCCAGGACCGTGTGGGTGCCATTGTGCAACGCCGGCATGCCTCGTCAATGAGCAACCTGTGCCAGGAACTGCTGACGGCGGCCGAGAAATTCGCTGCCGGCGGCGTGCAGGAGGATGACGTCACCATGGTTCTGGTACGGCGCATGAGCTGAAGCTCTGCCATCGCCGGGCACGCCGTGCGGCTCACTCCTCAAGTACGTAAAGCTGCCACAGGTCCTTGCTGCTCATCTGCAGGAACGGGCGAATCAGCAGGCAACCGGTGATGCCGATGCTGCCTTCCAGGTAGTGCAGTTCCGTGAATTTGTCACGCGTTTCCGCGTCCATTTCCACGTCCAGGCCATTTTCGCGCATCAGCATCAGGCCCTTCGCGCGCAGCGCAAGCTCCGTGTACACGCGCAGATAGCAAAGCATGTCGACCACGACCGTTCCGTCGAACCTCTTCTGCAGCCCCGTGAGGAAAACCCCGGCCGGTGACTGGCTGAAGTTGCCTGAGGTGATCATTTGCATCAGCTCGGAGTCCTCGTCGAAGTCGACCTCCAGCCAATTATGCGTGCGCCGCTCGCTGGTCCGGAAGACGAAGTAGAGCATGGGCGGCAAGATCAGCATGGTGCCTACGGCAGACAGCACTGGCGACACGAAGAAGTGGTTGAAAATGGAATGCACCGAGATGGCGATGAGCAGTCCAGGCAGATAGTCCACGAGGCGGAAGCGCATGCTGCTCTCGGACATGGTCTGTGACACCGCCGCAAAGATCGCCACCACCCCGCCATGCATCAAGGCCGTGCCGAATCCGCGCACGATCCAGACCGCCAGCGTGGTGTTGGTGGTGAGATACAGGTAATGGAAATTCTCGACGAGCGCAAACCCGGTGCCGACTGCGAAGCCGAGTATCGCCGAATCCACCAGGAAGCCGATGCGGTGGGTGCGGAACAACCACAACACCACCAACGCCTTGCAGCTCTCCTCGACCACCGGCGCCACCCAGCGCGAGTAATGCACCAGGTTCATGCCGAGCAGTGTCATCAACTCGCCGTTGAACTCGTAGCACAGCCCGGCTACAGCACCGCCGGCGACGATCATCGCCACGACCAGACGCACCCGTACCATCCGGTAGCTGTCCAGATAGACCAGCAACAGCAGGAACGTCAAGACCGGCAGCAAGCCAACCGGGACGATGCTCAACAGGTTCAGCAGGGACGGGGTGGGTGCCATCGTCACAAGATCTTCAACGAAATCATCCATTCGTTGGCTTTGCCACCCGGACCGTTGAAGCCCTTGGCGTAACCCGCCGACAGCGTCATCGGCAGGTGGTTCTGCACTTCGAAATCGAGGTCAAGCTGAAGACCTGCATCGCGCGCGCTCCGGCGCAGGTCACGTTGGTTGGGATCGATGACGAGAACACCGGTGAAAAGAGCCGGCCGGAGCCACTTCAAATAGAACCCGGGCGTCCCCACATTTTCGAAGCGTAGCGGCGGAAGGTTCAATTCCAGCGTCGACTTGGCAAACGTGTGGCCCGCGATTTCATCTATTTCGAAGCCGGGAGCGCTGTCGAATTCACGGTAGTGCTTGGGATCCTGGTTGTCGACGTAATTGTTCTGGAAGCCGCCGAAGTAGAAATTGGCGAGGCTGTTGGCCCGGTTTCCGCCGGACACTCCCGCCGAGTTGTACAGCCACAGCGACATGTGCGGCACCGGCAGCATGAAGCCGAAATCAAACCCTGCGCGCAGCTGCGGGATGGTGCGGCCGTTGGCAACGAATGTCGTCGCGTCGATATTCCAGCCGATGCCCTGCTCGCGGTCGACTGCCCCACCGGAGGATTTGAGGTCGGTGTATTTCAATCCGGCGCGGGTGACGAAGATACTCCTGGCTTGCGAAGTGACGTTCTGCAAGCCAGGCAGCGTGGCAAGGCCCGTGTAGTAAGCGGTGCTGGCGCTGAAGTCCAGCCGGCGAGGGGTATCGAAGATCAACGCGCGCTTGTAACCGACCAGCAGCGAGTCGCCCTTGAGGCTGGTACGTACCGGACCAAACAGATCGTAGAAGTCCGAGTGGTTGTGCCAGTAGCGCACCTCCCAGTTCATGGCCTTGTAATCGACGGAGAGGTGGTAACGTTGCCCGCGGTCGGTGGGTCCGCCAATCGACGCCGCGGCGTCGATGCCGAGCGTGTAGAGGCTCAAGGTGTCGCCGAATTGGGTGTGCCAGCCCACCGCCCCACCCCCCTGGTAGCCCTCGACCATCGGGTAATGGGCTTGCAGGCGCATCTCATCACCGGGCTTGTACACGCCGTTCTTCATGTCCAGCGTGTCGAGATCGACCTTGCCGGGTGAGCCTACCCCCCACGTCCTCACGACCGGATATTTTTCGGCAACCTGGGTACCGAGGAAGTTGATCGCGCTCAGGTCGTCAAGCGGTTTGGCATCGATCTCGGCCGGCAGGAAGCCCTGCCCGGTGTATTCCAGCACGGCAAGCTTGCCGTCCGGCAGCGGCGTTGGCCGGAAGAAACCAGTCTCCGCGTTGCTCATCGCATCCATCCTGCCGCTCGCAAGATCGTAGCGATATATGTTGGAAATGCCGGTGTAATACGAGCTGCCGACCATCTGGCGGTCGTCCTTGGTGAACACGAAGCCCTCCGGCGTGCCCTGGCCGAAACTGTACTTCGCGAACGGCGTGATCCCGCCGGCGAGCAGGTCAGCGCTCTTGTACACGTGCAGGAAATTGCTGCCGCTGGGTTCGGCCACCGACATCGAGACCATGCGGCCGTCGTGGGAAACATCCAGCTCGAAAGGCTCCACGCCATAGGGAAACGTGTGCACCTGGTGCCATGTCTTGTACGGGTAAGGAATCTGAACCAGCGTCACATAACCGTTGGCGGTGCGCAGGCCCCACAGCGAGCGGTCGGCTGCGTCGAACGCCAGATCGCCGATCCGGTCCTGCTTTTGCAGAAGCCGAACCTTGCCGGTACGGATATCCACCGCCATCAGGTCGCGGTAATCGAGATTGTTTTGCGTGTAGAAGAAGGTGTGCGTCGCTGGATCATAAGCGGCCGAGGTGACCAGGTATTTGACCGAGCCCTTGATGTCGACCACATGGCGGATGCTGCCGTCCTTCAACGACAGCACGCCTATGTACGCAAGCTTGCCGGGGTATCGGAAAGAGCCAATGAGCTTGCCGTGGTCGATGAAGTAGCGCGACATCGAACCGAGCGCGTGCGGCGCCAGCGGCGACGGCTTGGTCAACGGATACTCGCGGACCTTCTTGAGGTTGGCTTCCTGGAACGTATGCTCCCACGCGATCCAGTCGGTCCACGCCTGGTCCAGTGTGATTCCGAAAACCTGCTTGAATCTGGCGGCATAGTAGGGCTTGCTGTCCCTGGTGCGGATGAACCAGTCAAGCAGCTTCTGCGGCGAGTAACGCAGCGACAGGTAGGTCATGAAGCGGGTGCCGTACAGGTAGGCATTGGTCATGGTCTCGAAATTGACCGCGGTGCCCACCGACACCAGCCCGAGCGGGCTGTAGAAATGCGCGTGATCGCGAACCATCGCGCGGAACACCATCTCGTCATAAGCGCCCTGCGCGCGGCCGATGCCGCCGGCCATCCAGGTTTCCATGTACACGGCAATACCCTCCTGGAACCAGCGTGGAACGTCCATCCGCGGCGTGGTCAGGTACTCATACAAGATGGTTTCGGGGTGTGCGTCGACGGGCCTCAGTTTGCCGCCCAGAACCTTCCGCCAGAACGCGTCGCGCTGGTTCCAGCCGTCCATGGTCGCGGCGTGGACCAGCTCGTGATTGGCGAGCATGAACAGGCGTTCGCTGCCGGGCGAGGTCTCGAAGATTCTGCTGTCCGGCGCGATGAAGACGGTGACTTCGTTGAACGGCGCGACCGAAGTGCCGCCGTTGCCGTAGTCGCTGATATCGGCCAGCACCACCGTGGTGCGGTCCCACGGCTTCCAGTGGAAGGTTTTCTCCTGAAACCACAGCGAATTCTCGAAACTGCGTGTGATGTGCGGCACGAGATAGGCATTGTCCGGCGTGTACAAGACGCGCAGGTCTTTGGTCTCGAGGCTCTGCAGCTGGAATGACGATGCGGCAGCGGCGCGCGGCAAAGCGGCTGCGGCCAGCACCATCACCAGCACGCACAGGAATCCCGATCGACTCACCTGTAGACCCCACGATGCACGCAAAAGCGTGCTCCCCCGCGGGCAGCCTACCGCAAACACGACCGATCCGCCTGCATGGCGCGGGCGGATCGGTCACTGGAACTCCGGACCGCCGCGACGCCGCAATACGCCCTGGTGGTCCCGGCTCGTTCTTCTATTGCGCGTTGCTCCGTTGCAAGGCGCTGCGGGCTGCATCGCTGCTGAAGAGTGCCTGGCGGAAGGCTGAACTCTGCAGAGCGCTGCGGAACGCCTGGCTCTGCATGGCCTGGCGGAACGCCGAGCTCTGCAGCGCACTGCGGAACGCATCGCTGCTCATGAGCGCGGTGCGGAACGCGTCGTTGCTCATCAACGCCGTGCGCAGCGCGGCGACATTGGCCATTTGCATACGGAACGCGTCGTTGTTCATCAGCGCGGTGCGGAAAGCATCGTTGTTCATCAGTGCCGTGCGGAACGCGTCGTTGTTGGCCAATGCCATGCGGAAGGCCGCGTTGGACTGCAAGGCGGAACGGAACGCCGCGTTGGACTGCAGTGCGGAACGGAACGCCTCGTTGGACTGCAACACGGTGCGGAACGCCGCGTTGGACTGCAGCGCGGTGCGGAACGCATCGTTGCTCGCCAGCGCGGTGCGGAAGGCGTCATTGCTCGCCAGCGCATTACGGAAGGCATCACTGCTCTGCAGGCTTGCACGGAAGGCATCGTTGTTCTGCAAGCTGGTGCGGAACGCGTCGTCGTTCATCAGCACGGTGCGGAAGGCATCGTTGTTCATCAGCGCGGTGCGGAACGCGTCGTTGTTGGCCAATGCCATGCGGAAGGCCGCGTTGGACTGCAAGGCGGTACGGAACGCCTCGTTGGACTGCAACGCGGTACGGAACGCCTCGTTGGACTGCAACACGGTACGGAACGCCTCGTTGGACTGCAGCGCGGTGCGGAACGCATCGTTGCTCGCCAGCGCGTTGCGGAAGGCTTCATTGCTAGCCAGCGCGTTGCGGAAGGCATCGCTGCTCTGCAGGCTTGCACGGAAGGCCTCGCTGCCTTGTACTGCGGCGTGCAGCGCGTCGCTGTTGGCGAGCGCGGTGCGCATCTCGCTGCTGGCCAAGGCGCTGCGGAACGCATCGCTCCTCAGAAGCGTCAACATCGCCGGATCGTGGACGATCTGCTGGTACGCGTCGGTCTGGACAAAGGTTGACACGCTCTGGTCGCCGAGCTGGATGTCACTGCCGGACACCTGTGCCGCCTGATAGCGCTGCGCGGGTGCGATCGTCGCCGCCGCCATCTCGTTGCCACCGTGCGGAAACATGCCACCCAGGTAACCGACACCGCCCGCCACCACGGCAACGGCGACGGCCAGACTCACCACCAGTACTTTCCTGTTTGTCGTGAACTTGTTCATGCTGTATCCCCTGCGGTCGTGAGTGTCGGTAATTCGCGTTGTACGTCTTCCAATACGGTGGGCGGCTCGAAATGTTGGTGAGCGCGTTGCCGGGGGCGAGCGCGCTTCCTGCGGCGATTCCGTGGCGGCCACGCTGGAAGCGTCCAGGATGCGTTGATGCAGGGATTCCGGCAGTGCAGGCACTGGAGTCGCGTGGCGCAGCGCCGAAGCGAGATCGTGCAGTTCGGCACGTCGCGCGCGAAGCTCAGTCGAATGCGCAAGGGCATACGCGAGCCGCGCGCGGTTGATGAGGTTGAGCTCGCCGTCCAGTTCGGCGTGCAGCCATGTCACGTTGCGCGCGTCGGTCATGCAGCTGTCACTCCCCGCTGGCAAAGTTTTTCCCGCAGCACCTGGCGGGCACTGTAGAGCCTTGATTTCACGGTCTTTTGAGGAATGTTCAGAATTTGCGCCATTTGGTCATAACTGCATTCGGAGAAGTGTCGCAACACGATGACGGCCCGGTAGTCTTCTGGAAGTTCCATCAACGTCGCCTGTATCAAGTCGTGCATCTGATCGTTGCGGGCCAGCTCCTCGGGACCGCGCGCGCCGCTGGTCAGGGGCACGTCGTCCTCGCGATCGGTCAGCGCATCCGTACGCCTGTGCTGCGCCAGCCGGTCGATGGATTCATTCACCGCAATCCGGTAGATCCAGCTGAACAACCGATACTTCGTGTCGTAACCGTCCAGGTGTTCCAATACTTTCAGGAAGACGTTCTGCGTGGCGTCAGCCGCCTCCGCGGCATTGCCAAGCATGCGGTAGGCAACGTTGAACATCTGGCGTTCGTAGCACTTGACCAGCTGGCCGAACGCGTTCCCGTCATGCGCACGCAGGCGCATCACGAGCGCTGGGCTCAGTTCGTCGTTCATGACACCCATAACTACGGCCCGACCAGGGAAAAGTTGGTCATTGCATCATCGTGGCGTCGCGGCGATGCCCGACGCAGGGATCCGACGGCAGCTCAACCGTGGGGGGACGTCACGATCGAGAACAGCTTGTCCATCCCCGAATAGCGGAAAATGTCGTTGATGTGCGGGTTGACATTGATCAGTTGGATGCCCGACCCCGTCGCCATCAGCCGCTTGTGGGTCTTCAGCAGCACACCGAGGCCGGCGCTGGAGATGTACTCCAGGGCGCCCAGATCGAGCACGCACGGCGGCGCCACCTGATCCAGAAACGCCTGCGCGCGCTCCGCCTGGCTGGCGTCCAGCCGGCCACGGAGCACCACCTGGCGATCATTCCCGTAAGCAATCTCAATCATCTGCGCGCCTCACCGTCTTGACGAAGGTGACCTTGCTCTCGCGATCGCGATACGCGTAATGCACGGAATCGACCATCTTCGACACCAGGTACAAACCCAGGCCGTTGGGTTCACGCTGGTCCAGCGGCGCATTGATGTCGACGTGCGGCGCAAGCGACGGGTCGAATGGCTCCACGTCGTAATCGGTCAGACTGACCGTCACCCCGCCGGGCGAGGCTTGCATTTGCAACAGGATGTCGTGATCGGTGCCCAGGTTGTACGTGACCATATTCACGAACAACTCTTCGACCGCCAGGTCGACCGCCATGCGGATTGATTCAGCGGTCCCGCTGTGCGAGAAAAACCGGCCCGTGGCCGCGACAATGGCCTGCAATTCGTTGACCGACCTTTTGAATGACTGTTCCATCGATGCCCCCACCCGCAATGCAGGCTCGTTGGCTCCATGCCCGATGCAGTCCCCGCGCCGTCAAAGGCGTATGCACTCGGGTCATAGTAGCTGAACAGGACCGGGGCGCCATACCTTCAGCCGACGGCCCTGCGGACGATTTGGACCAATGCGTCAGCGCAATGGCACGGCGTCGCGCTGATTCGGGAACCTGACGGGCAGATTTCGCTTTTTGCAATGAATCGGAGCCTCGGCACGTGCGGCGCGTGGCGGTGCTGCGTGCCGACGGGTATGGCACGGGGACCAGGGCCCTCCCAGCTCGATCCCGCGCTCGGACTACGACAACCCGGTCAACAGATGCTGGATCAACAGGGTGTGCAGGCATGGATTCTCGGGGAACCCTCAGCGCCGTGCTCGCTGCACCTGCTTCCTGGCGCGAGTGAGGAAGTGCCTCTAAACCCGCTCTTTTCCCCGAGCCCGTCGCCCGCGCCGGAACCATTGCAGGGCTTCACAACCAATTGACGTCCATGCTGTCGCTGGCATAGTCTGAGCCCTTTCCACGCCGCCCTGCGAGCCACCGATCATGAGCCTGGACATCAGCATCACGTTAAGCGATTCCGACCTGCAGCAATTTGCCGAAGCTCGAAACCGCAGAACGGAGGATGCGCAGCACAAGGTTGACACGGTGGACGCCGTCGGCATCGTGACTGCCGCACGCAATTTGCTGGAAGAAACCCGCAACAAGAGCCTGCCCGAGTTCGTGGCGACTCGCCTGAAACACCTGGACACGATGATCGCGATGGTTGAGGACGTCGGCTTTGGCCTCCCCGAGCAGAATCGGGACAATGTGCTGACGGCGCTGGCCTACTTCTCCAGCCCGGACGACCTGATTCCGGACGATGTCCCGGTGATCGGCTTTCTCGACGACGCGATCGTGATTGAACTGTGCGTGCGCGAGCTGCAACCCGAGATGGAGGCCTACAGCGACTTCCATCGCTGGCGCGACAACGAGGCAACACGACGCGGCGAAAACAAGGACAAGTTGACGCTGAACCGCGTTGAATGGGCCGAGGCGCGGCGTGAGGAAACGATCGAGCGCATGCATCGCCGCCGCCGTGAATCCTACAGCGGTAGCGGCCGGGCGCCCATGCTGTTCAAGGTGCGCTGACCGCACCAATTCCGCATCGTGTCGCGGCACCCGCCGGGCGCACAAAGCAAAGGCCGGCATTGCATGCCGGCCTTTTCGTTTTGGCGCCCGAAGCTGGACTCGAACCAGCGACCCCCTGATTAACAGTCAAGTGCTCTAACCAGCTGAGCTATTCGGGCCTGAGCTGCGTAGTTTGTCGACGCTGCAACGAACTGTCAAGACGTAGCCCTGATGCCCCACCCTTTCAATGGGTCACCACGCGATAACACGGCACATACGCCGCGGCGCCTGGCAATTTCATGCGGTGCTGCTGGACAAAGGCCTGCAACAGCTTGTCCAGCGCGCGCATGATGTCCGCATCGCCGTCGATGGCGAAAGGGCCATGCTGTTCGATCGCTCGCACGCCCTCCTCTTTCACGTTGCCGGCCACGATGCCGGAGAACGCGCGCCGCAGGTCCGCCGCAAGCTCGTGCACGGGCCGGCCGTGGCGGATTTGCAGGGCACTCATTGCCGCGTGGGTAGGCCGGAACGGCTGCTGGAATTCCAGCGGAATCTGCAAGGCCCAATTGAAGAAGAACGCATCCTTGGTGTCGAGCCGGTTCTGGCGGACCTTGTCCAGACCCTTGACCATCGTCTTCGCCACTTTCGCCGGGTCGTCCACGATGATCTGATAGTGGCTCGCCACGTCCTCACCCAGGCTCAGCTGCAGGAATCGATCGATCTGCTCGAAATAGGGTGCGGACTCCCGCGGCCCGGTGAATACCAGCGGGAACGGAATGCCGGCATTGTCCGGATGCAACAAAATGCCCAGAAGGTAGAGAATCTCCTCGGCTGTACCCACGCCACCGGGGAACACGATGATGTCGTGGCCCATGCGCACGAACGCCTCGAGCCGCTTCTCGATATCCGGCATGATCACCAGGTGGTTGACGATCGGGTTCGGCGACTCCGCCGCGATGATGCCGGGCTCGGTGATGCCGATGTAGCGGTTGGGGCGTCGCCGCTGCTTGGAATGCCCGATGGTGGCGCCCTTCATCGGCCCCTTCATCGCACCTGGACCGCAACCGGTGCAGATATCCAGCCCGCGCAAACCGAGCTGGTAGCCCACCGCCTTGGTGTAGTCGTACTCTTCGCGCGAGATCGAGTGACCGCCCCAGCACACCACCAGGTTGGGATCGACGTTCGGATGAAGGATGCGCGCGTTGCGCAGGATTTCGAACACGCTCTGGGTCAGGCCATCCGAACCGTCCGCCTCATGGCCCGGCTGCTCCAGCTGGGTCGACACGTACACGATGTCGCGCACCACAGCCACCAGCAACTCGTTGATACCGCGGATGATCTGGCCGTCGACGAAAGCCTGCGCCGGCGCATTGGACAGCTCGATCTTGATGCCGCGGTCCTGTTGCAATACCTGGATGTCGAAGTGGGGATATTGCTCGAGGATCGCG
>JBDTEG010000112.1:0-4753 GCA_039922695.1 Rhodanobacter sp. | reverse complement strand
ACAACATCGACCACTGCACGCGGCTGTGCCATGCCGGGTCGGTCGTGGCGCTGATGCAATGCCTGGGTTCCGGCGCCGTGTCGCTGCCGGTTCGCGATGTCATGAAGGCGGAAACGGTCTTGCTCATCGGTGCCAATCCGGCCGTCAATCACCCGGTCGCCGCGAGCTGGATGAAAAATGCGATCGACCAGAATGGCACGAAGCTGATCATTGTCGATCCGCGCCTGCAGGACCTTTCACGACGCGCCTTCATGCACCTGCAATTCACCCCGGACACCGACGTGGCCCTGATCAATGCGATGATTTACACCATCATCGATGAAGGTCTGACCAACGACGCGTTCATCCGCGACCGCACCGAAGGCTTTGACGAATTGAAGCGCCATATCCAGGCCTACAGCCCGGAGGCGATGGCGCCGATCTGCGGCATCCCGCCGGAGGATCTGAAGAAAGCGGCACGCACTTACGCAAAGTCCAGGTCGGCGATGATCATCTGGGGCATGGGTTCTTCCCAAAGCCAGCACGGTTCGGACAACGTGCGCTGCATCATTACATTGGCGCTGCTGACGGGACAGGTCGGGCATCCGGGTGCGGGCCTGCACCCGATACGCGGACAAAACAACGTGCAGGGTGCCTCCGACATGGGATTGATGCCCAGCCGGTTTCCCGATTACAAGAGCGTGGAAGATCCCGAGCAGCGCGACCGGTTCGAGAAGTTGTGGGGTTGCAAGCTGGATCCGCACAAGGGTTTGACCTCGATGGAGATGATGGACGAGATCCTCGCCGATCATGTCCAGGGCATGTACATCATGGGCGAGAACCCGGCCATGTCGGACGCCAATGCCTACCACGCGCGCAAGGGCCTCGCGCACCTGGAGCACTTGGTGGTGCAAGACATTTTCCTGACCGAGACGGCCTACAACGCCGATGTGGTGCTGCCGGCCAGCATGTACTACGAGAAGACCGGCACGTATACCAATACGGATCGTTGGGTGCAGATGGGCCGCCAGGCGATGGATCCACCGGGGGAAGCACGGCAGGACCTGTGGATCATCCAGGAACTTGCCCGCCGTGTGGGGCTGGACTGGAATTACGCCGGACCCGCGGAAGTGTTTGCGGAGATCCGCCAGGCGTCGGCCAACATGGCGGGAATTACCTGGGAACGGCTGGAACGCGAAGGTTCCGTGGTCTGGCCGTGTCGGCAGGAAGGCGACCCCGGCGTGGCCGTTACGTTTGTCAACGATTTCCCGCGAGGGAAAGGATTGTTCGTGCCTTGCGAGATCGTCGAACCGGATGAACGACCCGATGAGGCGTATCCGTTTGTACTGCTGACGGGTCGGCAACTGGAGCACTGGCATACCGGTAGCATGACTCGACGCTCAAGGGTCCTCGATGCGATTGAGCCGGACCCGGTGTGTCACCTTTGCCCGCTGGACTTGCAGGAGATGGGAATCACACCCGGGGATCCAGTCACGCTGGAAACCCGTCGCGGCAAGATCGTCGCCTACGCACGCGCGGACTCGAAGCTCGCCAAAGGCAACGTGTTCATCGCGTTTTGCTTTTACGAGGCGGCGGCGAATCTCCTGACCAACCCTACGCTGGATCCCGAGGCAAAGATCCCCAGCCTCAAGTACTGCGGTGTCCGCGTGAAGGCGGGTGGTGCTCCGGCTTCGAAGAAGGGATTCGATACACAGGCAGTGACGGATGAAGCGGTGGTGTAGAGCACGCCGGTGACAACAAGACCGAGGTGCAGGGTATCGCAGGTGGTGATATGAGACGTATCGTGCGCAGCCTGCGCCAGTGCCAGATCGGGTGATGTAAACGGCGATCCGCACCTTCGAGCCGGCCCCAGGATATGCGGGCGCGCAATCGTGCAGTCAGGGAGCACGCATTCGCGCGGCCGGTACCGTGTGGAGTGGAATGCGCGCGCTGCCTGGTCGTGCCGACGCACATGCCTTCTCGGCGCGGCAGTCACCACGGGTGAAGTCAGTGAAGACTGCCATGGGATCCTGTGCAGGCGCGGATCTTTAGCTGCATGCGCGAAGGAAATGGGTGCGCGGACCTGTAACTGGCCACAACCAATGTGTTTCAAATCGTTCTGGCGGAGCGGGGCGCAGTCCAGCCACTTCGCGCGGGCGCTCAGATTTCGGAATGTTTGATTACCCGCTTGCCGATCCTGTGAATGACCCAGTACACGCCCCCGATGATCACGGGCGCGGCCACGCCGGCGACCATCGTGGGCTTCAAGGCTATCCCGAAATCCACTGCAGCCTTGGCCAGATACATGACGATACCGAGGCTGTAATAGCTTATGGCAAGCAGCGACAGGCCCTCGACCGTTTGCTGCAGGCGCAACTGCTGGGCGGAACGACGGTTCATCGAGCGCAGCAGGTGACTGCTCTTGCGCTGCAGGCCGAGGTCAACCCGCGTGCGGATCAACGAGGCCGCCCGGTCGATATGATCGGACAATGTTTCCAGTCGGCCGCGCACCGCCTCCATGGTCTGCATGGCCGGGCCCAGGCGACGGTCGAGAAAGTAACCCAGTCGCTGAGAACCCTGGATGCGTTCTTCACGCAGTTCTCGTATGCGTTTGTTGACCAGTTCGAAATAGGCGCGCGACGCGTCAAAGCGGAAAGTATGGTCCGTAGAGTGCTGCTGCACCTGCGCGGCCAGACTTAGGAGTTGGTGGAGAATCTTCTCGCCCTGGTCTTGGCCACTGTCGGTCTGGCTGTCGGCGACCTGCGTCATCAGGTTTTGCAACTGCGACTCCATGCCCTGCAATGACTTCATGATCGACCTGGCTGGCTCGAAACCGAGCATCGCGAGCATGCGATAGTCTTCGATTTCCAACAGTCGTTGAACCAGCCGCGCACGGCGATCCGGCGGCATGCCCGAGTCCACCACGAGGATTCGGGTATAGCCGTCCTCCTGCATTCTGCAATCTGCCCAGATGCGGGCTTGCCCATCGGCCACGGTGCTCGACGGGGTGGGCGCAGACAATGCGCCTATCGCACGCGACACGCTTTCATCGTCATCCTTCGGCAGGATATGCAGCTTGCAGGAGGCAATCCGCAACCCCGGTAGGGCATCCATCCAGTCGGTGGGCACGGTGCCTGCGTCCTGGGCAAACGACGCGTGACCACCGGCCGTGCCAACCTGGGTGTAGTCGGTAAACTCCGTGTGGCGCTCATATTTTACTTGTGCCGTATCGCGGACGCGCAAGATCTGGTAATCGTGATCGCCACTTTCCTGATAGTCGCCGTAGGTGCGCAACGCGATGCGCAGATAGTCGGCGGCCTCGCGCATTAATGCCGCGTCTTGCAACATGGCGGTATGGGTTACCAGCACATGCGTGCCAACTGGCACCGGTGCGCGCCGAAACAACTCGTCATTCAGTCTCTGGCGATTCCAGAGAGGTTGCGCGGGGGCATCAACCTGTCGCGTCATCGGTTTTCCTCATGGTTTGCCCACCAGTGGGTCGCTATTGCTCCCCTGTTTCACTGCCGCGGTCAATAGGCGAAAGAAGACGCAGCAAAGGGCGGAATAGGGAAAAGAAGAACCGCCTGATCTCGCGACGTGTGGTTGCTTCCTGCTTGCACGCACTTGGGTGTGGTCGTGCTGCAACCCCTTTCGCTGATTGCACTGTGGCTCGCTGTTGCCCACTCCGCGTGGCGTGACATCTGGCCTTCGTTGAGTGACCGGGCTTGGCGCGGATAACGCACGTGGTCATGCGCATCCAAGCCGCGACAGCATTGGTATGGTCCCACGTGCGGAATTTGCCCGCGTCGACTTGGCGCGAAAAGCTGAAGAGGAAATCCCATGATGGCGGTGAATATCGCTAGGATTGTCCAATGCCCGCCAAGCCGACTGCCGCATGAATGACTTCGGAGCCGCCTTTGCGACCGCCGCGCACCTGCTCGCTGGGCTCGACCCGGACTTGGTGGAGATCGTCGTGCTGTCGTTGGAGGTGAGTCTTGCCGCGACGCTCGTGGCAACGGTTATCGGCCTGCCGCTGGGTGCAGCGGTAGCAATCTACCGCTTTCCGGGGCGCGCCCTGGCGACGGCGTTGCTGAACGCCTTTATGGGGCTGCCACCAGTGGTGGTGGGTTTGGCGGTATATCTGTTGCTCTCGCGCGCCGGTCCGCTCGGCAACCTGGGCTTGCTGTTCACGCCCACGGCCATGGTCATCGCCCAGACCATCCTGGTCATCCCGATCGTTGCAGCTCTGACGCGGCAGACGGTGGCCGACCTGCATGTTGAATATCGCGACGAGCTCAGCTCTTTGGGTACCAGCAGCCTCGGGACCATCGGCGTGCTGCTCTGGGATGGGCGTTTCTCGCTGCTGACTGCGGTGCTTGCCGGACTGGGGCGTGCCATCGCGGAGGTCGGTGCGGTGATTATCGTGGGTGGCAATATCAACCATGTCACGCGGGTCATGACCACCACCATCACCTTGGAGACGAGCAAGGGCAACCTGCCATTGGCGATGGCCCTGGGCATCATTCTGGTGAGCCTGACGCTTGCGATCAATCTCGCGGCACTGGGCGTCCGGCGGGTGACTGAGGTGCTCTATGGCTAGCGTCTGCATGGACTTCGCGCCGTCCGAGTCGGCCGTCGAACAACTCCTGCTGCCGTTGCGGGTGAGCGGTCTGAATCTCTGCCTGGGTGGACGGCAAGTCCTGAATAACATGAAGTTCGAGCTGACTGGCAAGGGCGTGACCGCGGTGCTCGGACCCAACGGCGCCGGCAAGAC
>JBDTEG010000111.1:0-5623 GCA_039922695.1 Rhodanobacter sp. | reverse complement strand
CGTGCTGATTGATTTCCTGCGTCAGCTCTATGAAGAAGGCACGCGATCCGAAACACAGCGTGTTTCACCGACCAATGAAAATTCGAACAGTGCGGACCCTTGATCGAAGTTGGCGAAACAGATGTGTAACCCGCGGGTGCCATTTGGCGTGAATTCGGCAAGAACGCAAGAACGGGGCAGGTTCACTTACTTGCCGCTTGCAGCGGTTGCACTGGTGCACGTTGCGCCGTTTCAGGTGACAGTGGCTGCGATGACCACCGTCGGGGCAGCGGAACCTGTTGGGCCAGTGCGCCTTCGCCGAGGCCTCTCGGCACTGCTCCTCGCTCCCGTAGCGGTCAAGAAAACCCATCAAACTCATGCCGGGCTGAAATTGAACCTGCTTCTTCGCCCCTGATGGTCCGGTCGAACCCGCAACTGGTCGCCCCCCGGCGCCGGCACCCTCAACCCCGAACGTGACTCAGTGGTTACCGCACAGTTGCGGGCAGATAAGCAGCCCTTGGCTGCATGCCAGAGGCGACAACTACACTGACACGCGCCGATATGTCAGTGAGGGGCTCTAACCCTGAGGTTTCCCCACGTTTTTCATGCCGGCACGCTCAGTTGATCGGCCACCTCACGCCAATCAAACGGTTGTAAGTGATGCTGACCTCGTTTCTATGCGGGGGGATTGTGATACGGTTCGCGACATGTGGTACAAGGCGTACAGCCTGACTCACGGGTCTTTATAGTCCATGGTTTGGCTGGAGAAAATCATGGACGGAGGATCGCCATGTTCGCACGCGTCAAATCAATTTCTCTCTTGACTGTCATCCTGACGACACTGCTCTTCGGTTGTGCAACGACGACGCCACGTTCCGCGGATATTCCTTATCAAACGCCGCATCCGTCTCCGATTACCAACTTCCAAGTGGTGGATAGCGATGGCATTTATCGAAGCGGGCAGCCCAGAGGGGAAGCAGACTGGAAGTATCTGGAAGATTTAGGCATCACGACCGTCATAAGGCTTAACGAATTCTCGCCGAATGTCGATGAAGCCGAAGAGCTTCGCATGGCAAAAGCTCACAACATCAGTGTCGTCCGTATTTATATGCAACCGGAAGACTGGCCGCATAACTGGAACCCATGGGTTCGCCCAGATTCAACGAAGCTCATGGAGGCTGTGGCGATACTTGAAAACCGTGGGAATAAAAAAATCCTGGTCCATTGCAGTCACGGCAAGGACCGCACCGGTTTAGTCGTGGCAATTTACAGCATACGCGACAAGAATTTTTGCAAAGACGCCGCTTACAAGCAAATGAGAGATTACGGAGCCAACCCGATATTATTCGGTCTCAAATCCGTACTCGATGGCGCTGACATCGTGCAACACCAAAATTGTCTTGCTGATTACAAATAAAAGGCTGGTCTCGAATGGGTTAATGCCGGGAGCCATTCCAAGAGGACGCGTTCTGTAGGTTCCTAGCACGCTGCGAGGCTGGAGCGCTGATGACCAGTCGTTCCAACAACGCAGCCGACTGAAACTCCACGTACAACACCTTGCCGATACTGACATCACGGGAAAAGGCGCCAACATGGCTAGGAGCTGCGCGCGTGGGGAGACAGGCCGTCTTGGAACCGCGCGCGTTAACGCCGTAGAACCCTGCAGGACTTTTATAACCATCCGGTGCGACTGACGACACCTATGCCAAGGTTCGCCCCTAAATAGCCTTCCCCAAAGCAGACAGTTGTGACCGTCAGCAACGGGTCGAATGCAGCCGTAGCCGATGGGCGAAGCCCCCGCTCTATGAAGAAGGGAGCCCTCGACATCGAGGGCTCCCTTCGTTGCAGCAGCTCGCGATTCAATGCATGTTGTCTAGAACGGAATCTCGTCATCGGCGAAGCCGCTGTCGGCCGGCGCTGGCGACTGTCGCGTCGAACTGCCGTGGTCGTCGCCGCGTGACGGCCCACCGTAGCTGCCGCCGCCCTGGCGCTGGCCGCCGCTGCCTTGCGCACGCTGACCGCCACCGCCACCGCCACCGGCACCACCGCCTTCGTTACCGCCAAGCATCTGCATTTCGCTGGCGATGATGTCCGTGGAGTACTTCTCCACCCCTTGCTTGTCGGTGTACTTGTCGGTGCGCAGCGAGCCTTCGATGTAGACCTGCCGGCCTTTCTTCAGGTATTCGCCAGCGATCTCGGCCAGCCGGCCGAACATCTTCACGCGGTGCCACTCGGTACGTTCCTGCTTTTCGCCGCTCTGCTTGTCGACCCAGCTTTCCGAAGTCGCCACGCTGAGCGTGGTGATCGACGTGCCGCCGCCAGTCTGGCGCACGTCGGGATCGGCGCCAAGGTTGCCGACGATGATGACTTTGTTGACGCCGCGTGCCATGGGATGTCCTCTGTTGGGCCGGACGCAAGTGAAGGATGGGTTGCGCCCGGAGTGGTGGATCAGGCTGGCTATGATAACCGCCGCGCGGGACGAATCCACCGTCAATGGACCTCATGTCGTGTAGGGCGACACCTTGCCTGCCCGTGTCCGCCAGGTCAGACGCGGGAGTCAGCCCATCAGACGGTCTTTTCGATGACGGGCGCGGCAGCGGGTCCGGCACTTGCTGCCGGCACGTGTTCGATCATGTAACCCGCCGCAGCCCACGCCTCCAGTCCACCCAGCAACGGGCGCACATGCCGATAACCGGCCGCCATCAGCAGCTTGGCCGCCGTCGCCGAGGACACCTCGTTCGGACAACTGCAGTAGATGACCAGCGCGCGCTCGAGTGGAAGGCCGTGAACCACCTGACCGATACTCTTAGGGTCGGCCAGCAGCGCCCCGGGAATGATTCTGGGATCGAACGCCCGCGCCGGCCCGGGGCGCACGTCGATGACCACCGGCGCCTCGCTGCTTTCCATGGCACGGTTCAGCTCGTCGACCGTGATGCGGGTCATGCGCAAGGCATGCAACAGGCGCTCGCGTTGCCACCACTTGACCCCGATGTACAAGGCCAGCAGCCCGGCCATCAGTTCGAGCGCGATGGTCCCGGCGTCGGCCAGCGCGCCCAGCAGGGCGTCGATCTGACTGGCAAAGGCCGAGCCGAGCACGACCGCAACGCCGATCCACAGCAATGAGCCCAGCCCATCCAGCAGCAGGAACCTGGACAGGGGCAGGCCCATGGCGCCGACCAGCGGCGGCGCCACGGTGGACAGGCCCGGAATGAACTTCGCCACCAGCAGCATGCTGCCGCGCCAGCGCTGGAAGCGGATTTCCGATTGCCTCACGCACGAGTCGGGAGAAAGCGAAATGCGGCACAGCGTGCGCATGACGCCGCCACCGAAACGACGGCCGGCCGAGTACCAGATCAGGTCGCCGAGCAGGCAAGCGAGCAACGCCACGCCCACCACGGCCGCCAGAGACAGTTGACCGTGGCTCGCCAGCGCACCGGCCACGATCAGGGTCGGCATCGCCGGCACCGGCACGCCGACCTGCTCGATGAACACGTTGAGAAACACCAGCAACAGACCATACTGGGCGATCAGCAGGATGATCTCGTGGGCCATCGTCCAATTCCGAATGCGAAGTCGCGAACCGCGCCGATCTTCCCCTTGGAGGTGCGGGGGCCCCTTTCAATTCACGCCGCCGCGCCAGGCTGGCCTGCGCTCAGGCCACCAGAGCCGCGCCGGCAGCCACCACCCGGGATCGTCCCCACAGGAGCACGGGCAACCATAGCAGGGTCAGCACCGCCGCCGCCGCGAACACCGCGAAAACGCCGACCTGCTGCAGCATGATCCCGCCCAGCACGCCACCGACCCCCGCGCCCAGGAACTGGCTGGTGGCATAGGCACCGAGCGACGCGCCACGCAGGTGCGCCGGCGCGAGTCGCGATACCAGGCTGGGCAGGCTGGCCTCGAGCAGGTTGAACGAGCTGAAGAACACCAACGCCGACAACCACAGCAGGAGATGGCCACTTCCCGCCGTGCTGAAACCGCAAAGCGCCAGACCCAGGCCCAGCGCGCAGATCATCACCAGCCGCATGCTGCCTGCCACCGACGTCACCCGCCGCAGCACCCCGCCCATGATCACCGCCGATACCAGCATCACCGGCAGGTAGAGTTCCCACTGACTGCCCAGCGGCATCCCGGTGTGCCGCTTCAGCATCAACGGCAGGGCCACGAAGGCGGCGGTCAGCATCGTGTGCATCATGAACACCGACACGTTCAGCACCATCAGTTGCGGCTTCACCAACATCCGCAACACCGAACCTAGCCGGGCCGCCGCTGGCGCGCGATGCTCGGCGAGCCGCGGCACCAGTCCCCACAGCAACCCGATCGCCGCCACCGCCAGCACGGCGGTCAGGCCGAACAGCCCGGGCAACCCGCTGATCCTCGCCAATGGCGCACTCAGGATGATGGCCAAAACGAAGGCCAGCCCGATGCTGACCCCGATGATGCCCATCACCTTGCTGCGGTTGTCGTCGCGCGAGTGATCGGCCGCCAGCGCCTGGCTGGCGCCCGACACCGCGCCCATGCCCTGCAACACGCGACCAACGATGATTCCATGGATGCCATGGGCCGATGCCGCCACCACGCTGCCGATGACAAAAACCAGCAGGCCGAGCGTGATCGTGACGTGTCGCCCGATCCGGTCCGACAACATGCCCACCGGTATCTGCAGCGCCGCCTGGGCGAAGCCATAGATGCCGATCGCCAGTCCCACCAGCAACGGCGTGGCGCCCGGCAGGTGCAGCGCATAGGCGCTGAACACCGGCATGATCAGGAACAGGCCGAACATGCGCAGGCCGACCACGCTGGAGAGCGCAAAGGATGTCTTCAATTCACCCTTGCTGAGCTTGCTCACGGCCTCGCACCACGCTTTCTTGACTGCGGAAGCGCTCGATTATAGGCCCGTTTGCCCGTTGCCCCGGTGCGGCACAACGCCACGAACATCGATAACCATGCCCTCATGCCCGGTGCGCCCCCAGACGAGCAGCACGGCGCCCACCCGCAACCCCCTATAATCGGCGCTCACGACTTCACGAAGCATGGCATGAGCACGCCCGCCGAATCTCTCAACGGACCCTCAAACGACTTCGCCCAGGTGCGCGACCTCGCCGCCGCGGACATGCTGCGTGTCAATGCGCTGATCCGGCATCGCCTGGCGTCTGACGTGGTATTGATCAACCAGATCGCCGACCACATCATCGCCAGCGGCGGCAAGCGCTTGCGCCCGATGCTGCATGTGCTGGCAGCCGGCGCTGCCGGCTATCAAGGCGAACATCACGTGAAGCTCGCCGCGATCATCGAGTTCATCCACACCTCCACCTTGCTGCACGACGACGTGGTCGACGAGTCCGACCTGCGCCGTGGTCGCAAGACCGCCAATGCGCTGTGGGGCAATGCGGCGAGCGTGCTGGTCGGCGACTTCCTGTACTCGCGCTCGTTCCAGTTGATGGTGGAACTGGACGACATGCGCATCATGCGCATCCTCGCCGATACCACCAACACCATCGCCGAAGGCGAGGTGCTGCAGCTGCTCAACATCGGCAATGCCGACGTCGACGAAGCGGCCTACCTGGCGGTCATCGAGCGCAAGACCGCCGTGCTGTTTGCCGCCGCCACCGAACTGGGCGGCCTGCTCGGCGGCCTGCCGCAG
>JBDTEG010000110.1:0-5733 GCA_039922695.1 Rhodanobacter sp. | reverse complement strand
CAGCAGCCACCACGGCGAGACGAAGTGGCCGAGCAGCACACTCAGCAGCACCACACTGCCGGCAAAAGCAAAGACGACTCGTTCGATATTCATGCTCAATTCCTCAAGGAAATCCGGGTTGCTCACCCAGGTCAACGCGCTTCGTCGATCATGCTGCGGGTCGCCTGTTCGACCTCGGCGGCAATCGTGGCCAGCCGTGGATCGTCGGACAGTTGGGCCAGCATCTGTTCCGGCTTGATCATGCCGATGCGGGTCTTGCCATCCTTCGAGTACACCGAAATCCGGCACGGCAACGCCATGTTCAGTTGCATGTCGATGGCGAGCACCTTGGCGGCCTGCTGCGGGCTGCAGACCTCGAACACCTTGCACTGGTCGGCAAAGTCGATGCCCTTGCCGCGCAAGGTCGCGCCGAGGTCATGCACATGCAGCACGCCGAACTGATGGCGCCTGACCGCGGCATCCAGATCCGTGGCAGCCTGCTCGAACGACTTGTCGGTTTCAACGGTGTAATACATGGAAAACTCCTGGCCTGATCAGGCCACGGGTGCTGGCGGCGTTGGCTTGGCGGCCTTCCGCCAAGGCAGCATTTGCAGCAAGGTGTCGTCGTGCATGAAGTAGTGGTGGAACAGCGCGGCAGCGGCATGCAGTCCGATCAGGTAGTAGCCGATCGTGCCGATCGTTTCGTGCACTTCCTGGACCGATTTGGCGAACGCCTTGTCCGGTGCAATCAACGCGGGCAACTCCAGGCCAAAAAACGGAATCACCTTGCCGCCGGCACTCAAGGTCAGCCAGCCAAGCACTGGCATGATGATCAGAAACGCGTACAGAGCCGCGTGCATCAACTCAGCCAGATGACGCTGCCACGAGGGGATTTCCCGCGACATCTGCGGCGACGGCGTCACGAAGCGGATCGCCAGACGCAGCCAGACCAGGGCAAACACGCTCAGGCCAAGCATGAAATGCAACGTCTTCAAGTCGGCACGCAGAGCGCTGCCCTTCGTCGCCAGCCCGTGCAGCTCGATGCACCCATACACGCCGATCAGCAGCGCCAGCATCAGCCAGTGCATGAAGATCGAGAGTGAACCATAACGATCAGTGGTGTTGTTCCAGCTCATCGGGGCGTCCCTGGTGCGTGTTTGGGGAGTGCACAGATCGACGTCTTCATACGTCGCTGCCCGCATCAGGCTTCAGCCGGTCAATACCGAACGCCTGCATGATGTATTTCTCGTAGGCCGGATAGGCTTGACCCTTGCGCATCTTGCGCAGGAAGTATTTCTCATAGGCGACCTTGGCCAGATGCACCCATTTTCCGGTCATCGCCTTGGTCACGTTGCGCGGCGGAATCTGCGGCAAGGCGATGAAGGCAAAGCCACTGTCGCCCATGTCGGCGAGGCACATCGCGTTCCAGGTGGCGCGCGCCCGCACCGGTTTTCCAGCCAGCTCGTCACGAAGGTTGCGCGCGATGGCGGTCACCATCGATTCGATCATCAGCCCGGTCTTGGGTGCGCCGGTCGGCACCGGCGTCACCTCGACCGGCGGAATCGCCACGCAGACGCCGGCTGCAAAAATGTTGGGGTACTTGGGATTGCGCTGGTGTGCATCGATCAGCACGAAACCACCCGGGTTGACCAATCCATCGATCCCCTGCAGCGCATCAACACCGGCGAACGAGGGCAGCAGCATCGAGAACGCGAACGGCAGCACGTGGGCTTCCTGCACCGCGCCGTGGTCATCGAGCTGCTCGACGTTGATCTTGTCTGGCTCCACGGAAGTCACGCGCGCATTGGCAACCCACTTGATATGGCGCTGGCGCAGTTCCGACTCGAGCAAGCCCCTGGAGTCGCCGATGCCGCCCAGCCCCATGTGGCCGATGTACGGCTCGGAGGTGACGTACGTCATCGGCACGCGGTCGCGCAGCTTGCGTCGGCGCAGGTCGGTATCGACGATCATCGCGAACTCGTAAGCCGGGCCGAAGCAGCTCGCACCCTGCGCGGCACCGATCACGATCGGGCCGGGGTGCTTCAGAAATTCCTGGTAAGCCTGCCAGGCCGCATGCGCGTGCGGACCGGTACAGATCGACTGCGAATAGCCTTCCGGCCCGGTGCCGGGAATGCGTTCGAAGGCCAGCCGCGGTCCGGTAGCGACAACCAGATAGTCATAGTCGAGCTTGCGGTCGTCCCGCAGCAGAAGTTGCCTGTCATCCGGCAGCACCTTGTCGGCCATCACGTCGATGAAATGGATACCCCGTCGTTCCAGTGGCTGTTTGGCCTCCACCCGGATGGCCGCTTGTTCGCGCCAACCCACCGCGACCCAGGGGTTGGACGGGGTAAAGTTGAACAATGGGCCCTCGCCGACTACCGTGACCTCGTGTTCATCACCGAGCATCTCGCGGATCTCGTAGGCGGCCGACATGCCGCCAAGTCCTGCGCCCAGAATCACGATATTTGCCATGGCCGACACCCTCAGGTTGGATTCAAGAGCAACCACATCGTGGGGAACGATTGACAGGATGACCGCTGCTGCAACGTAGTTACTTGACGGTGATCAAGTCAGGATGAATCGAAGGTAATTACTAAATTAGTAATAGCTTAATTAGATAGGCATGTTAAAGTCAACCGCAACGATGATCTCGAGCCGTTGTCCTCCCGGAGTCAAAGCCGTGCCGCTACCCGCCAACGCGAAGCTACGCGACATGCAGTCGCAAGCTGCCGATGCTTCCCGCCTGCTCAAGGCGCTGGGCAACGCGCAGAGGCTGCGCGTGCTCTGTCTGCTGGTTGATCGCGAAATGTCGGTCGGGCAGATCAACGAACAACTGCCCGACCTCAGCCAGTCGGCCCTGTCACAGCACCTGGCGAAATTGCGCGAAGAAGGGCTGGTGTTGACCCGCCGCGAAGCGCAGACGATCTGGTACACGCTCAAGCACGGCCCGGTGCAGCAGATCATCACCACGCTCTACGGAATCTACTGCGTGCCCGGGCTCGAGAAAAAACAGGCATGCGCCTCGACACCGGTCAAGGCCACCCGCAAGAAAACCGGCAAGCGGTAGGTTGATCGGCCGAGACTTGGTGCAGCCGATTTCCGGCACGGTGCTTCCACTTTATATCCCGATCAATCGGCCAATGGTCCGCCATTGAGGAATTGAAGCACGGCGGCATTGAACAGCGCCGGCGCCTGCAAGGGCGCGAAGTGACTCACCTTGGGCAGGATCAGCAAGCCGGCGCCCGGGATCGTGGCCGCGATGTGCTCGGTGTGTTCCCGCTTGATGAATTCCTCGTGGTCACCATCGACGATCCACACCGGCGACTTGATCGTCCCGAGCTGCGCATCGCTCCAGTTCGGCTCGGTTGCCCACATCACGCTCATCTGCGTGGCCACGGCGTCGAACGCCTTCGGTGTCGGCGAAAGACTGGCGTAGTTGGCGGACATGCGCGTCATGACGAGCGGGAAGATCGGCTGCTTCTCCGGATCTCCGCTCATCCCCGCCACGCTCGTATTGGCACCGAAGGCGAACAATTTGGCGATGCGTCCGGGATGACGGATCGCCAAGTCCAGGCCGATGTTGGCGCCATCGCTCCAGCCAACCACGTCTATCCTGGCGATTGCCAGTTTATCGAGCAGTGCGACCACGTCGTCGGCCATCAGGTCATAACTGAAGGGCCGCGCATCCCGCGTGCTGCGACCCTGACCGCGGCTGTCCATGACGATGACGGTGTGGTGCGCTGCCAGCGCGCGAACCTGATAGCCCCAATCATCAGAGCTGCCCAGGCTGCCGTGCAGCAGGAGCACCGGCGAACCGTTGCCGGTGATCGCGTAGTAAAGGCTTGCACCGTGAACTTCCACGTGGTCGTGCCGCGCCATCGCAACTGCCGGAGGATCCGGCGGCACGGTTTGCCAGCGTTCGGCGCCGAACGCCGATGCTGCGACGGAGACAAACAGGACCACCAACCAGATACGAAACACTGACGTCCTCTTTTTCAGTGATCAATACTCGCCTGGCCAGCCGTCGGGGTGGCTGGGACAACGGTCAACGTGATCGACGACGGATACTGACTGCCGTGGTGAACGGCGTTGTTCGCCACCACCCACTTGGTCTCGCTGACGTTGTCGCCGCCGGTGTTGAGGTTGCGGTCGAAGCGCGGGAAGTTGCTGCTGGAAACAGCGACGCGAAGCTTGTGCCCTGCCTTGAAGTAGTAGCTGGTGTCGATCGGCTGGAAGGTCACCTTGTAGACCTCGTCCGGCTGCATCCAGATAGGCGGTTTGTCGTAGCCATCGCGCCAGCGCATGCGCTGAATATTCTCGGTGATGTTGTACGCCTTGCCGTCCGGGTACACGTCGATCAGCTTGAAGGTGAAGTCGGTGTCTTTTGCGCTGGAGGAGGCGTACAGGGTGACCGTGATGGGACCGCTGGCCTCGGTGCCTTTCGCAAAGGGCTGGGTGTCGTAGACCAGGATATCGTTGCGGGTTTCGTGCTCGCTCTGGTCGAAGGAGCCGAACTTCACCGCATCACCCTGGCAGCAGCCGCCACCGCCGAAAGTACGCACCGGATTGCCTGGATCATAGATGAATCTGTCCGGCTGATCGGTACCGCCAGCCTTCGCCACCAGCTTGCCGTCGCCGTACAGCGTGTTCGCCTGGCCCGCGCTGCTGAAGTAGAAGCTCTGCGTGGTCGCGCCAGCGGGTGGCCAGGTGTTCGCGTGCTTCCACTCGTTGGCACCCATCAGGTAATACATCACCTTCGGCTGCCTTTCGAGGAGGCCGTTGTCCTGACCCTTGAGGAAATGATCGAACCAGCCGTATACCAGCTTTTCGTAGTCGAAGCGCGCATCGCCCATGTCGAGATCGCCGACCATGGTGTGCTCGGTGGCGCGGGTGTACGCGCAGTGCAATACCGGCGCGATGACGGCGTATTGCTGATCGGCAATCTGCTTCGGTGCGGTGCGACGCACGAAGTTGTAGGCGGCCAGGTTGGGCGACACCGATACGTCGAACCAGCTCATGAACCACAAGCCGGGCTTGGCAATCGGCATGTGGTCATTCCACAAGCCACCCTTGGTCCAGGCGGCTGAATCAGGCATGCGCGCAATCATGTTGCCGCCGGTGGGCACGGGCATCGCTGTGGCGAAAATGCCGGGCGGCCCGCCGACCGACTTGATGATGTCTCTTACCGGCAGGTGCCAGAATGCCTTGTCCCAGTTCACGGGCGGCATCTGCGGGGCCAGGTCGAACATCTTCGAGGCGAGAATCAGATCCTGCTGCGACGTCCCGGCAGGGAACATTGGTCGAATCTGGTTCTGCTGCGTGTACAGCCAGTCGATGAACAACATCTGCACCGCGCCGCCGCGGTACCAGTTGCCCTGCTCGTAGTACGGGCCAACGCGGCCTACGCCAGCCCCGAAGCCTTGCACGTTGAATGTGGTCAGGCCGGGATCGTTGCGGGCGACCACCGCCATCTGCCACTCGGCGGTGGAGGAGCAACCCGTGGTGCCGACCTTGCCGTTTGACCACGGCTGCGAGCTCATCCACTGGATCGCATCGGAGCCATCGGTCACCGGCGCGCCGAGGATGTCGTAGTTGCCCTGCGAGAAGAAATGTCCGCGCTCGTTCATTTCGACAAGCGCGTATCCATGCCTGACCGCTTCCAGTTCGCGCTTCATGTCGCGCGGTGCACCCAGTTCGACGTCCCAGTAATTGAAGTTGTACGGTGTGCGCACGAAGATGATCGGCACCTTGCCG
>JBDTEG010000109.1:0-8297 GCA_039922695.1 Rhodanobacter sp. | reverse complement strand
CTACACCCGCGCGCTCGCACGCCAGCAGCACCGGCGCCGGATCGGGCTTCTTGACCGTCAGCGTGTCGCCTGAAATCACCGCGCTGGCACGGCTTGCCCAGCCGACCCGACGGACCAGTTCGTCAGTTAGGAAGGCCGCCTTGTTGGTGACGATGCCCCAGCGCAGGCCGCGGGCCTCGAGGCGCGTGAGCAGATCATCCACCCCCTCGAACGCGCGGGTCTGCCGGGCCATCACTTGCTGGTACAACCGCAGGTAACGGGGCATCAATGCCTCCACCAACAGCTCGCCGCGCGCAGCGAAAGCGCACCTCAGGACGGCCCGGGCACCGCGCGACACCACCTGGCGTACCGGCGCGTAGGGCGGGGCCGCGATACCCTCTTCCACGCACAGCGCCTGCAGCGCGGCATACAGATCCGGCGCACTATCCAGCAAGGTGCCATCGAGATCGAACAACACCGCGGCAACGGGTTGCGGCAAGCGCTTGCTCATGCCCGCATGCGACCGTCGGGCGCTCCGGGGGCTCGCGCGCTGAGCACGTAATTGACGGCGGTGATCGGGCTGAGCCACGCCTTGCGATTGAGCGGGTTGTAGGCCAGGCCGCTGATGTCTTCCAGTTCCAGGCCCGCGTGTCGCAGCAGCCGGGCCAGTTCGGAGGGCTTGAGGAATTGCGCATAGTGATGAGTGCCGCGCGGCAGGATCTTCATCACGTACTCGGCGCCCAGGATGGCGGCGCCGAACGCGGCCGGGGTGCGGTTGATGGTCGACAGGAACAGGCGGCCACCGGGTTTCAGCATGGTGGCAAGGTCGTTGACCAACGCAGCAGGGTCCGGCACGTGCTCGATCAGTTCCATGCAGCACACGGCGTCGAAACTGGCCGGTTCTGCGGCAGCCAGTTCGGCCGAGGATTGCACGCGATAGTCGACGTCCAGCTTCGATTCGTGCAGGTGCAGTCTGGCGATTTCAATCACCTTCTCGCCAAGATCGATCGCGGTGACGCGGGCGCCAGCCTGCGCCAGCGTCTCGCTCAGCAGGCCGCCGCCGCAACCGACATCGGCGACGCGCGCATCCCGCAGGTCCGTGCGCGCCGCTATGTAGTCCGTGCGCACCGGGTTGAGGTCATGCAGCGGGCGGGACTCACCATCCGGGTCCCACCAGCGCGCCGCCAGGGCATCGAAGCGGGCAATTTCCTCCGGGCTCACATTGGTACCGGGCTGCGCAGTTTGCATGGGGGAATCCTCGCGTGGCGCCACGTCGGGGCGCGTCCGACAGTTTACCCGGCCCGCCATTCGTGGACCGTGAGGCGCTTCATGACCATTCGCCTTCAGACAGCGGCGATGCGTTCGCGCCAGGCGCGCGTGCGCTGCAGGATCGCCACGGTATCCATGTCGGGCAGCTCCCGTGCGGCCAGCTTGCGGCGTCCCGCGATCCAGACATCGGTGACCTGCTGGCGGTTGCAGGCGTAGACGAGCTGGGAGGCGATGTGGAAAAGCGGTTGGGTTTCCAGATCGCTCAGCCGCACGGCCGCGAGATCGGCCTGCTTGCCGACCTCGATCGACCCGATCTTCGCCTCCAGACCAATTGCCCTGGCTCCGTTGAGGGTGGCGGCGCGCAGCGCGAAGGCGGCATCGAACGCGGAGGCGTCTCCGGCCACCGCCTTGGCCAGCTGCGCCGCCGTGCGCATTTCTCCGAACATGTCCAGGTCATTGTTGGAGGCACAGCCGTCCGTGCCGATCGCCAGGTTCACGCCGGCGCGCCGGAACTGCTCGGCGGGACAGAAACCGGACGCCAGTTTCAGGTTGGACTCCGGACAGTGCACCACCGATACCCCGGCGCTGGCGCAGGCAGCGATCTCGCCCTCGGTGACCTGGGTCATATGCACGGCAATCAGCCGGTCGTTCACCAGGCCCAGCTTTTGCAGCCGCTGGAACGGGCGCAGTCCGCTCTTTTTCTTCTCTTCCTCGATCTCGTGCGCGGTCTCGTGCGTGTGCAGGTGCACCGGGATGTCGAGCTGGTCGGACTGCATCCGGATGCGCTCGAAGCTCTCGTCCGAAACCGTATACGGCGCGTGGGGAGCAAACGCGGTACTTATCAGCGGATCGCCGATGAAGCTGTCGTGCACCTCGGCGGCACGCTCGAAATACTCGTCCTGGCTGTTCGCCCAGGCGGTGGGAAACTCGATCACCGGCAGACCGACCACGGCGCGAAAGCCCAGCTTGCGGTAGGTGGCGCCGATCACGTCGGGGAAAAAGTAATTCTCATTGGCGCAGGTGGTACCACCGCGCAACATCTCGGCCACCGCCAGCTCCACGCCATCGCGCACGAACTCCGGCCCGATCACCCTCGCCTCGGCCGGCCAGATGTGCTCCTGCAGCCACACCATCAACGGCAGGTCGTCGGCCAGACCTCGCAGCAGGGTCATCGGGTTGTGCGTGTGGCTGTTGACCAGGCCGGGAATCAAGGCGTGCTCGCCCAGTTCGACGCGCTCACGCGGCGCGTAGGCGGCACGGGCGTCGCCGATGGGCAACACGGCGACGATCACGTCCTTGTTGACGACCACCGCATGCTGCTCGAGGACCACCGCATGTGGCTCGACCGGCACCACCCAGCGCGCTTCGATGATCAGGTCGACGGGCTGCGGGGCGGTCGGGTTCATGCTTCACCTTTGATTGGGGGGAATGAATACGCAAAAGGGCGGCACCTTGCGGTCGCCGCCCCTTGCAAGCCGTCGCCCCGGCTGCGCGGGAAAAACGGCGAACGAAGGCGCGCAGAATTCGCACGCCGGTGGGTCACTTCACGCGGCTGTCGTATTCGCCAGTGCGGGTGTCGACCTTGATGATTTCGTCCTGGTTGACGAACAGGGGCACACGCACCACGGCGCCGGTCTCCAGGGTGGCCGGCTTGCCGCCGCCGCCCGAGGTATCACCGCGCACGCCCGGATCGGTTTCGGTGATCTTCAGCTCCACGAACTTTGGCGGCTGTACGGCGACGATGCCGCCATTGAACAAAGTGACCACACATTCCTCTTCGCCCTTCAGCCACTTCAATGCATCGCCCATGGCGGCCAGCGAAGCGGGCGCCATCTCGAAGGTCTCCATGTTCATGAAGTTCCACACCCGGTCCTTGCCGATGCCGTCGATGAAGGAGAGCTGCATGTCGGTGTCGGTGGCATCGGCTTCCTCAAACGAATCGCTGGACTTGAGCGTCTGCTCGGTCGTGCGGCCATCCTTCAGGTTGCGGATGCGAATGCGGGTGAACGCCTGGCCTTTGCCCGGCTTGACAAACTCCGCCTCGGTGACGATCCAGGGATCGCCGTTGTGAAGGATCTTCTTCCCCGTTTTGACGTCATTGAGGCCAAGGGTCGCCATGCGCTGTCTGCTCCAAAGGTAAAACCGCCTCACAGGGCGGCTAAAATGGGTAACTTTCACCGGCCAGACGGCCCACCCAAGGCCCATCATGATAACCGCAAGCCCCGGCGCTCGACTATCTTCGCCTGCAACCGACTGGCGCGAGTTGTGGCGACATGCCATCACCGACCCGCTCGAACTGCTGCAGGCGGTGGGCCTGGGCGAGCGCACCGATCTTGTGCCACCGGACGACGCCGGCTTTGCCTTGCGCGTTCCGCGCGGCTTCGTGACACGGATGCGCCGCGCGGACCCGCGCGATCCGCTGCTGATGCAGGTACTTCCCCAGCGCTCCGAGCACGACCAGGTGGAAGGCTACAGCACGGATGCCGTCGGCGAAGTGGCATCGAAGGCAGGCCATGGCGTACTGCACAAATACGACGGACGCGCGCTGTTGATCGCCAGTGGCAGCTGCGCCATCAACTGCCGCTACTGCTTCCGGCGCCACTTCCCCTACCACGAGGAAATCGCCGCGGCGTCACAGTGGCGCGAGGCACTGGACCACGTGCGGGGTGACCCGTCGATTCGCGAGCTGATCCTCTCCGGTGGCGACCCCCTGGCGCTGGCAACGCACAAGCTGGAGGAACTCACCCGCGGCCTGGCCGAGCTGCCGCAGGTGACCCGCCTGCGTATCCATACCCGGCTGCCGGTGGTGCTGCCCGAGCGGATAGACGACACCTTTATCGCCTGGCTGGGAGCCCTGCCGATGCAGAAGGTGATCGTTCTGCACGCCAACCACGCCAACGAGTTCGACGCGGCCGTGGACGAGGCCTGCGCACGACTGCGCGGCGCCGGGGCCACCCTGCTGAACCAGTCGGTACTGCTGCGCGACGTCAACGACACCGCCGATACGCTGGTGGAGCTGTCCGAGCGGCTGTTCGCTGCGGGTGTCCTGCCGTACTACCTGCATCAGTTGGACCGGGTACAAGGTGCCGCCCATTTCGAGGTCAGTGATTCCGTGGCGCTTGCGCTCCAGCAGCGGTTGCGCACACGACTGCCCGGCTATCTCGTTCCGCGGCTGGTGCGCGAGGTGGCGGGCGATCCGGCCAAACGACCCTTGTAAACCCTTCGTATCGAACGCGCCACAGCTGGCCATGGACCCGCTTCCGCTGGCGGCCGCTGTCGGAATCCGTTACAAACACCTATTGCCATCGCTCTTGCCGAATACCACACCACAGCCGCGCCGACCCACGGACCACGCCACACCCCATGAAAAAAGACTTCGTCATCAAGATACTGTTCGTCGAGAACTCACTCGAAGAGGCCGAGCAGATCATCAGTCTGTTGCGCAACAGCGGCATCGCGGTGAGGCCGGCACGCGCCACCAACGTCGAGCAATTGCAGGCAGCGGTGAACGAGCTGGAGCCGGACGTGGTGATGTTCGATCCGGCCGTCACGAGCATCACCCAGGACGAAACCATGGGTGTGCTGGAGGCCTACGGACGTGATTTCGCCCTGATCGGCCTGGTCGGCGCCATGGACAACGAATTGGTGGCCGACTTGTTCGTGCATGGCGCCCGTGGCGTTGCTTCACGCAGTCATCCGAAACAGCTGATCGCCGTGCTGAAGCGCGAATTCGAAGCGCTCCAGACGCGGCGTCAGGTGCGTTGGCTGCACACCGCCCTGCGCGAAACCGAGCGACGCTGCGATGCCCTGCTTGACTCCTCCACCGACGCCATCGCCTATGTCCACGAGGGCATGCACGTGCGCGCCAACCAGGCCTACCTCGACACCTTCGGCTACGAGAGCTTCGACGACCTGCTTGGCCTGCCCCTGCTGGACATGATCGACGCGGCAAACGCCGACGAAATGAAGGCCTTGCTGCGCGGACAGGCACACCAGGGCAAGTTCCCTGCCCAGCTCAGCCTGCGCGCGCGACGCGCCGACGACAGCCGGTTCGATGCCACCGTGGAGTTTGCCCCGGCCACGTTCGAAGGTGAGCGTTGCCTGCAGATCGTGTTTCGCCGCCAGATGGTCGATCCGGCCGTGCTTGAACAACTGCAGCGTGATCCGGTCACCGGCCTGTACAACCGCCAGCACATGCTGGCCTGCATCGACGACGCCGTGACCTCGGCCGCCAAGGGCACCAAGGGTCAGTCGCTGCTTTTGATCGAGCCGGACAACTGGGCATCGCTGGTCGGTGGCATCGGGCTGGGCAAGGCCGACGAACTGTTGGCCGGGTTCGCCGATCGCATACGCATGCTGCTCGGCGCCGACGATATCGCCGGCATGCTTGCCGAACACACGCTTGGCGTCGTGTTTGATTCGCGCTCGGACGAGGCCATCCGCGACTGGATTGCCAAACTGCAGCACAGTATCAGCAGCGAGATTTTCGACGCCGGCACACGCTCGATCACGGTCACGGCCAGCGTCGGTGGCAGCCTGCTGGGCGAGAAGAACGCCAACAGCGAACTCCTGCTCAACCAGGCCAGCCACGCACTGCGCACCGCCCAGAACCTCGGCGGCAGCCAGGTGGAAATTCACGACCCGGCCGCGCGTGAGAAAGCCGACGAGGAGCGTGAGCGCTACTGGCTGGAATTGCTGCAGCAGGCGCTGGCCAACAATGGCCTGATGCTCTATCACCAGCAGACGATCAGCCTGCAGGATGCCGACGGCGAGTTCTCGGAGATCCTGCTGCGCATGAATGGCCCGCAGGGCGAGGTGCTGCCCGGCTTCTTCATGCCGATCGCCGAAAAGCACAACCTCACCGGCGCCATCGACCGCTGGGTGCTCGCCGAAGCCATTCGTGTACTGCATGTGCGCGAGTCGCAGGCCCAGCCCTCCACCTTCTTCGTCAAACTGACCGCCGCCTCGCTGCAGGACGACACGCTGTTGCCCTGGCTGAAAGAGCAGCTCGGTGCCGCCAAGCTGAAACACTGCCATCTGGTACTAGAGATGACCGAGAGCAAGGTGATGACCTTGCTGCGTCCCGCCCAGGAGTTCGTAAAAAGCTGGAAGGAACTCGGCGGCAGTTTTGCACTGGAACAGTTCGGGTCGGGCCTGAACTCGTTCCAGTTGCTCAATCACATCGACGCGGACTATCTGAAGATCGACCGCAGCCACATGGCCGACCTGCCACAGCATGCCGACAGCCAGAAGAAAATCACCGAGATCTGCCAGCAGGCGCACGACCTCAATCGACTGACCATTGCCGAGTGGGTCGAGGACGCCACCAGCACGTCGCTGCTGTTCTCCTGCGGCGTGGACTTCGTGCAAGGCAACTTCCTGCAGGTACCGCAGCGGCTCGAATAAGCCATCGCGGGGTGCAACGGCAAAAAGCCCGCGGATCGCTCCGCGGGCTTCTTCAACCAGTTGTCGCGAGCCGCTTACTCGGCAGCGGCAGCAGTCGCCGCCTTGGCCGTTGCCTTGGCGGCGGCAGCGGCGGCGATGTCTTCCTTGATGCGGGCAGCCTTGCCTTCGAGGCCGCGCAGGTAATACAGCTTGGCGCCACGCACCTTGCCCTTGCGCTTCACCGTCACCGAGTCGATCTGCTGACTGTGCGCCTGGAATACGCGCTCCACGCCGGTACCGTGCGAAATCTTGCGCACGGTGAAGGCCGAATGCAGACCGCGATTGCGCTTGGCGATGACGACGCCCTCGAACGCCTGCACGCGCTCGCGGTTACCTTCCTTCACCTTGACGTTGACCACCACGGTGTCGCCGGGGCCGAAGTCCGGCAGCTGGCGGGCGATCTGCTCGGATTCGAACTGTTCAATGATCTTGTTCATGGCGCACCTGTCGGTTCACTTTTGCGGTATCAAAACTGCGGTCATCACTCGACCGCATCGTCGTGCCGTGCCTGCTGCTGTAAAGCATGCTCACGGCGGAATTCATCCAGCAACGCACGGGATGCAGTATCCAGCGCACGCTGTGACAACAAGTCCGGGCGGCGCAACCAGGTGCGTCCCAGCGATTGCTTCAGGCGCCAGCGGGCAATTGCCGCATGGTCACCGGACAGCAACACTTCCGGTACAGCTCCCAGCGCATCATGCACCGGTTTTGCAAAGTGCGGACAATCGAGCAATCCATTCGAGAATGAATCCTGCTCGGCCGACGTCGCGTCGTTCAACGCGCCATCCTGCAAGCGTCCCACTGCGTCGATGATCACCGCCGCGGCCAGCTCGCCGCCGGACAGCACATAATCGCCGATGGAGAGCTCTTCGTCGACCTCACTCGCCAGCAAGCGCTCATCCACGCCTTCGTATCGTCCGCAGAGCAGTCCGATGCGCGGCAGCTTTGCCAGCGCTTCCATCCTGCCCTGCGTCAGCCGCGCTCCCTGCGGACTGAGATAAATCAGATGCACCGGTCCCGGTGCCGCCTCACGCACGGCCGCCAGGGTCGTGCGCAAGGGCTCGATCATCATCACCATGCCCGGACCGCCGCCATACGAGCTGCTGTCCACGCTGCGGTGCCTGTCGGTGGCGTAGTCGCGCGGGTTCCAGGTTTCCACCTGCAGCAGCTCACGTTGCTGCGCGCGTCCCACCACACCGACGGCGGCACACTGGCGCACGAAGTCGGGAAACAGACTGACGACGTCGATGCGCATGATCCGCGTTCCTCAAGTCCCGCTGCCCGGCGACGTCAGAATTCAGGATCCCAGTCCACCACCATGCGCCCTGCGGACAAGTCCACCGAACGCACATACGAACCCTGGATGAAGGGAATCAGCCGCTCGCGCGAGCCGTCCCTCACCACCACGACATCGTTGGCACCGGTGGCGAACAGGTGACTGACCCGCCCCAGGTGCACATCTTCCGTGGTGATCACCTCGAGTCCTTCGAGATCGACCCAGTAGTACTCATCCTTCGCGGGTGGAGGCAACTGCTCGCGGTCGACATGTATGTCGGTACCGATCAAGGCTGCCGCCTGTTCCCGGTCGTCCACCCCGGGCAGCT
>JBDTEG010000108.1:0-8119 GCA_039922695.1 Rhodanobacter sp. | reverse complement strand
TACCTGCAGAGCAAGATGCAGAGCTGACCCGGCTTCGCGCCTCGCGCCCGCCGCCAAGCCCGGTCCGCACCGCGTGAGCCTGTTCCTTGACGCTTTCGTCAGGTGCGGGCTATACCTTGCGTTTTGCTGAACGCATGTCCATGGGTTCACGACCTCCCCCGCGCATGGTGGTGCGCAGGCATGACGACGTCGGCCAGCGCTGGCGCCGCTTGTGCTGGGGGCTGGCGTGGCTGGGCAGCTTGCTCGTCGTTGGCTTGCTGGTGTTTTCCCTGGGCGACCGCAGTGCGCCATCGGCGGTCGATCACAGGCAGCAGCGAGCGCTGCTGAGCGAAGTCAACGACTTGAAGCAGCAGGTGGCGAACCTGCAGCGTGCAGCCCAAGTCAACGATGTCGCCATGCAAGCCTTGCGCGGCACGCTGACGCAGCGCGAGAAGGAGCTCAGCGCTTTGCGTTCGGACCTGGGTTTCTACTCGCGCCTGGTGGCTGGCAACGGCCAGCGCCAGGGGCTGAAACTGCAGGAAGTGAAGCTGCAGCCGATCAACGGCTCGCGCGGCTGGACGCTGATACTCAGCCTGACCCAGAACGCCAGGCGCGGCAGCGAGATCAGCGGCCATGTCACCGTGAGCGTGGAAGGCCTGCGCAAGGACAAGGTGATCACGCTCGCCTGGCCCGCGCTGGGCGATGGTGCGCAGAAGGATGGCTTGCCGTTCCGTTTCACCTATTTTGAGCAGTTGCAGGGCACGATCGTGCTGCCGGCGGAGTTCCAGCCCACGCGACTGCGCATCGACATCCAACCGGAAAGCGGCGAAGCAGTCAGTCGCGCGGTTGCCTGGGGCGCCGCGCTGAGCGGCAACATCACGACCGCCGAGGGAGACCGGGATGCTCAACCGTAGACGCAACGATCGCAAGAACGGCAGTTCCGAAACCAGCCTGATCGCCCGCGGCACGGTGATCCGCGGCGACCTGCGGTTCAGCGGCGCACTGCACCTGGACGGGCGCATCGAGGGCACCGTGCTGGCCGAGGGCGACGATGCCTTGTTCACGCTGAGCGAGCACGGTGAGGTACAGGGCGAGGTGCGTGTGCCGCATGCGGTGATCAATGGCCACATCATCGGCGACCTGCACGTAAGCGTGCGGCTGGAGCTGGCGCCGCTGGCGCGGATCGACGGCGACCTGCGCTATCACACGCTGGAAATGGCCGCCGGCGCCCAGGTCAACGGCCGCGTCGCGCGCGTGGCCGAGGACGGGCAGCGCGCACTCGCCGCGCCGGAGGCCAGCCCGGTCGGCTCGGATGATGAGGTGGTACCGCCTGACGCGGTATGCTTGCACTCACCTGCCACGCCCCCATCTAGATAACCATGGAAACCATCGTCGCCATCCCGGACTACCGCAACAGCGGCGCTCCGCTCGAGTTCACCGCGGCGGCCGCGCACAAGGTGCATGAGCTGATTGCCGAGGAAGGCAATCTGGCGCTGAAGCTGCGCGTGTACATCAGCGGCGGTGGCTGCTCAGGTTTCCAGTACGGCTTCACCTTCGACGAAGCGCAGGCCGAGGACGATCTGGCGATCGAACGCGAGGGCGTCACCTTGCTGTGCGATCCGCTCTCGCTGCAATACCTCAGCGGCGCGCAGATCGACTACGCCGAGAACCTCAGCGGCGCGCAGTTCGTGATCAGCAACCCGAACGCGAAGACCACCTGCGGCTGCGGCTCCTCGTTCACCGCCTGAGCACGGCGCCATGGACCAGGCCCGGCTGCCGCGAACCAATACCTTTTCGGGGCTGAGCCTGGTACTCGACCGCAGCGCCGAACACCGCGACGAAGCGGCGTGGGTTGCTGCGCAGGCGAACGCCGTCAATGCACGTTACCTGCTGCTGGATGCTACCGGCGACGCGTTCCTGCACCGCGATGGCGACGCGCTGCGTTGGCTGGATGCCGCGGAACGCCGCCAGTGGTTTGCGGACGCGCCGGTGATCCTGCTCGGCATCGCACACGACCGGCCGCACTTCCTGCTGGTGGTTGACGACGCCCAACGCATCAGTGCGCTGGAGGCCGCACTCGGCGCGCGTCGAGCAAGCCTGCGCCACGCTGGCCTGCTGCTCGCTGCCGACGAGGCCGGTCTGTTTGCCTATGCCAAGGGGCTCGCCCACTGGCAACGCGAAACGCGGTTTTGCGCCTACTGTGGCGCCCCGCTGCAGCTGGTGTCCGCCGGTCATCGGGCGCAGTGCACCAACCCCGATTGCCGCCGCCTGCATTTTCCGCGCACGGACGCGGCGGTCATCATGCTGGTCGAGCACAACGGTGCGTGTCTGCTCGGGCGCCAGCCCGGCTGGCCACCGCATCGCTATTCCACGCTGGCCGGCTTCGTCGAGCCGGGCGAGGCGCTGGAGGACGCGGTACGCCGCGAAGTCGCGGAGGAGGCCGGCGTAATCGTCGACCAGGTGCGCTACCACTCCTCGCAACCGTGGCCGATGCCGGCCTCGCTGATGCTCGGCTTCATCGCCACCGCAGTATCGGGCGAGATCCACATGCGCGATCGCGAGCTGGAGGAGGTGCGCTGGTTCACCCCCGCACAGATCGTCAGCGGCATCGCCGACGGCAGCTTCGCGCCTTCCACGGCGTTGTCGATTTCCTACCGCTTGCTGGCGCACTGGCTGCAGACGCGCGCAGGTGTAGATCTGGACGCGCTGGTGCGCTGAACGACGCGGCGCGGCGCGGCGGACTTTCATCGTCGTACAGCGGTCGTCGCCCTTCCCTTCACGCGATCGTCGATGACGCAGGCAAGCCTGCCGTCGTACCCGTCGCCTGCGCGGTCCGTGTCGGTGCGTCGCGGCCGCGAACTGTCGTACGAGCCGTAGCGCTGCCAGCCACATCGCGATCATTCCTGCGACGCAGTCAGCGGCTCGCATACAATGGTGGCACTGTCCGAGAGTCCCCGTCGCCATGGCCATCCGCCTGCTTGCCGTCCTGATCGCCCTGGGCCTGCTGCACGTTGCTCCGCAGCTGGCCAGCTGGCGCGGAGACAGCCTGTTCCGACGCTGGGTACGCCAGTTGTCGGACACCAGCGGCGCCGGGCGCGTGCTGCTGGCGCTGCTGCCGCCCGTGCTTCTGTGCGGGCTGCTGATGTGGCTGTTCGGCCATACCTTGCTGGGTGAACTGCCGCGGCTGCTGTTTGCCTTGGTGGTGCTGCTGTACTGCCTCGGCCCACGCGAGTTCGAGCGCGACCTGGAGATGATCCTGGCCGCACCCGATGGCGTCGCGCGCGAAGCGGCCGCGCAGTCACTGACGGATGACGGGAGCAGGGTGGCGTGGAACGCACCGGCGCTGGGCGAGGCGATCGTGTACGCCGCGCTGCGCCGGCGCTTCGCGGTGCTGTTGTGGTTCTTCCTCCTCGGCCCGGTCGGCGCGCTGCTGTACCGACTGGCACAGACGCTGGGTCGCGATGACTCGCTGGCGCTCGACACCGACAGCCAGCGGGCCGCCGCCTATGTCGCCAACGCGCTGGACTGGCTTCCGGCCCAGTTGCTTGTTTTCACCCTGGCCGTCGTAGGCCATTGGGACGCGGTGATCAACGCGTGGCGGCGCTGGCACATCCAGGCCACGCCGACCAGCTGGTACGAGCGCGGCCCCGGCTTCCTCGGCGCCGCCGCGCAAGCCGATGTCCTGATCGACATCGAAGCTGGCGATGGGTACGCCGAGGAGCACAGCGATCCGCTGGACGAGTTGCGCCGACTGCGTGGTGCCCTGCTGCGCGCGCTGCTGGCGTGGCTCAGCGTGGTGGCCTTGCTGGTGATCGGCAGCTGGGTCAGCTGACCGGCGCATACCTTTTCCGCACGAGCCCGCTCGCGGGCTCAGCGGCGCCACGACAGCCCCTGGCTCGGCTGCGTCCGATCTGCGCGCCATCGCAGGGCTCTGGCACGTCCCGCCGCGCCGGCTCGTCGTACGCGCAGAAGCTGGCGGGCGATGCCCGTCCTTCGATGGTCGGCGCGTGAACGGAAGTCTCCGCATGGGTAGACTCGGAGCAGAGTGTCCCAGGTGAGGCAAGGCGTGTCTTACGGTCGGTCGCCGCGCAACTCGCGTACGCGGGTTTCCAATGTTGCCGCGCTGACCTGCGGCGGCGGCATGGGCGCATCGACCACGAGCTCGACCCTGGCACGGAACCGGCGCGGCAGCCGCGTGCGATGCAGCATCGAGTCGCGCCGGCTCCTCACGCTGCCCCACAGGCCGCGCAGCGCCATCGGCACCACCGGCACCGGGCGTCGCGCCAGGATCTGCTCCGCGCCGGGCCGGAACGGCGCGACCTCGCCATCGACGGTCAGGCCACCTTCGGGGAAGATGCACACCAGCTCACCGTCCGCCAGCGCGGCATCGATCGCGTCGTAAGCTTCCTGAAGTATCACGGGGTTTTCCTTGTACCCGGCAATCGGGATCGCCCTGGCCGTGCGAAACACGAAGCTCAACAACGGCGCGCTGAAGATCTTGTAATACATCACGAAGCGCACCGGACGGCGCAGGTTCGCCATCAACAGCAGCGCGTCCATGAAACTGACGTGGTTGCACACCAGCAGCGCCGCGCCTTGCTCGGGCAGGTGCTGCGTGCCGTCGACGCGCACGCGGTACAGCGTGTTCACCAGCACCCAGGTGATGAAGCGCATCAGGAACTCCGGCACCAGCGTGAAGATGTACCAGGCCACCAATACGTTGAGCAACGCGGCGGCCAGGAAGATCTGTGCCGCATCCAGCCCCAGCGCGCCCAAGCCCAGCCCGAAGCCGGCCGCCAGCACGATCAGCAAGGCATTGACGATGTTGTTGCCGGCAATGACCCGCGACAGGCGCTCGCGCGGCGTGCGCGATTGCACAAAGGCAAACAACGGCACCACGTAAAAGCCGGCGAACACACCAATGGCGGTGAGGTCGAGCACCAGGCGCCAGCTGCCGGCGCCGTGCAGGAACGCCAGCCAGTCCTGAGCTCGCGCCACGGCCATGCCGTGCCGGGCCAGGTAGAGATCGATGCCGAACGCGGTGAGGCCGAACGCGCCCAGAGGAACCAGGCCGATCTCCACCCGCTTGCCCGACAACTTCTCGCACAACAGTGCACCGATGCCGCTGCCGACCGAGAACAAGGTGAGCACCAGGGTGTAGACCGAGCCGTCGCCTCCCAGTGTCTCGCGCGTGTAGATGGGCAATTGCGCAATCAGCACGGTGCCGAAAAACCAAAACCAGGAGATGCCCAGCACGGCATTCCACACCGCGCGGTCGCCATGCGTAATGCGCAGCACCCGCGCGGTTTCGCTGACCGGGTTCCAGTTGAACTTCAGCTCCGGCGCGGTGGCTGGCGCGGGGGGAATGCCCCGACTCGCCAGATAACCCACCACGGCCACGCTGATCGTGGCGCCCGCGGCCAGCCACGGCCCCACGCCGGCCACCCGCATCAGCGCGTTGCCGGCGATCATGCCGATCAGCATCGCCATCTGCGTGCCCATCTCGACCAGCCCATTGCCGCCGACCAGTTCGGCGGGTTTCAACGCCTGCGGCAGGATCGCGTACTTGATGGGCCCGAACACCGTCGAATGCAGACCCATCATGAACAGCACCACCAGCAGCAAAGCCACGTGGTGGGTGATGAAGCCTGCCGCGGCGATCGCCATCGCCGCGATCTCGAACAGTTTCACGTAGCGGATGATGCGGGTCTTCTCGAATTTCTCCGCCAACTGGCCCGCGCTGGCCGAGAACAGGAAGAACGGCAGGATGAAAAGAGCCGGTGCCAGGTTCGTGTACAGCGCCGCCGCGTGGTCGCTCAAGCCCATCTGGAACGCCACCAGCATCAACAGCGCGTTGCGGAACGCGTTGTCGTTGAACGCACCCAGCGCCTGGGTCCAGAAGAAGGGCGCGAATCGTCGTTTGCCGAGCAGTCCGAACTGGCTCATGCGGCGTCCTGAGGAAGAAAATCCGCGTCAGCCCACGGGCCTCGTCGTTACCGGCGATTATGGCCATGGGCAAGACATCGACACAATGCGACGGGCACGTTCCGCATCATCGATGGCTGTGCTGGCAACGGTCCAGCCGGCGCCACCCGATCTTTCGCCCATAAAGAAAGCCGCCGGGGCTCAGCCGGCGGCTCAAAGTTTCACACCGCTGGCGCGAGGCGCCAACGGTGCGGTTGTTGCGACACTTACAACGAGAAGTCGTATTGCACGGACAAACGGATCTGACGTGGCGTGGTGTAGTTCAGATCCTGCCGATAGGTCTGGCTCGGGGTGTAACGATCCGAGGCAAACCCCTGCACATAGCCCTGTGCGATTTGGCGATTGAACACATTCAGCACATCCGCCTGCACGGTCAGGTTATTGTGCGCCCAGCCCGGGATGTACGACACATTCAAGTTGACTGTGTAGGTCCACGGCGTGGTGCCGGCCGTGCCGCGGGGGGCGAACTTGTAGCCGGCCGACGGCGGGATGTACTTCGGGTCCGGCTGGCCATTGGGGAGCAACGGCGGTGTGCCCGAACCGGGCCAGCCGCAGAAGTGATAGTAGGAACCCTGGTACAAGCCGGCATCCGCGGTCGGATAGTAGCTGGTGCAGCTGGCCGGTCGACCCGAAGTGATCACGGCGGTGGCCCCAACGCGCCATTCGGGCACGATCTGGTAAAAGCCAAATGCCTTCACTTGATGACGTCGATCGTTTGGCAGGTTACCGCCGGCACCGACCATCAGCTGCGGCAGATCCCAGTCCTGCGTCTGCGAGACGTCGGCCTGGCCGCCGGAGCCGGTGTCCAGATCGGACGCCAACTGGCCTTCGGTGTTGCCGAAGTTGTGCGACAAGGTGTACTCGACCTTGCCCCACCATTTGCCATCAAACGGGTGCTCGGCATAAAGGTCCAGCGCGAGGTACTTGCGCTTCAGCTTCGGGAAGCCCAACTCGGCGTTGGTGTAGGTGACCTCCTTGAAGCTGCCGTCACCCTGCTCTTGCTCAAACGTGTTGGCCACGCCCGGGTTGAACAGAAAGCATGCGCCGCCCAGTGCCGGAGTACAGGTATCGTCGATGGCGCTGCGCAGGGTGCGGTAGGTGACCTTGGCGCCGTAGTTGAACGCGGGGCTCAACTGCTGCTGCATGCCCAGGATGAACTCGTCCTGGAAATGCGACTTCATGCCCTTGGCCGCCACCGTACGCGGATCGGGCGACTCACCACACTCCAGATTGCTGGAGACGGCATTGCTGCCCGGGCACGTGTAACCCTTGCTCTTGTCCACTGGAATGGAAACCAAACCCGTCGGTGCGCCGGTGGCCGGATCAGTGCCCGTGTACGTGAAGTATTCCATGGTGTACAGCGATGCGGCGGCGCCGCGGACCGCGACGTTGTTCGGCGGAGCCAGATGGTAGCGCCCGGCATTGGCGAACACTTTCAGCGTGGAGTCGCCGAGGACATCCCACGACGCGCCCAGGCGCGGTGCCAACTGATGCCGCTGCGAGACGAACGAGACATGATCGCCGTTGTAGTTGGTGAACTGCTCGTTGCGCAGGCCCAGCGACAGCAGGAGGTTGTTGCTGACCTGCCAGCGATCCTCGATGTACTGCGACGACTGCTCGACCTCAACGTCGGCGAAGTGGGTGTAGTACTGGCGACGGACAAAGTAGCCCTTGTTGGGAGTCGGGCCGGCAACGCCAGCGCCCGAACCACCAGCGGCGGCCGGCGCGCCGACACCCTGGCCCGCGTTGATCGCCGCATTCTTGTTGGCGGTCTGCTGGAACACCCAGACATAACCGCCCGCATACATGTCACCGGTGACTGAATGTGCCTTCTGTTCGTCGGCACCAACGCGCAGCGAGTGGTCACCGATACGGTATTCCAGGTCAAGGCGCCCTCCCTTGGTCTGATCCATGGCGCCCTTTGGCAGCACCGTCGCGGCGAACTGGCACGTCGGATAATAATTGATGCCCGGCACCTGGTTTACTGCAGCCGTGTTACCGGACAGCCGCGGACAGTTGGGATCGTACTTCCACGGAGTGTTGATGTGGGTGCTTGTCTGTTCGCCGTACAGGGCGGTCAGCGTCAGGTAGTCCGTGAGGTAGCCGGTGTATTTGCCGATATACAGCTCACCGCCGTTCTTGGTGTAGACGCCGC
>JBDTEG010000107.1:0-15302 GCA_039922695.1 Rhodanobacter sp. | reverse complement strand
CAGATCCTGCGTTTCCATCGCCAGTTGCTTGCGGCTGTTCTCCAGCGACTCGACGGCGGCCACGTCCAGCGTGTAGCCACGGGTTTCGGCGAGGCGTGCGGCGGTTTCGGCGAGGCGCGAACGCAGCAGGGCGGGATCCAGCATGAGCAAAGTCCAAGTGAAGGCTTGAACCGCGAATTATCGCCGCCGGGTGGTGGTTGCCGCAATGCAACTCACCATTGGCGAGGCCTGCACTCTTTCCCGACCTGCACTGCTGAACCCAGAATAAGGAAGCCAGGGCAGGTCAGCTGGCCAGCTTGCGCTCGCTGCGGCCCAGCCACCAGGCCATTGCAGCACCGGCGAGCAGCCAGCCGATGAGTTGCTCGGCCAGCGCGGCGAGAGTGAAATCCAGCGGAAAGCGATACCAGTTCCAGTACGGCAGCAGAGTGCCCAACCAGGCGAATATCGCGGCGGCCGCCGCGGCCGCGAGGCGCCGCCGGAAGCTCAGTGCCGCCAGCCCCATGATGAACGCCAGCGCCAGCGCCCCCAGCGTGTCGGATGCCCACTGCCGACCGATCTGCGGACCCATCCGCATCATGTCGGTGCCCTGCGGCTGATAGACCACCCACGCATACGGCGAACGGACGGACTTGACCGAGTAGGACCGGACTACGGCCTCGTCGTCCATCTGCTTCGGATCGAGCGAGGGCAACATGTACACGCCGGCTTGATCGCCCAGGCCTTGCTGCAGGCCACTGAGCGCCACGTTTTCATTGACCGGCTGCATGATGCCGACATTGCCCAGCCCCAGCGCCATGTGGGCGGCCACGCCCCAGATGAACATCACGATGCCGCCGATCAGACCTGCCACGAGTACGCGCATGGTCCGCCCTCCTCGATTGATGCGATGAATCTAGGCCGGAGATTGCAGTGACGACAAGGGCTGGTGCAGCACTTTGTCGGCTGCGCAAAGAGCATCGCCCGCGAGCGGGCTGCTACGGGTTGCGGGCTTTTTCGCGGACGGCGCGCAGGGCCAGCAGTTTCTCGCGCAGTTGCAGTTCCAGCCCGCGCTCCACCGGTTCGTAGAATACGGTGCCCGCGAGCGCATCGGGCAGGCATTGCTGATCCAGCGCGATGCCGCCTTCGGCGTCATGGTCGTACTGGTAACCCTTGCCGTAGCCCAGCCCCTTCATCAACTTGGTCGGTGCATTGCGCAGGTGCATCGGCACGTCCAGCGTGCCGGCCTCGCGGATCGCGGCACGCGCCTTGTTGTAGGCCATGTAGGCCGCGTTGCTCTTGGGCGAGATCGCCAGCCAGATGGCCAGCTGGGCCAGGCCGAGCTCACCCTCGGGACTGCCCAGGCGCTCATAGGTATCCCACGCGTCCAGCGCCATGCGCCAGGCGCGGGGCTCGGCCAGGCCCACGTCTTCCACCGCCATGCGGGTCATGCGTCGCGCGAGGTATTTCGGATCGACACCACCGTCGAGCATGCGGCACAACCAGTACACCGCGGCATCCGGGTCCGAGGAGCGCACCGACTTGTGCAAGGCCGAGATCTGGTCGTAGAACTGCTCGCCCTGCTTGTCGAAACGACGGGTGCGGTCGGCCAGCACCTGGGTCAGGGTGGCTTCGTCGATCTGGCGATCGTCGGCCAGTTCGGCAGCGATCTCCAGCAGCGTCAGCGCGCGGCGCACGTCGCCGTCGGCAGCTTGCGCGATCAGGCCCAGCGCGTCATCGCCGACCTGCAGTTGCAGCTCCCCCAAGCCACGCTCGCTGTCGGCCAGTGAACGCTTCAGCGCCGCGCTGATGTCGTCCGTGGAAATCGGCTCCAGCACGTGCACGCGACAACGCGAAAGCAGCGCGGAGTTCAGCTCGAACGAGGGGTTCTCGGTGGTAGCGCCGATGAAGATGATCACGCCTCGTTCGATATGCGGCAGGAACGCATCCTGCTGGGTCTTGTTGAACCGGTGTACCTCGTCCACGAACAGCACGGTACGGCGGCCCTGGGCGAAGTGGACTTCGGCCTCGGCCAGGGCCTTGCGCACCTCCGGCAGGCCGGACAGCACGGCGGAAATTGCGCGGAACTCGGCCTCGGCATAGTGCGCCACGAGCAGGGCCAGCGTCGTCTTGCCACAGCCAGGCGGCCCCCACAGCACCATCGAGTGGATCTTGCCCGCCTCCAGCGCACGGCGCAGCGCCCGATCCGGACCGACCAGACGTTGCTGGCCGACCATCTCGTCGAGGCTGCGAGGGCGCATGCGCTCGGCCAGCGGTTTGAGGGCGTCTGGCTCGGCGAACAAGCCAGGACCGGGCGACGTGACGGAACGTGACATGCGTGCATGATACGGCATGCACCCGCGCGCCCGGCGTGCCGAATCCTCGTGCATTCCCGCTATCATTGGGCTTGCCTGGGATGTGGATCTGCTCTACAGGGCACGCCGGAGGGCGACCAGCAAGTGATCGGCCGCAGGACATGGCATTGAACACGGGGAGCCGGATCCGCCACGCGGCGCTGCATGCTGTCCAGCCACGGCCGGTGGTCCGCATGAGGTGGTCGCCCCGCCATCCCTGGCTTGGAATCCTCGCGCTCATCCTGCTGGTTTTCCGCACCGCCCCCAGTTGCGCTGCCAACGCCGATCCCTGGGCACCGTTCGAGGCACCCTGGTTCGACAAGGTCTCCAGCGCCGAGGGACTGCCGCCTTCGATCGCCACGGCACTGGCGCAGGACCGGGATGGCTTGATCTGGGTCGGCACCATGGTCGGGCTGGGCCGCTACGACGGTTACCGCACCCAGATGTTCGATATGCGGGGCGAGGACGGCAAGAGTCTGTCCGACGCCTACGTGCGCTGCCTTTTGGCCCTGCGCGACGGTGGCTTGCTGGTCGGCACCAGTGCGGGCGGCCTGCTGCGGTTCGACCCGGCCACGAACACGTTCCACGCTTACCCCACCGGACCAGACGGAACCTCGGACCGCAAGATATTCGCGCTCGCCGACGACCATGCCGGTGGCGCCTGGATCGCCACCGAGCGGGGGTTGGATCACCTTGACCTGCGCTCGAACGTGATCCGTCACGTGAGCACCGGCAGCGAAGCGGCACCGCGTGATTTCAGCGTGATGCAGGACCGCGCCGGCAACCTCTGGCTCGGCAACGACAACGGACTGTTCGTACGTCGCGTCGGCAACAAGGATTTTGTTCGTCCGGCGCATCCCGGCGGCGACGCAGGCGCCGTGCTGGACAACCAGATCTGGGCCATCCACGAAGACAGCGACGGTCGGCTGTGGGTTGGCAGCGGGCAGGCGGGCGCGGCTTATCGCGACCGCGACGGCCACTGGCATACGGTCCCGGAGTTCAGCGGCTACCCGCAGGGAGCCCAGCATGCCACGGTGCGTGACTTCGTGCAGGTCGCGCCCGACACAATATGGATGGCCACGGATGGCAGCGGCGTGCTGGCGTACACACCAGGCGATCCATCACCACACGTCATCGAGCACGATCTGGCGATTGACTCGTCGCTGCCGGGCGATGCCGTGCGCGCGCTGCTGCACGATCGTTCGGGCAACGTCTGGGCAGCCACCGATCTCGGCCTGTCGCGCACCTATCCGGATGCGCGCTCGGCGTTTTCCATACTGCCCTCGCCACTGCAGCAGAACACGCTGAGCGACACCAGCGTGCGCGTCATCTACGTCGACAGCCACGGCTTGATCTGGATCGGGCTGGGCGCCGGGCACATCGACATGATCGATCTCAAGACCGGCCGGATGAGTCACCTGCACCTGGATGGCAGCCAGACCCACCGCGACGTGCAGTCCTTCGTCGAGGCCGCGGACGGCTCGATCTGGGTCGGCACCCAGGGGCTGGCGCAGATCGACCCGGTCACCCTCACGATCCACACGTCGGTCCTGCCGGCGCTGGAGAACGTGCCGGTACTCAGCCTGGCGCGCGACGGCACGCGCCTGCTGATCGGCACCTACGACGGCCTGTATCGCTACGACACGCTCACCCGCGTACTCGACCATGTCAATCACGACCCGAACGACCCGACCAGTCTGGCCAGCGACACCGTGCGGCAGATTCTCCACGTCGGAGACCAGTGGTGGTACAGCACCACCGGTGGCATCAGCATCGCCGACAATACCCACCAGCGGAACGGCTTTCATAACCTCACCCACCGTGAGAACGATCCCTCGAGCCTGCCGGGTGACTCGGTCAACGGGGTGACCACGGATCCGCAGGGACATTTGTGGGTCAGTACCTCGGGAGGCCTGGCCGTGAGCGTCGGCAAGGCTCCATGGCGTTTCTCCTCCATCGGCATGGCCCAGGGCCTGACCAGCGACAAGGTCAACAGTGCGCTGAGTGACGGTCTGGGCCGCATATGGGCCTCCACCTCCAGCGGCATTTCAGTGATCGATGCGCGCACCCACGCGGTGCGCAACCTGGGGCCGCGCGATGGCTTGCACGTCCGCAGCTACCACTACGCTGACGCCGCTGCCCGTACACCGGAAGGCGCGTTGATGTTTGGCGGCCTGGGCGGCCTGACGGTCATCCGACCGGACGAACATGCCGCGGCGAGCCCCGAGGCGCCGCTGGCCATCACCCATGCCGTGGTCGGCAAGGTCGCGTTGCCGTTCGGCAAGCTGCCGCGCAACGGAGCCGTCATCAAGCTGGACTCGCGCAACCGCACCCTGCGCGTCGACTTCTCCCTGCTCGATTATCGGTCCCCCGGAGAGACTTCCTACAGCTACCAGATGGTTGGCCTGGACGACAACTGGACCGATATCCCCAAGGGCGCCATGCCCAGCGCGAATTACACGAACCTAGCGCATGGCGACTACACCTTGGATCTGCGCGCTACCACCCACGGCATGCATCCGCGCACCGTGGAAACCCATCTGGTGGTCGAGGTCGCGCCGCGCTGGTATGAAACCTGGTTCAGCAAACTGGCGGCAGTCGCGCTGCTGGTCGGCCTGATCGTGCTGCTGGTGCACCTGCGCACGCTGTACCTGCGCCGACAGGCGGCGCAACTGCAGCAACAGATCAACGAACACACGCGCGACCTGCTTGCCGCGAACCAGCGCCTCGACGAACTCGCCAGTACCGACGGTCTCACCGGCATCTACAACCGTCGTCGCTTCCTGGAGCTTGCCCGGGCAGAGCGCGAGCACGCGCAAGGTCGCTCCATCTGCATCGCCTTGTTCGACCTGGACCGCTTCAAGCTGATCAACGACACCCACGGACACCAGGCCGGTGACACGGTCATCGTCGGCGCGATCGAAGTCATCAAACGACATTGCCGCCAGGGTGACCTGCTTGGTCGCTACGGTGGCGAGGAGTTCGTGTTGTGCCTGCCCGACACCAGCGTGTCACAGGCGCAGGAGATCGGTGACCGGATCTGCACCGCGATGGCAGGCACCGCCGTGATTCACAACGACCGCCCCATCCGGGTGACCGTGAGCATCGGCCTGGCCGCACTGCGCCCGGGAGAATCCATCGAGCAGTGGCTTTCGCGCGCCGACAAGGCGCTGTACCAGGCCAAACGCGACGGCCGCAACCGCTGCGCGGCAGCGGTCTGAGCCGCGTCACGATCAACCCGTGCTGGAACGGATCCGGTACTTCATCGTGTACTGGCGGTAGACGCCGTAGGTCATTCCGCACAGTTTGCGAAGCAGAGCGGGAATCAGCAGGGTGCGTCCCGCATCACCCGGAGCTGCAAGACTCCGCCCAGGCTGCCCAGCGCCATCCCGAGCAGGCTGGCATGGCTGATCGACTCATGCCGGAACCCGAGATAACCCGTCGCTTTGATCATGCCGGCGATGACGGCGATGACGGCGATCATGCCGGTGCCGTACCACGCCCGGGGTAGTGTCTGGTGCAACACCGGTATCGCCTCAGTCCTTGATCGGCTTGATCGATACGTCCGGCAGGTCGCCGATCACAGCGACACGTTTCGGCGGCGCCAATGTGAACGGACCGGGCGCCAGCAGCACCCGCGTGCCAGGCTGGTGTTGCGGGTGTTGCCGTTGGCGTCGGTCGGGGCGTGACTGAAATGCAGCGCCGCGTTGATTTCTATCGCCGTCCCCAGCCCGTCAATCTGGCCGTGGCAACTGACACGCGGTGCGGACAGCAGTCAGCGCCCACGCGGGCTCTTGGATCCTTGCGAGGCCTTTTCAGCAAGGTTGTACTCGCTTTGCCAGGAGTGCCCGGACTTCTGCTCGATGTAGTCCCGGATCAGCTGCCGCACGACCTGCGACGGCGTGGTGTCTTCTCCCGCACACAAGCGCTCGAACACCGCCTTCTTGCGTGGATCGATCAGGATAGTCAGGCGGGCCGTGCGTTTTTCTGTTGGCATGAAAGTATCATCACTTGTACACTTGATTCTCATTCTATGATAATAAAATTATCATGACAAACATTCAGGCAGTACTGATCAACTGCCTCTCGACCAACGACCAAGCCGAGTCCACAACATGCACGTGATGAGTGCACTGACGACAACCTCCCCGCTGACGGCGTTGCTGGTTCTGGTTGCCTCATGGTTGCTGATTGGTGCACTCGGCCTGATCCAGCCCAATCGCATCGGCTGGGTCGCACGCACGCTATTTCCACTGGGTGCGTTGGTGGCGCTCGGCGTTGCCGGCGTGGGTGCGATGTCCCTGACCACCGACTTTGTCGCGCAAAGCAGCGTGTTGCCGCTCGGGCTGCCGGACATGCCGTTTCATGTGCGTCTGGATGCCCTGTCCGGCTTCTTTCTGGTGCTGCTTGGATCGGCGGGAGCCGGCATTTCCATCTTTGCCGCCGGCTACTTCCGGCAAGGTGAAGGTACGGCACCGGGCCTGCTCTGCCTGCAGTACCACGTATTTCTGGCCAGCATGGCGATGGTCGTACTGGCCGATGATGCCTACTTGTTCATGGTGGCTTGGGAAACGATGGCGCTGAGTTCCTATTTCCTGGTGGTGTCTCAGCACCGCATCCCCGAGATTCGCAGCGCCGGTTTTCTGTATCTGTTGATGGCACACGTCGGCGCGCTTGGCATTCTGCTCAGCTTTGGTGTGCTGCAAGGCGGCAGTTGGCAAATGACGTTTGATGCGATGCGTGCAGCCCATCTCACGCCGGGCTGGGCCAGTACCGCTTTTGTGCTGGCCTTGTTCGGGTTTGGCGCCAAGGCGGGCCTGGTACCGCTGCATGTCTGGCTGCCCGAAGCGCACCCGGCCGCGCCATCACCGGTGTCGGCCATGATGAGTGGACTGATGCTCAAGGTCGGTGTTTACGGGCTGCTGCGGGTCAGCTGGGATTTAGTGCATGCAGGCCCGTGGTGGTGGGGTTTGCTGACCCTGGGGCTGGGCCTGGGCACAGCCTTGTACGGTGCGATCTTCGCCGCCGTGCAGACGGACATGAAGCGCCTGCTGGCGTACTCCTCGATCGAGAATATCGGATTGATCTTCGCGGGGATCGGCCTGGCCCTGTTGTGCCGCAGCTTCGACATGCGCCTGCTCGCCGCCCTTGCCCTGGCGGCGGCCCTGATCCACTCGTTCAATCACGCGTTCTTCAAGAGCCTGCTGTTTCTGGTGACCGGTTCGGTCATGCACGCCACCGGCGAGCGCAGCCTGGGCAAGCTTGGCGGACTGATCCGGTATATGCCGTGGGTGGCTGCGCTGGCGCTGATCGGTTCATTGGCCATCGCCGGACTGCCGCCACTGAACGGGTTCGTCTCCGAGTGGCTGCTGCTGCAGGCCTTCCTGCAAACGCCGCGCATTCCGCATGGGTTCCTCAACATGATCGTGCCGCTGGGCGCGGCGTTGGTGGCACTGACGGCAGCGTTGGCCGGCTACGTGATGGTCAAATTCTATGGCGTCATCTTTCTGGGGCAGCCACGCGAGAAGGCGCTGGAGAACGCGCACGATGCAGGTTGGCTTGAACGGATCGGCCTGAGTTGGCTGGCGCTAGGTTGCGTTCTGATTGGCGTATTTCCCCAGTTCGCACTGGATGTCGTGGGCCGTATCACCCAGCAACTGGTCGGCACGACCGTGCAGCGCGGACCCTCGCCATGGTGGATGACTCCGGTCACGTCGAGCCAGACCTCGTACAGCGGCTTGTGGCTGTGGGTCGGCCTGCTGCTGGTGATCAGCGCCACTTTTTTACTGGTTCGTCGCATTTATCACGGCCGCGTTCGCCGCACACCGCCATGGGATTGCGGTTATCCATGGCAGACCCCGCGCATGCAGGATTCTGCCGAAGGCTTCGGTCAGCCGATCCGCCACCTGTTTGGCCCGGTATTCCGGATGCAACGTGAACTACCCCATCCGTCGGATTCAAAACCCCATTACCGCGTGCGGGTACAGGAGCACATTTGGTATCGGCTGTACCTGCCCTTGGCCCGTCTGGTGCAGCGCACCGCTGAGCGGGTGACGGTTCTGCAGGGCGGACGTCTATCCACCTATTTGCTGTACAGCTTCATGACCCTGATCCTGCTGCTGGTGTGGGTGTTATGAGCGTCATTGCCTACGTCTGGCAAGTGGGCGAGTGCCTGCTCGCGATCGCCCTCGCGCCGCTGTTGGCCGGATGGGTCGGGCAATGCCGCGCGTGGCTGCAGAATCGCTCGGCACCGCCGTTGTGGCAGCCCTACCTCGTAATGCGCAAGCTGTTCCACAAGGATGCGGCACTCGCGACCAATGCGTCCTGGTTGTTTCGGCTGACTCCCTACGTGGTGTTTTCCACGATGGTGGTAGCAGCGGCGATCATTCCTTCGGTGACCACCGACCTGCCGCTGGCGCGGGTTGCCGACGCGATTGCGCTGGTCGGCGTCTTCGCTACCGGACGCGTCTTCATCTCGCTGGCGGCGATGGACATCGGCGCGGGCTTTGGCAGCATGGGCGCACGGCGCGAGATGATGATCGGCTTCCTCGCCGAACCGGCCCTGCTGATGGTGTTGTTCAGCGCGTTCATGACGCATGGCAGCACCGCCCTGCCCGAGATGGTCGAAAACTTTCTGAGCCAGCCGCATTTTGTACTGCATCCGAGCCTGTTTTTTGCCGGCGTGGCGTTCGTGATGGTGCTGCTGGCTGAAAACGCCCGCCTCCCGGTCGACAACCCGTCGACACATCTCGAACTGACGATGATCCATGAGGCAATGATCCTGGAATATTCGGCGCGCCACCTGGCCCTGCTGGAGTGGGCGTCCTGGCTGAAACTGTTCAACTACGCCTGCATAGGGTTTGCACTATTCATGCCCTGGGGTATCGCACGGCATGGTGCCGGCCCGGCCCTGCTGGCGCTCGCGATCGGCGCCCTGCTGCTGAAACTCGTCGTCGCTGGTGCAGCGCTGGCCTTGTTCGAAACCCTTTCGGCCAAATTGCGGCTGTTTCGTGCTCCCGAGTTTCTGACCATGGCGTTCCTGCTCGCCGTACTCGGCCTGCTCGTCTATTTGTTGCTGGGAGTGTAAGCGCATGCTTCCTCTGAACTTCGCCACTCAAGTCGTGCAGATGCTGGCCGGTGCCTTGCTGCTGATTTCGTTCGCAATGCTGGCCGAACGGCGCAGCCGGCGGCTGCTGATTCTGCTGGTGTGGCAAGGCGTGGTGTTGGTGACTTCGACGGTACTGGTCGCCACCTCGGCCCATCTCACTCACCTGTACTACTCGGCTGGCCTGACCCTGCTGCTGAAGGTGTGTGTGTTGCCGTTTATCCTGTTTCGGCTGATGCGCAAGCTGGGCATCGAGCGCGACAACGAGCCGCTCGTAAACGTGCCGACGCTGATGCTGGTGGGCTTGTGCCTCGTGATCTTCGCGTTCGGCCTGGCACAACCGGTCAGCGCACTGGCCACGACGGTGCTGCGCAAGACGCTCGGCATTGCGATTGCCGTAATCCTGCTGTCGTTCCTGATGATCCTGGCGCGGCGCAAGGCCTTCACCCAGGTGATCGGCTTCCTTTCGCTGGAGAACGGACTGTTTTTCGCCGCCACCACCACGACCTACGGCATGCCGATGGTGGTGGAACTGGGCATGGCGCTGGATCTGCTGGTCGCCGTGTTCATCTTCGGGATCTTCTTTTTCCATATCCGGGAGCAGTTCGACAGCCTCGATCTCGATCAACTCGAATCTCTGAAGGAGGACTGACGTGGAGATTCTGTTGGTCCTGGGGTTTCCTCTGCTTGGCGCGGCTCTGCTCGCCATGGTGGGCGCGAGGCGCTATGCCGCCGAGATCAACGTGGCAGCCAGTCTGGCCACCCTGCTGGCAGCGGCGGTGCTGGTGCTGCGGATTATTCGACACGGGCCAATGACGGCGTGGAACGAAGAGTTTTTCATCGACCCGCTCAACGTCTTCCTGGTCGCACTGACCGCGCTGGTCGGCTTCACCACCGCAGTATTTTCGCGTCCCTACATGCGCATCGAAGCCAACCAGGGCCGGCTCACGCCCGGACGACTGCGGCTTTATCACAGCATGTACCAGCTGTTCATGGCCGCGATGCTGCTGGCACTGACCACCAACAATATGGGTTTCATGTGGGTCGCCATGGAAATGGCCACCTTGTCGACCGTACTGCTGGTTTCGCTGTATCGCACGCGAGGCAGTATCGAGGCAGCATGGAAGTACTTCATCCTGTGCGGCGTCGGCATCGCGCTGGCGCTGTTTGGCACCGCACTGCTGTACACGGCCGCCGAGGATCTGCTTGGCGGTGAGGGTATGGGCGCCCTGCTGTGGACCCATCTCAACGCGGTCAAGGGTCAGCTGGAACCGCGCGTGATGGGCATAGCGTTCGTGTTCCTGCTGGTCGGCTATGGCACCAAGGTCGGCTTGGCCCCGCTGCACAACTGGCTGCCCGATGCCCATGCCGAAGGTCCGACACCGGTCTCGGCGGTGCTCTCCGGCCTGCTGCTGAACGTGGCGCTGTATGCCGTGCTTCGCTGCAAGATCCTCACCGATGGCGCACTGCATTCGTCACTACCGGGCCACATGCTGATGGGCTTCGGCTTGCTGTCGACCGTGCTGGCAAGCTTCTTTCTGTGGCGCCAGCGCGATATCAAGCGGCTGTTTGCATATTCCTCGATCGAGCACATGGGCATCATCACCTTTGCCTTCGGCATGGGCGGGCCGATCGCGAATTTCGCCGGCTTGCTCCACATCACCATGCATTCGCTGACCAAGTCCGCGATCTTCTTTGCCGCCGGTCATGCGACGCAGTTGTCTGGTACCCAGCGCATGGACAAGATCCGCGGCCTGCTGGCGATTCACCCCAGCGTGGGCTGGGGACTGATGCTGGGGGGATTGGCGATACTCGGCATCCCGCCGTTTGGCGTGTTCACCAGTGAATACCTGGTACTCATTACCGCGATGCGCGATCACCCGTGGGCCACACCCATCCTGCTGGTGGCGCTGGCGGTTGCCTTTGGCGCGATCTTCAGCCGCCTGCAGCCGATGGTCTATGGTGACACCGACGACAAGCCGCTGCCGCATTCTCCGGCGCTGGTGCCGGTATTCATCCATCTGGGTATCGTGCTGATCATGGGCGTCTACATTCCTCCGGCACTGGCCGAGTGGTACCGGCTCGCGGCCCAATTGATCGGTGGATGACGTCATGAATCTCGATTTCCTTGCGCAAGCCGCACTCCGGTTACCAGCCAACGTGATCGCACGCCACGTCGTAGTCGATGCCACCCAGTGGAGCCACAGCGCGCTGTGCATGCATGACAAAGGTGCGGGCCTGTTCGCCCTGTGGGGGGCGGATGACCGGGATCGCGACGGCCGGTTCCACATTTTTGCCGCGTTCCTGTTGCCCGACCAGGTGCTGGTTCTGGAACACGCGCCGAGCGGCGGCGCAACAGACTATCCCTCACTGACGCGCTGGTTTCCGGTGGCCGATCGCCTGCAGCGCGCGGTATACGACTTGCTGGGGATGGAAGCGGACCCCCGCGATACCCGTCCCTGGTTGCGCCATGGCGGATGGCCTGAGCACTGTTTCCCGCTGCGTCGTGACGTGGACGCGGCCGAGTGTCATCCGCTCGATTCCAGACCCTATCCGTTTGTCGCCGTGACCGGCGACGGCGTACACGAGATCGCGGTGGGGCCGATCCACGCAGGGACGATCGAACCGGGTCAATTTCGTTTTTCGGTGGTTGGCGAGAAGGTGTTGCGTCTGGAAACGCGGTTCGGCTTCGCGCACAAGGGGATCGCCAAGCGCTTCGAAGGGCAGCTTCTGCACGACGGACATCGTCTGGCCGCGCGCATCAGCGGTGACAGTACGGTGGCCTATTCATGGGCTCACTGTGCCGCGCTGGAGGCGATCACCGCCACCACCGTGCCAGCACGCGCGCTGGCGCTGCGCGCACTGGCGCTTGAGCGCGAACGCCTGGCCAATCACCTTGGCGATCTGGGCGGACTGGGCAACGATGCCGGGCTGGCCTTCGGCCAGACGCAATTCTCCAGCCTGAAGGAACAACTGCTGCGACTGAACCAGGAGATCTTCGGTCAGCGTTATCTGTTCGACTGGGTGGCTCCCGGTGGCGTCGTCACGGATCTGGATGCTCAAGCAAGCGATGTGCTGCGCGACGAGCTGTGGATGCTGGAACAGCGTGTTGCCGGGATGCGCACCATCTATGAAAACCATGCCGGCGTGCAGGATCGTTTTCGCGACACCGGTGTGCTCAGCACGGCGTTGGCCACGGTGCATGGTGCCCTCGGTCTGGTGGGACGCGCGTCGGGTGTTGCACAGGATCTGCGCGTCGACATGCCGTGGCCACCGTATGATCGTCTGCAAACACGCATGGTTCTGGCTGCTGACGGCGACGTCGCGGCCCGGGTCCAGCTGCGATTCGATGACATCACCGAATCGCTTCGGCTGTGTCGATCCCTGCTTGAAACGCTGCCGCCGGGGCCATGCCTTGTCACACTGCCTACGGCGACACCCAATCAACTGGGACTTGGGCTGATCGAGAGCTGGCGCGGCCCGGTGATGATTGCGCTCGAAACTGCGCCTGACAATCGCGTACGACGTTGCCACGCACATGACCCTTCATGGCAAAACTGGCCACTTGTTGACTACGCGATCATCGGCAACATCGTGCCGGACTTCCCGCTGATCAATAAATCGTTCAACCTCGCCTACAGCGGCATCGACGGATGACCCCGACATGTTTGACATCCTGAACACCATTCGCCGCAACGGCCTGCTCGACAAAGGCCAGCCAGAGCCCGATCCGATCAAGGCACCACTGGACAAACTGCAACGGCAACTGCAGTCCGTGTTCGGGCGCGCACTGCGCATTCGTCATGTCGACACCGGCTCGTGCAATGGCTGCGAGCTGGAAATTCACGCGCTTTCCAATCCGTACTACAACCTCGAAGGACACGGCATCGCCTTCGTCGCCAGTCCGCGCCATGCCGATGTATTGATGGTCACCGGCCCGGTCTCGGTCAACATGGAAGAAGCGCTCAAGCGCACGCATGCGGCGATGCCCGAGCCCAAATGGGTTCTGGCGGTAGGCGACTGCGGTGTTTGCGGCGGCGTTTTCGGCACCAGCTATGCCACCCGGGGGTCGGTCAGCGCCGTCATCCCGGTGGATGCCGTGGTCAACGGCTGCCCCCCCACGCCGCTGGCGATCATGCAGGGTCTGCTGCAGATAACCGCCAAGCGCCCGGCATAGGCTCTGCCGGCGCAACCCGGACAGCGGTCTCTGATGCCTGAAAACGCCAGCAGCGCCGGTGACCACGAAGACGCCAACTCATGCGCCGGAGCCCGGCGTCAAGCTTCGCCCGGGAGCAAGCGGTGGAGCGTCAGTTCCTCACCGGATGCGTGATCAGCACCGGCAAATCACCGATCACATCGGCACCCTTGGGCGGCTCGAAATTGAACGTGGTATCCGGCACCGCCGCGTTGCGGCGCAGGTTGGAAAAATGGATATCGGTGGTGGAGCCGAGCTGGTCACGAAACCGCATCCGCACCAGGCCGTTGGCATCGAAGCCCAGATCGGCATGATCGAACTGCGGATCCGGGCCGGTCGAGGTCAGCTGCAACCAGGCCAGGCCATCATGCTCGCCCTGCTCGGTGACCTTGAAGTCACGATCAAGCTGCTTGAGGTCGGTCAGCACGGTAAGCGGGCTGTGCGCTTCCTCGGTGCTCTGCCGCTTCACTGTGACCTGCTCCAGCTCGGGGTCGTACATCCACACCCGGCTGCCATCTGCCACGATCGTCTGCTTGTACGGCGCCAGCGTGTCCCAGCGGAACTCGCGCGGTGCCATCAGCACGAAGGTACCCGTGCTGGTCTTGCTGGACTGACCGCCGACACCGGTCAACGACTGGCTGAAATTTCCGGTGAGCGAGTGCAGGCCGCTGGCAAAGGTATCCAGCCGCTCCCGCGCGGGGCCGGTGGCGGCTTGCACGGTAACGGACCACATCACCAGCATGGTAGACAGTGCAAGCAACAGGCGTTTCATCGAATTCCCATAAGCGTGATGACAGGCCTCATTGTGTAAGACACCAGCTTAACCAAACAGTAGGAGCGCGGTCTGTTCGCGATGTGCGTTGTCTTTGAGGATAGGCAAGAAGCATTCGCGCACCGGGTGCGCTGCTACTCAATATTCAATCAATTCTTCGGTGGTGGTGGCGCCAGCACTTCGCGATTGCCGTTGTGTTGCGGCCCGCTGACCACGCCGTCAGCCTCCATCTGCTCCACCAGCCGGGCGGCGCGGTTGTAGCCGATGCGCAGGTGGCGCTGCACGCCGGAAATCGAGGCGCGCCGCGTTTGCGTCACCACGGCGACGGCCTTGTCGTAGAGCTGGGTGTCGGCGTCGCCGCCCTCCTCGCCTTCCTGCGGCAAGCCGGAGTCGTTGATGAACTTGCCGTCACTGGTGGCCTGGACTTCCTCCAGCACGCCCTCGACGTAGTCCGGCTCGCCCTGCGAGCGCAGCCAGTTGACCACGCCGTGCACCTCGTGGTCGTCGACGAAGGCGCCATGCACGCGTTCGGGCGTGGCGGTGCCCGGCGGCAGATACAACATGTCGCCGTGGCCGAGCAGCGCCTCGGCGCCGGACTGATCGAGAATCGTGCGCGAGTCGATCTTGCTGGACACCTGGAACGCGATGCGCGTAGGGATATTGGCCTTGATCAGCCCCGTGATCACGTCCACCGAGGGGCGCTGGGTGGCCAGGATCAGGTGCACGCCGGCGGCGCGGGCCTTCTGTGCCAGGCGCGCGATCAGCTCCTCCACTTTCTTGCCGACGATCATCATCATGTCGGCGAATTCGTCGATGATCACCACGATGTTCGGCAGCGGTTCCAGGGGTTCCGCGGCCAGGTTGGGCATTTCCGGAATCGGTCGGAACAGTGGATCGAGC
>JBDTEG010000106.1:0-3830 GCA_039922695.1 Rhodanobacter sp. | reverse complement strand
CGGCGCATACGATCCAGACCCGGCAACTGCGTGTGTCCAATCCACACCTGCTGGAAGCGGACGCGCCACTGCTGCCACACGTCACCGATCGCGTGAGTGAGGACGATTATCGGGCGTGGCCGACGTTGAAGGCGCCAGACGTGAGCCAGTCGCCGGTATTCGTGGTGGGCTTTCCCCGCTCGGGCACCACGCTCCTCGAGCAGATGCTCGATGCGCACCCGGATCTGCAGTCGATGGACGAGCGCCCGTTCCTGAACATCCTGGCCGGTCAATTGGAAAACGTTGGCCTGGAGATTCCGCGGGACCTGCACAAGCTCGTACAAAGCGATTGTGATGAACTGCGCAAGGGTTATGTCGTCCTGGCCTGCGGGAAAGTGGCGCGGCAGTGGGGTACGCGGCTGGTGGACAAGAATCCGCTGAACATGTCGTGGCTGCCGATGATCCATCGCATCTTTCCCCAGGCGAAATTCATCCTCGTCCTGCGTCATCCGTGCGACGTCATCCTCAGTTGCTACCTGCAGAATTTCCGTTCTGCACCGTTGGTCGCCGCCTGCAGGTCGCTGGAGAACCTCGCCCACGCCTACGTGGCCGCGATGAGCAACTGGTTGCATCATGCAGCGCTGTTCCACCCCGATGTGTTTGTTTCGCGCTATGAAGATCTGGTCGCCGATCCTCCGGCACAGACGGCCAGGATTGCGGCATTTCTCGAGCTCGGTGATGCTGAGGCGATGCTGGGATTCGCCGAGCGTGCGCGCCAGAAGGGCCACATCCGCACGCCAAGTTACACCCAGGTGATCGAGCCGATCAGCGCCAAGGGCGTGGACCACTGGCGGCACTACGCGCGCTATTTCGAACCGGTCCTCCCGATCCTGCAGCCCATGCTGGCCCACTGGGGTTACGACAGCGGGCCGCCGCCCCACAAGTGATGGCCTGCGGCTGTATCGGAGCAAGGGCGGGCTCAAGCTCAGCGGCGGGCACATCGGAGGAGAGCGGGTCAATGCACAATGCTTGATCGTGCCGCGAGGCCCACCTATGCTCTTCCGAGTATCCGGGAAGCATTGCCATGCCCATGACTCGATCCGTGCTGGTCGAAGGCCGCCCGATCCGTGTGTATGACGGCTTGGTGTCGTTGCCGCACGTCAAGCAGCTCACTGACGCGTTCATGGGCGCCAACTTCGTTCGGGACGAAGTCGCTCGCGCTGATACTGCCGGGTTTCGCCACTGGGAATTGAACATCCCGTTGGAAACCGCACCGCAACTGGTGGTCTATCAGCCGACCCTGGAGGCCGTGCGCGATTTCGAAGATGGTGCGGCTTACCGGGTCTGCCGCAGCTACTGCAACCACGCTGCCTACGGCGACATGCTGTTCATTCACACCGATATCCAACCTGGCGAGAAAGGGCTGACTGCCTTGTGGTACATCGCTCCCGAGTGGAATGCCGAATGGGGCGGTGAGACGTTGTTCTACAACTCGCAAATGGACGCCGAGGTTGTGGTCACGCCCAAACCTGGCCGGTTGGTCGTGTTCGACGGCGGCATCCCCCACGTGGGGCGGCCACCCAACAGGATCTGCTACGCCCCGCGCTACACGCTGGCCTTCAAGCTGCAGCCGGCGGTCAGCTGATCCCCACGGACCAGCGCACGGAGACGTCGCCTTCCGCCGCGATGCACCATGCCGAAAACCGAATAGGTGTAATCAACTTCACAGACTTGGGCCAGAGGACTCCGATTCACGGACTCGACTCGGGCACCATTTTGGCGCGCACGCGTTGCGCGCGTTGCATCCATCCAGCGCGCTGCGTAGTATCAATGGGTGGGGTGTCGGTCTTGACCAAGGTGGCCAGAGATGGCGGCGGCCGCGTCTTCCTCAAGCAGTAAATTCGGGGTTCGAAAACCGGGTTTGGCAAAAACCCAAGCGGTTGGCTTGACTTGGGTTCGCGGTCGATTGATGCACCGAACCCGGTTCGGCATTGGCACAGACACTTGCGCAAGGGAAGAATCATGGTCATAGGCATTTCCACCAGAGCGAGAACTCTGTCTGGCGTCGGCGTTTTGCTCCTCATGGCTTTCGTCAGTGCCGCGGCGCAAACCGTGGCGCCCGACTTGTATGCCCACATGAGCTGGCGACTTATAGGCCCTTTTGATGGCGGCCGTGTCCTGGCGGTAGCCGGCGTCCCGACCCAGCCGCGCACGTTCTATTTTGGCAGCGCAAACGGCGGGGTCTGGAAAACCACCAACTCCGGCTTGTCCTGGGAGCCGACTTTCAATCACGAGCCGGTGTCCTCCATCGGTGCCATCGCCGTGGCCCCCTCCGACCCGAATATTGTCTATGTCGGCACGGGCGAGGCGGACCCGCGCAGCGACGCCACCTTTGGTGATGGCGTGTACAAGTCAACCGATGGCGGCAAGAGCTGGACCAATGTGGGTCTGAAGAACACGCGACATATCGCGAAGATTGTCGTGGATCCGAAAGATCCGAACGTGGTGATGGTGGCGGCGCTCGGGCGTATCTACAGTCCGAGCAAGGACCGTGGCATCTTCCGCTCCACCGATGGCGGAAAGACCTGGGACAAGACCTTGTATGTCAATGAGCAGACCGGCGGCATCGATCTGTCCATGGACCCGGCGAATACCTCGGTAATGTACGCAGGCATGTGGACCATGTATCGCAAGCCCTGGCACATGTCGAGCGGCGGCGAAGGCGACGGTTTGTTCAAATCGACGGACCATGGCAAGACGTGGGTCCGCCTGCACGGCCACGGCCTGCCTTCCGGCGTCCTGGGAAAAATCGGCGTTGCCGTGGCGGGCGGCGACTCGCATGGGCAGGTCGTCTATGCGCTCATCGAGGCCGCGGACGGCGGTCTGTTTCGATCGGACAACGGCGGTACGGACTGGAAGCTGATCAGCGCCGACCAGCGCATTCGTGGACGCGCGTGGTATTTCACCAACGTGTTTGCCGACCCGACGAACGCGAACACCCTGTACGCGACGAATACCGGGTTCTTCAAATCCACTGACGGCGGAGGCACCTGGAATGCGGTTGTGCTTCCGGGGGGCGACAATCACGCATTCTGGATGAACCCATTGCATCCCGATCTGATGGTCCAGGGTCATGACCAGGGTGTCGTGACGAGCGTGGATGGTGGCAAGACCTGGGGCAAGTACTACAACCTCCCCATTGGCCAGCTGTATCACATTTCGACGGATGATCGCTTTCCGTACAACATCTATGCGTCCACCCAGGATTGTCCGTCCGGATGTGCGTTTGGCACCGCAAGCCGTGGCCTGGGCGGCATTTCCGCCAAGGATGTTTTTGTTGTTGGCGGCGATGATGGCGAGTCAGGATACGTGTTCGCCGATCCAAATGATCCCGACCACATTGTGGAGGGAGGATATTCGGGCGGCTTGACGCGTTACAGCATGCACACCAGGACGATACAGGACATTGCGCCGTGGTCGAATGCGAACAGTGGGTACGCCGCGAAGGACGTGAAGTACCGCTTTACCTGGACTGATCCGTTTGCGTTTGCGTCGTGGGCCGGGGAGGATTCGCATCCGCTGTACCTGGGCTCGCAGTACCTCATGCTGAGCAAGGACAGCGGAAAGAGCTGGACCGTCATCAGCAAGGATCTGACCCGCGACGACAAGTCCAAGCAACAATCGTCCGGCGGTCCGATTACGCAGGACAATGCGAGCGTCGAATATTACGACGTGATCTACGCGATTGCGCCGTCGCCACTGCGCAAAGGTGAAATCTGGCTGGGAACCGACGACGGACTGGTCTGGTTGACGCTCGATGCCGGCAAGACCTACAAGAAAATCACGCCGCC
>JBDTEG010000105.1:0-14519 GCA_039922695.1 Rhodanobacter sp. | reverse complement strand
CTGAACGAAGGCTGGAGGCCACCATCGCGCGAACCATGCCGGGTGAAGATCTGGATCACGCCACCGATCGCGTCGGCGCCATACAGGCTCGAGCGCGGGCCGCGCACGATTTCGATCCGTTCGATCTGGTCCACCGGAATCTGCTCGAACGCCGCCAGGCCGTTGGCGACAGAGCCGACCCGCACGCCGTCGATCAATACCAGCGTGTGCGAGGAGTTGGTGCCACGCATGAACACCGAGGTGGGCTGGCCGATGCCACCGGCCTGGGCCACGCTGATGCCGGGCAGGCCGACCAGCAAATCCGACACCGACAGCGGCTGCAATCGCACGATGTCGGCATGCGTGATCACCGTGACCGACGACAGCGAATCCTCGACGGTGACGGGTGTGCGCGTCGCGGTGACAACCACCGGGTTGAGCGCGGTGGCATCGTTCTGGTCGGCCGCTTGCGCGCCCATCGTGCAGGCTAGCAACGCCACCGTCAGCAAAGACTTCTTCATGTTTTCTTCCTCCTGCCGCGCACCCGCGCACGGCACCATCGGTCCATGGGCTGGCAACAGGCACGGGGAGGAAGACGGAACGACGGACAGACAAGCCGTGGTTCGGTCTCGCCCACCGCGAGCCACCAGAGTTCGTCCAGGCCGGTCTCCGGGCTCACGAGTGGCGTGCGATGATTCGCTCGCCTCGAACGGCGCCTTCCCGTGCATCGCACAGTGGCATTCGCCGTTTGTCTCTCTCGCTTACCGTTGCGGGGGCAGCGCCGGCCTTGCAGTGATGTGCACTGCGCACCGGCTTCCCGTTTCATCCCTTGGGCGCGAGGCCATCGGGACACCTGAACGCACCTACTTTAACGGCCGCATCCGGTCGGGGCAATCTGCCAGTTGCCTCCGTGCAGGGGAGCCAGGGGGCGTCGCCAGGCGGCGAGCGCGCAAATTCCCCATTGCCGGCAAATACCGGGGCACAGAATCCGCGCTTTCAGCATTTTGGCTGCGTAATAAATTACGAAAACCCGTTACGCAATATATTACGTATATATACTATTTCGTAATCATTCATAAACATTTTAACGGTGATCAAATTTGCGGTCATCGGAATCCGTACTCCTCTCGCGCCCCGCCACTTGGAACGTGGTGTACCACGGTAGCCATGAGCGGGCGCACAGACGTCCTTGCCATCACCGGCATAAGATTTTGCGTTTTTGCATAGACTCCTCCTTAACCATTGCATTACATTTCCTTTAGCAGTAAACAACGTTGGCACTGATGCACCTGATCCCACCGAACCTCAGGTTTGGCCGTATCAGAAGGGCACAGCCTCTCGCGTTCCCGCCCAGATGGGCCGAGCGGGACAAAAATCTGCAACTGCATTGCTAAAGGACCCGACATGGCCAGTCATCAAAATCTCGGAAACATCTCCCACCGCCACGGTGGCAGGCTCACCTGCTCCGCCCTGAGCATCGCGATAGCGGCAGCGTGCGGGCTGTTTGGGCTGAGCGGCCTGACACCGGTGCATGCGCAATCTTCCACCGGTTCCATCTTCGGTACCGCGCCCGCGGGCGATACAGTCACGGTGCGCGGTCCCAGCGGTGTGACACGCACCGTGACCGTCAACTCGGCGGGCAACTTCAGCGCGTCGTCGCTGCCGCTGGGGTCGTACACGGTTACCTTGCAGAAGGACGGGGCAACCGTCGACACCCGCAACAACATCACGTTCGCCGTTGGCGGTGGTGCCCGCGTCAACTTCAACGCTGCCGCGGCCGTGACCACCCTGGGCACGGTCACGGTGACCTCCGATGCACTCCCGCCGATCGATGTGACCCAAGTCGATTCGCGCACCGTCGTCACGGCCCAGCAACTCGCCAAGTTGCCGCTGCAACGCAGTGCCGAGGCGATCGCGCGGTTGGCCCCAGGTGTCAATGCGGGAACCAGCGCGTTTGCCGCGCTCACCGGGCCCGAAGGGCAGACTCTCAATACGTTCAGCGGTTCGACAATCGCTGAAAATGCCTACTATATCAACGGTTTCAATACCACCGACCCATTGCATAATTTTGGTGGCCTGAGTCTGCCCTATGGTTCGATCGATCAGGAGCAGGTGCTGACGGGTGGCTATAGCGCCGCGTTCGGTCGTTCCGATGGTGGCGTGATCAACATGGTGGGCAAGCGAGGCACGAACGAATGGCACTTTGGTTTTGCCGAAATGTGGCAGCCTGATTTTGGCATGGCCAGCCCGCAAAACCAGTCATATCCGGTCGGTCCGGAGTACCTGAGCAATGCCAACGGCGGCGCCCAAGGCATGCCTTACCGTTTCAGGAATGACAACAAGGCCTGGCAGCACACCGAGGACGTCTACATTGGCGGCCCGCTCATCCAGGACAAATTGTTCTTCTTTGGATCCTATGAAGCCAATCATGAGGTGAGTGGACAGAGTGTCGGCAGCGTGGAGAGCAATCAGGCCACCACCTACTCGTACAACAATCCAAAGTGGTACGGCAAGCTGGATTGGAACATCAACGACAATAATATCCTGGAGCTCACCGGAGCCTCGAATAAATCGTCGTATGCCGGCAATATCTATGTCTACAATTACGCGACGGATGGTTCAAACAAGGGAAGTTACGGTGCGTTCAAAGGCCCCGATACGCACACCAAGAATGGCGCGGACATGTATAGCCTCAAGTACACCGGCTACCTGACCGACAGCCTGACGGTGGACGCGTTGTACGGCAAAATGACGCAGGTGAACTACAGCCAGGCCAGTAGCAGCCCTGACCCATTCATTGCACGTGCTCAGTACCAGAATCCGGCCCTCAATGGCGGTTCGCCGATCGTCGGCCCGCAGACCATTGCCACCGTCAGCAACCCGGGTGCCGAGGACAAGACCCGTAACCTTCGCTTCGATGTCAATTACAAGATTGGCGACCATTCAATCACGGCCGGCATCGACAACCTGGACACGCAGTCCTTGAACATCGGCCAGATACGTTCCGGCCCCGGCTTCACATGGTTCTATGGCCAGGGTGACCCGAGCCTGCCGATCAGTACCTTGACCGGCCAGGAAGTCGGTGCTCCGGGCGGCCTGGGTTATTACGCCTACCAGGACATCTACACCACGGGTGCGGCAAGCGTGCGCGTCAAGCAGCGCGCCCAGTACATCGAGGATCGCTGGCAGATCACCGGCAACGTGTTGTTGTCGGTTGGCGTGCGCAACGACCAGTTCACCAACTACAACCCCGACAGTCAGGCATACCTGCGCCTGACCAAGCCAAACTGGTCGCCGCGCCTGGGCGCGACGTGGGATGTGCATGGCGACGCCAGCCTCAAGGTGTATGCGAATGCCGGTCGCTACTATCTGGATGAACCGGCCAATGTCGCCATTCGCGGCGCGTCGGGCAGCATCTTTACCGACCAGTACTTCACTTACACCGGCATTGACCCGGCGACCGGTCAACCCACCGGCCTGACCCAGATCCCGCAAGGCCACTATCCGGGCGTATCCGCCAACAACGAATTCGGCGTGCCACCGGATCCACGCCAGGTCACCAGCAAGAATGCCAAGGCCGAATACCAGGACGAATTCATTGCAGGCATGGACCAGGCATTCGACTTGTTCGACATGCATTGGACGGCTGGCGCCAAGGGCACGTACCGTCACTTGCGCAACATGCTCGACGACGTGTGCGAGACCGACGTGTTTATCGCTGCCGGCGTCGCCCAGGGCTTTGATCCGGATGCCGCGGAGGGTCAGGGCTGCTACATCATGAATCCCGGCCGCAACTCCACGTTCAATGTGCCGTTGGTCTTTGGATCCACCACCAGCGGTTATGGCACGATGACGGTTCCGTGGTCGGCGTTCGGCATGCCGGACCTCCTGCGCAAGTATGTCGGCCTGGACTTGTACCTGCAGCACCCGTTTGACGGAAAATGGTATGGACGCCTCGATTACACGATCAGTCACAGCTTCGGCAACACCGAGGGTTCGGTACGTTCGGACATTGGCCAGGCCGACGTGGCCCAAACCGAGGACTGGGACAACTCCGGCGTGATGACTTACTCCGGTGGCGACCAGTCCAACGATCGGCGGCACCAGATCAAGTTCATGGGTTATTACCAGGTCACCCCCGAATGGCTGGTCGGCGGGACGGCGCAAATCCTGTCTGGTACGCCGCGCAGTTGCCTGGGCTACTTTGGGTCGGAGCAAGTCGATCCGTTCGGCTACGGCGCGTCGTATCACTTCTGCGGGGCGCAAGGCACACCGGCGCCACGCGGTTCCACCGGCCGTACGCCCTGGTCGGAGATTGTCGGACTGAATGTGGAATATCGGCCGGCGTTTGCCAATCACAAGCTCGCTTTCAGCGCGCTGATCTACAACCTCTTCAACCAGCAGCGGGTGACCCAATATTACGCAACGTCAGAGTCCGGTCCGGGCACGCTGTCCAAGGATTTCTGGATCCCGATCAGCCAGCAGCAGCCGCGTTACATTCAATTCGGGGCGACATACGACTTCTGACCCGCAGCCTCGGTGAGGTCCAGAGCAGGGCTATAGGTATCCAGTCAGGGAAGGCTGATCCCGGGAACCATGCCCACCTTGCGAGGTGGGCTCTTTTCAGGCCTTTTCTCAGGCAAGCCAGAAGCCTGCGCGGGCAGTACGACTCGCGATTTCGTCCCGGGAACGTCCAGGTCTGGTTCCAACCCCTGGAAGGCATAGCCCGGCGCAAGCTCGCTTCAGGCGTAGCCGCCAGTTTCGCGTGGAAAGCGCGGAGCAGGGCGCGCAGTTCGCTCCTGCCAAGTCCGGCCAGGCTTCGCCATGTTGGCCGGGATCATCCAGTTTCTTGAAAAGCGCTGATTCAAATTCGGCCCGGACAGGCTGGTCTCAAGACGTCCCGGGGTCTGTCGCAAGTTGGTGAAGCTGGCAACGCGGGAACTCAAGGTAATTGCTGGCCTGCGTCGGCTGGCGCACACCAGGCATGTCCAGCGCCGCGTCGCTGAAGAGACTGACTGGTGCCGCACCCGTTGAACCGGCGCTTCGGGCGCAGTCTGCATTGCGATCGGCGGCCGGTTTCGAGGTATTCCCCAGATTGGCGCCAAAGGCGCCTCGCCTCACCGGAAGGACCCGGGGATTCATTGCACGACGATGGTTGCATGTACCAGTCGCGGGCGACGGGAGAGGCGTCGCGTCTTCCCTCAGGCCGCGTGGTCAGCGATGCCGCCAATCCAGCTCCTTGCCACGGCGTACTCCTCATCGAGCACGACCAGGTCGGCCCGGCAGCCCACGTCGATCCGCCCATGGTCGAGTCCGAGACCCAAAAAAGCTGCCGGATACGTGCTGGCCATGCGCACCGCCTCATCAAGCGGATGGCCAAGCAGTTGCACCGTGTTGCGTACGGCAGTGGCCATGTCCAGCGCGGAGCCGGCGAGCACGCCTTGCGCGGTCTGGCAGACGCCGTCCTTGACCAGGATGGTTTCGCCGTTGAGTACGTATTCGGGCGAGTCGGCACCGACCGGGGGCATGGCGTCGGTGACCAGCATCATCTTGCCATGTGCTTTCGCGGCGATCGCCACGCGCAGGCTGGCCGGATGCACGTGGTGGCCGTCGACGATGATGCCGCACCAGCTATCCGCATCATCCAGTGCCGCGCCGACCACGCCGGGTTCGCGGCTGCCGAACGGGGTCATCGCGTTGAACAGATGGGTGAAGCCGCGCACGCCGGCGTCCAGCGAGGCGCGCGTGGTGGCGTAGTCGGCGGCAGTATGGCCGGCGCAGACAATCACGCCGGCATCGACCAGCACACATATGTCGTCCAACGGCACCCGATCCGGGGCGAGCGTAACCAGGCGTATGCCGCGATGGGGCGCGCAAAGCAACGCCAGTTCCTCGCTGCGGGGCACGTGGAAATACTTCGCGTCGTGCACGCCCTTGCGTGCTGGCGCGAGGTACGGGCCTTCGAGGTGAATGCCGAGCAGGCCGGGCACGCCTTCGGCCAACGCCTGCTCCACCGCGATCAAGGCGGTTCGCATCACGTCCATGTCATCGCTGATCAGGGTCGGCAGGAAACCGGTGGTGCCGTAGCGCCGATGCGAGGCGCCGATCCGGCGAATTGCCTCTACTGTGGGTGCCTCGTTGAACAGCACCCCGCCGCCGCCATTGACCTGCACATCGATGAAGCCGGGCAGCAGCATCGCGCCACCGAGATCCTGCTGCGGCATCCCGCGCAGGGACGGTTCGGAGCGCGGGATCAGCGCAGCAATGTGCTCGCCATCCAGCACGACGGCGACGTCGTCACGCCAGCCATCATCGGTGAGTACGCGGGCATTGGTAAGGGCTTGCATAAGTCGATCCAATAAAGATGCGGCGACTGTAGGAGCGCACCCTGTGCGCGAATGCCGTGCCGGTAATTGAACAAAAGCATTCGCGCACAGGGCGCGCTCCTACAAGAGACTCACACCGTCTCGGTGACCTTGTTCAGATGCGGCGGCACATCGGGATTGAAGCCGCGACGCACGGCCAGTTCGCTGGCGGCGCGGTAGAAGCTCTGGATGATCAGCAGCGGTGTGCACATGGCGGGAAGGCCTGCGAGTACCGGCAGCGTGCCGGCGCCTCGCAGGCCGGGCGCGGCCACGAACACCTGCGCGCCGCGGTCGCGAAAATCACGTGCCACCGCCAGGGTGCTGTCCAGCGTATCGTCGTCCTGGGCCAGGCACAGCACCGGAAAATCCGGTCCGACCAGGGCCATCGGGCCATGCTTGACCTCGGCTGCGCTGAAAGCCTCGGCATGCAGCCCGCAGGTTTCCTTGAATTTCAGCGCCGCCTCCAGCGCGATGCCGAGGCCGAAGCCGCGACCGACCACGAACAGATTGTGAGCCTCGACCAGGCCCTCGCTCAGGGCCGACCAGTCGGCGTCCCAACCCGCACGCAAGGCATCCGGCAACGCGCGCAAAGCCCCATTCAGTTCTTCGTCGCCGCGCCAGCGCGCGCACACATGCAGCACGGCGGCCAGCGCGGCAATATAGCTCTTGGTCGCTGCCACGCTGCGCTCGGGCCCGGCATGCAGCGGAATCACCGTGTCGGCCAGTGCGGCCAGCGGTGAATCCTCGACGTTGACCATTGCCACGACCTGCGCGCCCGCCACCTTGGCCGCTTGCGCATTGCGCAGCAAGTCCGGGCTTTTGCCCGATTGCGAGATTGCGATGAACAACGCGCCCTGCCAGCGTTGCTCGGCGGCGTATACCGAGGTCACCGATGGCGAGGCAGATGCGGTGACGATGCCGAGCTGCGTCTCGAACACGTACTTGGCATAGGCCGCTGCATGGTCGGAGCTGCCGCGCGCGCAGGTGACTATGAAGCGGGGCGGCGCGGCACGCAGCGACTCGGCAAGGGCACTCACCACCGCTTCATTGGCGGCGAACTGCCGGGCCACCACCTCGGCCGATTCGTGCGCTTCGCGGTACATCAAGGTGTGGCTGGCGGTCATGCCCATCCTTCAATCGGTGTGCAGTTCGGCGACGAAATCGTAGATGTCACCCCGATACCACGAGGTGGTGAACTCGACCACGCGGCCGTCGTCCAGAAAGCTGCGTCGCTCGATGTTCAACCCGGCGCTGCCCACGGCAACATGCAGCAACCGCGCCTGTTGCACGTTGAGCGACATGGCGCGCAGGCGCTGCAATGCCCGGCGTGGGCGGCAGCCGAGCTTCTCCAGCGCCTCGTACAACGAGTCGTGTACCAGCATCGGATCGGGCAGCACGCTGGCCGGCACCACGCTGCGCTCGATTGCCAGCGGCTCGTCCTGGCCGTAACGCAAGCGATGCAGGCGCACCACCAGCGAGCCGGGCGACAGGTTCATCGCCATCGACTCTTCGGGCGTGACCTCGCCGATCCCGCGCTCGAAGAACTCCGAACGCGGATGCAGGCCACGCTCGCGCAGATCCTCGGTGAAACTGGTCAACCGCGACATCGGCTTGACGATGCGCTCGGCGATGAAGGTGCCGGCGCCGTGACGCTGGGTCAGCATGCCTTCCTCGACGAGCCCGGCGATGGCCTTGCGCACGGTCACCCGCGACAGCTTCAGCGCCTGCGACAGGTCGCGCTCGCTGGGCAGGGCGTGGCCGGGCTCGACATCGCGTTGCTGCACGACATTGCGGATCGCCTGGCGCAGCCGCAAATAGGCCAGCGGTTGGTGGCTGGTCGGGTCGCGGCAGATACGGCGATATTCCGAGGTCAGGGCGGTTTCCATGCCGACAACAATACCAATAGCTGACCACCCGCCGCAAGTCATTCCAGGCCCGGTCGCGTGGCTGAGGGCTTGAATCGTGCCTTTGGAGAGCCTCGATGTCGGCTGATGAATTCGTATGCATAGCGGTGGCCTATCTGGTCTTTCACTGGTATGCTTTACGTTCACCCGGCGCAGCGGCCGCGACGCGGCCACTGCCCACCACCGGCATCGTGTCGAGGTACTCGCGTGACAGCTTCCCAGCAATCGGTCGAACCATTCGACCTGGTGATTTTCGGCGGCACCGGCGACCTCGCCGTGCGCAAACTCCTGCCGGCCCTGTTCCACCGCTTCCTTGACGGCCAGATTCCGCCCAGCAGCCGTATCGTCGGCGTGGCGCGCGAGGCACTGGACGACGCCGGCTATCGCGCGCAACTGCGCGACGCGCTGCTGAAGATCTGCGATGCCGGCAAGCTCGACGAATTTCTCAAGCAGGTGTTCTATCGCTCGCTGGATGCACGCAAGGACGACGGCTGGGACGATTTCGCCGCCCTGATCCAGGCTGAACCCGAACACGTGCGCGTGTTCTATCTGTCCACCTCGCCCGAGCTTTTCGTCGACCTGTGCAAGCGCCTCGGCGAGCACGGGTTGAATCTGGGCCAGTCGCGCGTAGTGATGGAAAAGCCCATCGGCCGCGATCTGGAAAGCGCGAATCGCATCAATGACGCGGTCGGCAAGGTCTTCAGTGAATCGCAGACCTTCCGCATCGATCACTACCTCGGCAAGGAAACCGTGCAGAACCTGTTGGTGCTGCGCTTCGGTAATGCCTTGTTCGAGCCGCTGTGGAACTCGGCGCATATCGACCACGTGCAGATCACCGTCGCCGAAACCGTGGGTGTGGGCCACCGTGCGGGTTACTACGACCATGCGGGCGCGCTGCGCGACATGGTGCAGAACCACATGTTGCAGCTGCTGTGCATGGTGGCGATGGAGCCACCTGCGTCATTGGCGCCCGATGCCGTGCGCGATGAGAAATTGAAGGTACTCAACGCGCTCAAGCCGATCGACGACGATAATGCGGGTCCGCTCACCGTGCGCGGCCAGTACCGTGCCGGCATCGCCGAGGGCGACCACGTTCCGGGCTATCAGGAAGAACTGGGCGATACCAAGTCCAACACCGAAACCTTCGTCGCGCTGAAGGCGGAAATTGCAAACTGGCGCTGGGCCGGCGTGCCCTTCTATCTGCGCACCGGCAAGCGCCTGCCCAACCGGGTTTCGGAAATCGTGGTGACGTTCAAGCCGGTGCCGCACTCCATGTTCGACAGCGCCTCCGGCACGCTGGCGCAGAACCGGCTGGTGTTGCGACTGCAACCGGACGAGGGGGTGAAGTTGTGGCTGACCATCAAGCACCCCGGCCCCGGTGGTCTGCGCCTGCGCCACGTGCCGCTGGACATGAGCTTCGCCGAGGCCTTCGGCGTGCAGCAACCAGATGCGTACGAACGCCTGCTGCTGGACGTGGTGCGCGGCAATCCCACCTTGTTCATGCGCCGCGACGAGGTCGAAGCCGCGTGGCGCTGGGCCGGTCCGATCCTCGCCGCGTGGGCGGCCAGCGGCGATATACCGCGCCCTTATGCGGCGGGCAGCTGGGGACCCAGTGCGTCGGTCGCGCTGATCGAGCGCGATGGTCGCACCTGGCACGACGACAGTGACTGATACCTCGACAGGAGCCACGGTTCATCCGTTGCTTGCACTCGTTGCATCAGACTCGTCAGTCCCGTCCCATTCGTGATTTCCCTGCCATGCCTACGCCACTGAACGTCACCACCCACAGCTTCACCGGCTGCCAGGCCCAGGCCATGGCCCTGGCCGAGCGCGTCGCCGAGCGGCTGCGCAACGCGTTGAAGCAGCGCGATCACGCCGTGCTGGCTGTATCTGGTGGCAGCACGCCGAAAAATTTTTTCGAGCACCTCTCCCGCGAGAAACTCGACTGGTCCAGGGTACTGGTGACCCTGGTCGACGAACGCTGGGTGCCGGACAGCGATGAACGCTCGAATGCGCGGCTGGTGAAGTCGCATCTGCTCCAACATGCCGCCGCCAGCGCACGGCTCATTCCGCTGTACACCGGCGCCGCCAGCCCGGAAGCGGGCCTGGTCGAAGCCGCCGCACGCATCGCCGCGCTGCCGCTGCCGTTCGATGCGGTGGTGCTGGGCATGGGCGAGGATGGCCACACCGCCTCGTTCTTCCCTGGCGGTGACCACCTCGCCGAGGCGCTGGACATGGATGGCCACACCCGTGTGCTGCCGATGCATGCACCGGACGCCGGCGAGCCACGCATCACCCTGACCCTGCCCACTTTGCTTGAGACCCGCGCGCTGTACCTGTTGGTCTCCGGCGAAAAGAAGCGCGATGTACTTGCCGATGCCCGGCTCGGCCTCGGCGCTGCCCGTGACTATCCGGTACGCGCGGTGCTGATCCAGCAACGCGTGGCGGTGGCGGTGTACTGGTGTCCCTAGCCACCCTTGTAGGAGCGCACCATGGCGCGATGGCTCTGGGTCATATCTCGAAAAGCATCGCGCACAAGGTGCGCTCCTACCCATTCGGAATGAACCATGACTACGCTGCATCCCGTCCTCGCCGAAGTCACCGAACGCCTGCGCCAGCGCAGCCGCGACACGCGCGCGGCGTATCTCGCGCGCATCGACGCGGTGGATCGCAGCGGACCGCAGCGCGGGCGCTTGTCCTGCGGCAATCTTGCGCACGGATTCGCAGCCTGCGGCAGTGAAGACAAGCAGGCTCTGCGCAGCGGCCAGCGCGCCAACCTGGCGATCGTCACCGCCTACAACGACATGCTCTCCGCCCACCAACCATATGAACGCTATCCGGCGCTGATCCGCCAGATAGCACGCGACAGCGGCTTCACCGCGCAAGTCGCCGGCGGCGTGCCGGCGATGTGCGACGGCGTCACCCAGGGACGCGCGGGTATGCAGCTGTCGCTGTTCTCGCGCGACCTGATCGCGATGGCTGCTGCGGTGGCCTTGTCGCACGACATGTTCGACGGCGCGCTGTTCCTGGGCATCTGCGACAAGATCGTGCCCGGTCTGCTGATCGCCGCGCTCAGCTTCGGCCACCTGCCCGGCGCGTTCGTGCCGTCCGGCCCGATGCCCAGCGGCATCCCCAACGAGCAGAAGTCCAAAGTTCGTCAGGCGTTTGCCGACGGCAAGGCAAGCAAGGACGAGCTGCTCGAAGCCGAAGCGGCTTCGTATCACGCTCCCGGCACCTGCACCTTCTACGGCACTGCCAACTCCAACCAGATGCTCATGGAGATCATGGGCTTGCACCTGCCCGGCGCGAGCTTCACCGCGCCGGACACGCCGCTGCGCGATGCGCTCACCGCCGAGGTGGTGCGCCGCGTCGCCGCCAACAGCGCGCTGGGCGAACACTATTTGCCGTTGGGTCATGTCATCGACGAGCGTGCGATCCTCAACGGCGTGGTCGGCCTGCACGCCACCGGCGGTTCGACCAACCACCTGCTGCACCTGGTGGCGATCGCCCAGGCCGCCGGCATCCAGTTGCGCTGGGACGATTTTGATGCGCTGTCCGGCGCGGTCCCGCTGCTGGCCCGCGTGTATCCGAATGGCTACGCCGACGTGAACCAGTTTCATGATGCCGGCGGCATGGCCTTCCTGATCGACCAGCTGCTCGGTGCCGGCTTGCTGCATGGCGACGTGCAAACCGTCTTCGGCACCGGGCTGGACGGCTACGCGCAGGTGCCGCAGCTGGACGCCGCCGGTACGCTGCGCTGGACGCCAGTATCGAAGCTGAGCGGCAACCGCGGCGTGCTGCGCGGATTGGACGAACCGTTCCGTGCCGACGGCGGACTGCGCATGCTCGATGGCAACCTCGGGCGCGCCGTGATCAAGGTGTCCTCGGTGCCCGAGGATCGGCTGGTCATCGAGGCGCCGGCGATCGTCTTCCACGACCAGGACGAAGTAGCCGGCGCCTACAAGCGCGGCGAATTGAATCGCGATTTCATCGCTGTGGTGCGGTTCCAGGGACCGCAGGCCAACGGCATGCCGGAACTGCACAAGCTCACCCCCACGCTGGCTCTGCTGCAGGATCGCGGCCATCGCATTGCCCTGCTCACCGACGGGCGCATGTCCGGTGCCTCCGGACGGGTGCCGGCGGCAATCCATGTCACGCCGGAAGCCGTCGCGGGCGGCAATATCAGCAAGCTGCGCGACGGTGACATGATCCGGCTCGATGCCGCGAACGGCCGCCTGGACGTCCTCATCGAAGCGCACGAACTCGATGCACGCCTGCCAGTCGTCGCCGACCTCTCCAGCCAGCACAGCGGCATGGGCCGCGAACTGTTCGGTCTGTTCCGCCAGGCCGCCACCAGCGCTGACCTCGGCGCCGGCGTGTTGTCATGACTTCCTTGCAGGAGCGCACCCTGTGCGCGAAGGGAATATCCGAGTGGCGACGCGCTTCGCGCACAAGGTGCGCTCCTACAGTCTCTCCAGCAGGACGTTTGCATGAACCTTATCGAGCAGAAGCAGGCACAGATCGAAGCCACCATGCGCCTGGCGCCGGTGATCCCGGTGGTGGTGATTCATGACCTCAAAGCCGCGGTGCCGATGGCACGCGCACTGGTCGCCGGCGGCATCTCCGCGATCGAGGTCACCTTGCGTACCCCGGTGGCGCTGGATGCGATCCGCGCCATCTCCGCCGAGGTCGAGGGCGCCATGGTGGGCGTCGGCACGGTATTGAGTGCGATCGATTTGCATGCGGCGCGACAGGCCGGCGCGCGCTTCGCGGTATCGCCCGGCTTCTCGCCCTACCTGCTCGACGCGGCCGAGGACAGCGCGCTGCCGCTGCTGCCCGGCGCGGCCACCGCCAGCGAGGCGATGAGCCTGCTCGAACGCGGTTACCGCCACCTGAAATTCTTCCCCGCGGTGCCGGCTGGCGGCCACAACTTGCTGGCCGCCTGGGCCAGCCCGCTGCCGCAGCTGCGCTTCTGCCCCACCGGCGGCATCAGCCTGTCCAACGCAGCGGATTTCCTCGCCCTCCCCAACGTGATCTGCGTGGGCGGCTCGTGGCTCACGCCTGCCGACAAGCTGGCCAGCGGCGATTGGACCGGCATTGAACTGCTGGCGCGCGAGGCGACCGGCCTTGAAGCGCGCCTGGGATAACCGACGTCCCGGTGTGAGCAGAGGCGGCCCATGGTCGGCCGGTCACGAGCGGCCGGCGTTTTCGATCCTGGCGTAGCCGTTGAGTCAGACGTAGCCGGGAACCGCTACGTCGTTTGGCGTTTCCAGACCGGGTCAGTTTGTACCCGCCGTGATGATTCACCGGGTCGCTCGTGACCCGAGCCCGCCGCGCGCACGACGCGCCAACTCCTTGAACGAACTCGATTGCCAGCGACTTCGCCAGTGGCATGGGGATTGCATTCTCGGTTGAAACGGAGCAACTCCAGGCGTGATCAGCGCTGACAAAGCGTGCCGCGGACGCGAAGCGACGCATAGCCGATTCGGCACCTCATTCTTGAACGTGCCTGGTCGGTACTTTGCAAGACCGATTGGAAGGAATCCCGGGGATTGGACAATTTGGCAGGGGAGAGACACCCGCTGGCTTGTTGGCATCAGGACGTCGTCACGCGCGACGTTTCGCTGCCAAAGCAGGCCCTGTTCGCTTTCCGGCTCGCGTCCGCCGTGGAGCGGGAGCTCGCTGCAGAACACTCACCATCTGTGGACACCGGAAGTCAGGAGAGTCGCAATGATTCGTTATCACGGGCGTGGATTTCTTTTCCTGCTGGCGGGCCTCATTGCCGTGGGCTGCTCCGTGCAACCGCACCCCGAGGCCGGCAAGGTCCTGGACGAAGCCAGCCAGGCAGGTCGCAACGGCGCTTCTTTCCCGCAGGCGTCGGAAGACTACTTTCATGACATGGATGGTGCCCTGACGCTTACACCGGACGAGGTCAAGGGACGCAACATGTGGCTGGTCTGGAGTGGCGGCAACGACTACTTCTGGAACCGCATGAGCGACTACACGTTCGGCGCGTTCGACCTGTTGAAGTCCATCAGCTCGCACCCGAGCCTGGGCTACTCACGGGCCGACCGCTGGAGCTACTTCGGCATGGTCAACGAGCCGTGTTTCGAGCAGGCGACCGGCCCGGACAAGAACCGTCGCGGCCTGTGGCTGGACGTGCGCAGCAAGAACTGCCCGCCCGATCCGTTCGAGAACGAGAGCAAGTACCCGGGTGTCGTGATCGGTTCACGCGGCAAGCCGCTGGGTGACGGCAGCACGCAACCGGTAG
>JBDTEG010000104.1:0-56151 GCA_039922695.1 Rhodanobacter sp. | reverse complement strand
TCTGCGCGCCGAGGTTCTCGTAACGGTCGGCCAGCTCGATCTCCTTGGCGACGGACACGCCGTCCTTGGTGATCGTGGGGGCGCCGAAGCTCTTCTCGAGCACGACATTGCGGCCCTTGGGGCCGAGGGTGACCTTGACCGCATTGGCCAGGGTGTTCACGCCCTTGAGCATGCGGGCGCGGGCGTCTTCGCCGAAACGTACTTCTTTAGCTGCCATGATTTTCTTGCCTCAAAAAAATAAAATAGGAATGGGAATTCGTCGCGAACGTGCTACGGGAATGAGCCCATGCGACTGGCGTGCGCGCTTTTCATTCGCGCTCAACCAACCGCGGCCCAGCCAGTCAGCCTTCGATCACGGCCACGATGTCGTCTTCCTTCAGGAAGACCAGATCTTCGCCGTCGATCTTGATTTCCTGCCCGGCGTACTTGCCGAACAACACGGTGTCGCCTTCCTTCAGCGACATCGGGCGCACCTTGCCGTCGGCCATGATCAGGCCGGTGCCAGCGGCGACGACCTTGCCGCGGGTGGGCTTTTCGGTGGCACTGTCGGGAATGACGATGCCGCCGGCGGAGACGCGCTCTTCTTCGAGACGCTTGACGATGACGCGATCATGCAACGGACGCAGTTTGCTCATGGAAGGACTCCGATGTCGATTGAGGTGGGGCAGGACTTGAAAGACCCGATTCGCTGATCTTGCTAGCACTCATAGTAGATGAGTGCCAATTTTAGCGGTACAAGCTGCCACTGCAAGAACTTCGATGGGGAACGAACAGCTAATTGGGTGGACGACCGCGGGTTTCAAGGGCCATCGAGCTCTCCCATGCCCAACCCCGCCCGGCCAGGAGCTTTCCGGGCGGGGCAAACCAGGAGATTGGCCGGTCGTCATGGCCAAGGCGGGATTCGCCCGTGCCAGAACGATTTGAAGCGATTGGCTGCCCTGCGGTGGGCCAGGGCAAGAAGCGATGGATGACGAGGCCGCGCAGGTGGCGCGGAGGCTCGCCAATCGAAAATCCGACAGCCTGCTAGGCTTTCTGGCATGAAAGACATCGTCCTGCTTTGCTATTGCACCTGTCCCGATGCGACCAGTGCCCAACGGATCGCCGAGGCCCTGTTGGCCGAGCATCTGGCTGCCTGTGTCAACCAGTTGCCCGGGATCCGCTCGACTTACCGCTGGCAGGACGCCGTACAGACCGACAGCGAGGAGCTGCTGCTGATCAAGACCACCGGCCCGCGTCTGGCTGCGCTGGAACGTCGCCTGCCGAATTGCATCCTTATGACGTGCCCGAGCTGATCGCGGTGCCGGTAGGACAAGGACATGAGGCCTACCTCGACTGGGTTCGCAGGCACAGCAGCGGCTGACGGTCCGGAAACCTGCTGACGCGGCGCGGCGAAATGAAGCACGGCGTGGCCGCGAGACCCGCGTGGGCCATAATGGGGCGATGCCTGCGCCGCACAGGTTTTCGTTGCTGGAGTCGTGATGCGTTCGTTGTCCATCGGCCAAATGGCCAAACGCCTGCTGATCTGCCTGAGCCTGCTGGCCCTCGTGCTGCCGGCGTTCGCGCAAGATACCAACGAGCTGCTGCCGGTCACCGAGGCCTACCAGCTCCGCACCGATGCAGCGACGCCCGGCGTGTTGAAACTGCACTGGACGATCGCGCCGGATTACTACCTCTACCGCGGCCGCATGAAATTCAGGGCGGCCGAAGGCGTGAGCCTGGGCAAGGCGCAACTGCCCGATGGCGAGAAGCACCACGACGAGTACCTCGGCGATGTGGAGACCTATCACCACAGCGTCGACGCCAGCATTCCCTATACCGTGGCTGCCGGGACCACCAGGTTGCGCCTGAGCGTGCAGTACCAGGGCTGCCACGAGGTCGATCCGAAGATCTGCTACCCCCCGCACACCGAACAACTCGACTTGCCATTGCCCGAGGGCACCAGCATCGACCCGGCGGCGGCAGTGGCTCCCGCCGCCGGGTCGCTGGGCGCGGCACTGAAGGCGTTGGACAGGTCACCGACCAGCGGCGGCGATGCCGCCTTGCCGCCCGAGCAGGCGTTCAGTTTTGCGGCGCTGGCGCAGAGCCCGCACCAGTTGCTGCTGCGCTGGACGATGCCCAAGGGCTACTACCTGTATCGCGACCAGACCGCCTTGCAGCTGACCGATGCGCCCGGCCTCAGGCTGAGGCCGGCATGGCCGGCCGGCGTCAAGCATCGCGACGAGCACTTCGGCGATGTCACCGTGTATTTCGGCGAGGTCGAACTGCCGGTCACCGTGGAAGGTGACCTGGCCGGGCGCACGCATCTGCAGCTCGAGGCCAGCTTCCAGGGTTGCCAGGAAGGCGGGTTGTGCTATCCGGTGATGAATCGGGGTGTGACCATCGACCTGGCGAACAGCGCGGCGGTCAACGGCATTGTGGTGGCGCCCAACGCATCGCCCCCCGCGACGGATGTCGGTGCGAGCCCGCTGCAGATCGGTCTCCTCGGGGCGCTGTTGCTGGCGCTGGGTGGTGGCCTGGTGCTGAATCTGATGCCCTGCGTCTTGCCGGTACTGTCGATCAAGGCGGTGAGCGTGTTGGAAGGTGGTGAGAATCCCGCCGCGCGGCGCAGCCACGCCTTGCTCTACACCGCTGGCGTGTTGTGCAGTTTCGCCGCGCTGGGGCTGGGCATTCTGGCCCTGCGCACGGCCGGCCATGCTCTGGGCTGGGGCACCCAGTTGCAGCAGCCGATCGTGGTCGGCGTGCTGGCCTGCGTGATGCTGGCGGTCGGCCTGTCGATGTCCGGTGTGGTGCAGTTCGGCGCGTCGCTGGGCAATACCGGCGCCGGTTTGGCGCGGCGTGCCGGGCCCGCCGGAGACTTCTTCACCGGCGTACTGGCGGTGGTGGTGGCCACGCCCTGCACCGCCCCGTTCATGGGCAGTGCCCTGGCCTACGCGTTCACCGCGTCGACGCTGTCGGCCTTGCTGGTGTTCCTGATGCTGGGCACCGGCCTGGCGTTGCCCTTCCTGGCAATCGGCTTCGTGCCCGCGCTGGCGCGCTTGCTGCCCAAACCCGGCCGCTGGATGGAGACGTTGAAACAGGTGCTCGCCTTCCCGATGTACCTCACCGCCGCCTGGCTGGTGTGGGTGTTGGCCAATCAGCGCGGCGCTGATGCCGTCGGCCTGGTGCTGGTGGCGATGGTGCTGCTGGCGATGACCCTGTGGTGGTTTGAGCGCAGCCGTTCGCGCGGCCCCATCAGCAAATTGGCTGTCGCGATTCTGGCGATCGCCACGCTGGTGCCGATGGTCTTGCTGACCCACGTGCCGCCGCCCTCCGGCACCGGCGTGGCCGAGGACGGCGTGGTCGCCTACAGTCCGCAGAAACTGACCGAACTGCGCGCCGCCGGCACGCCCGTGTTCGTCGACATGACCGCCGACTGGTGCGTCACCTGCAAGGCCAACGAGCACACGGTGCTGGACACCCGGCGATTCCGCGACCTGCTGCAACGCACTGGTGCGGTCTACATGAAAGGCGACTGGACCGACGTGAACCCGACCATCAGCGCGTTCCTCGCCCAATACCATTCGCCGGGTGTGCCGCTTTACGTGGTGTTCCCCAAGCACGGCGGGGCCGGCCGGCAACTGTCCACGGTGCTGACGTCCTCGATGGTCGAACGGGCACTGACCGACGCCGCGCGCTGATGTTCGGTCGCAGTACTACCCTCATCCTGGTATTGGCCGTGCTCGCTGCGATCGTCGGCGGAGTCAGCCAGAGCCAACTCCAATCGCCCGCGATCACCCAGGGCGACCCGGCGTTCGTCGGCAAGCCGGTGCCGGCCCTGACACTGTTCGACCTTGAAGGACGCAGCCACGCCCTGGCCGACTACCGCGGCCGGCGCGTGCTGCTGAATTTCTGGGCCAGCTGGTGCGGTCCGTGCCTGGAGGAAATGCCCACGCTCAATCAGGCGTGGGAAAAGTTCGCCGATCATGGAGTGATCGTGCTGGGAATTGCGATGGATAATCCCGTTCGCGTTCGCAGCTTTCTGGCGTCATATCCAGTCAATTATCAGGTTTTGCTGGGAAAACTGGAAGCGCCAAGTACGTCGCTCCAGCTGGGTGATACCCGGGAGATACTACCATTTAGCACACTTATCGGCGCTGATGGCCGCATCATGGCCACACACGCCGGTGTGCTATCACCCGCACAACTGGAAAATTGGCTGAAGGGTACACCATCACAACGGTAAAGCTCGTCTCACATACGCCAGCGCAGGGAATGCTGCACTTCTCCGTCAAACATCGCCGATCTGCAGTGAACTGGACAACATCGGCGGGGACGAGCACACTGCGCCGGGTACCGGGTCGTCCGGACGCAAGGTGGGCAGTTCGTGGCCAAGATCCTGGTCCTGCATGGGCCCAATCTCAATTTGCTGGGTGCGCGCGAACCGCAGATCTACGGCAGCGAGACTCTGGCCGCGATCAACGGGTCGCTCGCCGAGCGTGCGCAGGAAGCGGGGCATGAGCTGGTCTGGTTTCAGTCCAATGCCGAGCACGAGCTCATCGGTCGCATCCATCAGGCCCGCGACGACCAGACCGCCTTGATCCTCTGCAATGCCGGTGCGTTCACACACAGCAGCATCGCCCTGCGCGACGCATTCGCCGCAGTGGCAATCCCGTTCATCGAGGTGCATTTGTCCAATGTGTTCGCCCGCGAGCCGTTCCGACACCACTCGCAGCTCGCCGACCTGGCGGTCGGCGTGATCTGCGGTTTCGGCAGCACCAGCTATGTGTTGGCGCTCGAAGCGGCAATCCGGCGCCTCGCGGCGGCACCGCCCGCCACGACCTGAGCCAGGCCGACGGCCAGGCAACCCCCATTCAATTCCAGCCACCGACCGTGGCATGACTGACCAAAGGCTGATCCGATGGATTTGCGCAAAATCAAGAAGCTGATCGACTTGCTCGAGGAGTCCAACCTCGCCGAACTGGAGATCAAGGAGGGCGAGGAGGTTGTCCGCCTGTCGCGCGTGCCCAAGAGTACGGCGCCGGTCGCCGTCGCCGCCCCCGTTCCGGTAGCCATCGCGCCCGCACCCGTTGCTGCCACGCCAGTGGCTGCCGCAATCGATGTACCGGCAGCCGCAGACGCGCTGCCAGCCGGACACGTGGTGAAGGCGCCCATGGTCGGCACCTTCTACGCCTCGGCTACGCCAGGCGCGCCGGCCTTCGTCAAGGTCGGCCAGCAGGTCAATGCCGGCGAGACGCTGGGCGTGATCGAGGCGATGAAGATGTTCAACCAGATCGAGGCCGAAGTCGCCGGAACCGTGCAGGCGATCCTGATCGAGAACGGCCAGCCGGTGGAATTCGACGAGCCGATGTTCGTGATTGCCTGATGATGGAGCAGGGAACGGGGAACAGGAAACGGGGAACAGACAAAGCAAGAGCTGCAGCGTCGCGCTTTTGATCTTTCCGTTCCCTGTTCCCGTCCCCCCTTCCCGCTCCTTGGAGTTCATATGCTAGAGAAAGTCGTCATCGCCAACCGCGGCGAAATTGCCTTGCGCGTGCTGCGCGCCTGCCACAGTCTGGGGATCAAGACTGTGGCGGTGCATTCCACGGTGGATCGCAACCTGAAACATGTCGGCCTGGCTGACGAGGCGATCTGCATCGGACCTGGCCCATCCGCCGACAGTTACCTCAACATCCCGCGCATCATCGCTGCAGCGGAGATCACCGACGCGCAAGCGATCCACCCGGGCTATGGCTTTCTGTCCGAGCGCGCGGATTTCGCCGAACAGGTGGAGCAGTCAGGTTTTGTTTTCATCGGACCAACCGCAGATGTAATCCGCCTGATGGGCGACAAGGTCGAGGCGATCCGCACGATGAAGGCGGCCGGCGTGCCATGCGTGCCCGGCTCCGGCGGCCCGCTCGGCGAAGATGCCGAGGCCAGCATCAGGATTGCACGCGAAATCGGCTATCCGGTGATCATCAAGGCCTCCGGTGGTGGTGGTGGTCGCGGCATGCGCGTGGTGCGCACTGAGGCGCACCTGGGTAACGCGATCACGATGACCAAGGCCGAAGCCAAGGCAGCGTTCGGCAACGATCAGGTGTACATGGAGAAATTCCTGGAAAACCCACGCCACGTGGAGATCCAGGTGCTGGCCGACGGTCAGGGCAACGCGATCCATCTTGGCGAGCGCGACTGCTCAATGCAACGTCGCCACCAGAAAGTGGTCGAGGAAGCTCCGGCGCCGGGTATCACACCCGAACAGCGCGCCGAAATCGGCAAGGTCTGCGTCGATGCGTGCCTGCGCATCGGCTACCGCGGCGCGGGCACGTTCGAGTTCCTGTACGAGAATGGCCGCTTCTATTTCATCGAGATGAACACGCGCATCCAGGTCGAGCACCCGGTGACCGAGCTGATCACCGGCACCGATCTGGTGCGCGAACAATTGCTGATTGCCGGCGGCCAGAAGCTTTCGCTGCGGCAGGAGGACATCGTGGTGCGCGGCCATGCGATCGAGTGCCGCATCAACGCCGAAGACCCGGACACCTTCATGCCGAGCCCTGGCACGGTGAAGCGTTTCGAGGCGCCAGGCGGCCCCGGCGTGCGGGTGGACACCCATCTGTACGACGGTTACCGCATTCCACCGAACTACGACTCGATGATCGGCAAACTGATCGTGCATGGTCCGGACCGTGAAACCGCTATCGCACGCATGCGCCTGGCGCTGGCCGAGACGGTGATCGAAGGGGTGAAGTGCAACATTCCGCTGCAGCAGCGGATCATGGCCGACGTAGGTTTCCACCACGGCGGACAGAACATCCACTATCTCGAAAAGCGCATGGCCGAGCAGAAAGAGAAGAGCTCGGCGACGAGTGGCGACCAGTGAGATGAAAGCGAACGCATGATCCACTTTTTCTTTTTCCATTCCTCCGCGCTCGCTCCCGACCCATGCCCTTCCTCGAACTTTCCCTGATCGTCCGTACCGAACAGCAACCGCGTGCGGAAGAAGTCCTGGAAGACCTGGGCGCGATCGCGATCACGCTGCAGGATGCGGACGCGCAGACGCCGGACGAACAGGCCATCTTCGAACCCGGCGTGGGCGAGTTGCCACTGTGGCCGACGATCACCTTGAATGCCTTGTTTGAAGAACACGCCGACCGGCGCGGCCTTGCCGAAGCATTGGGTGAACTGCTGCCATGGCTGGAACCGGACCGATTGGGTTTCCAGGAGGTCGCGGACCAGGACTGGGAACGTGCCTGGATGGATCAATTCAAGCCGATGCCGTTTGGTCGACGACTGTGGGTCTATCCGTGGAACATCGAGTCTCCGGTGGACGAGGAGCTTGTCATTGTTCGCCTGGACCCGGGCCTCGCCTTCGGCAGCGGCACGCATCCGACCACGGCGCTGTGTCTGGAATGGCTGGACGGCCTGGATCTGCGCGGCAAGACGATTACCGATTACGGCTGTGGCTCGGGTATCCTGGCCATTGCCGCGCTCAAGCTCGGCGCCACCAGCGCGATCGGCGTCGACAACGATCCGCAAGCACTCATCGCGTCAGCCGACAACGCCGAGCGCAATGGCGTGGCGGCAAGGCTGTCGCTGTGCCTGCCGCAGGACCACATCTTGTCGACCACCGACGTGCATGGACGCAGTAGTGCCGCGGCTGGATGCGCAGGAGCGGCCGACGTATTCATCGCCAATATCCTCGCCGGTCCGCTCGCCCAACTTGCCCCCACCTTCGCCGCCGTCGCCAAACCCGGCGCGCCGTTTGCCATCTCAGGCATCCTCGCCGGCCAGCAGGACGAGCTGCTGCAACGCTACGCCGAATGGTTCGACGAACTGCGCGTGGATGCGCGTGAGGACTGGGTCCGCATCAGCGGTCGGCGTCGTGGCTGACGACTGTCAACGGGCGAACCCGGCTTCATGTTGACGGGTTGTCGCCGTCGCGCGGCCTGCCGCGTGCAGGCTGTTAAGCTTGCCGCCACGTCGATTGACAACGCCCCGCATGTATACGCAGTGTCCTGAATGCCTGTCCGTCTTTTCGCTGGACGCGCACATGCTTGCGCAGGCGCATGGCCATGTCGTGTGTGGGCATTGTGACGCCAGCTTCGACAGTGTCGCCACGCTCACCGACCAACTCCCGCCCGAGCCTTTCGTCGAACTGCCCGCAAACGAACCCGCGCTCGTGCCGCCGTGCGTCGACCTGGTGGTCTACCGTCCGCAGCCGGAAGCACCGGCAGTGGTGGAATCCGACGATCAGTCGACGTCCGGGAGCGCGTCTCCGGGCGATTTCTCCCAGTTGGTGTTCGCGCCGCGCTTCGCGCGGGAACCGCGCCAAAAGCGCTCGCGCAAACCGGTGTCCGCGCCGCCGCGTCGCCCGCGCTCTGCGTCGGGCGAACGACGTTGGCCATGGCTGCTCGCATGCGTGTTGTTGACCTCGCTGCTGCTGGTGCAACTGGCCTGGGCGAAGCGCGACGCCCTGATCCGCAACCCGGTCGTGGGCCACTGGTTGCGCAGCAGCTGCGTCGTGCTCGGCTGCAAGCTTCCCTTGATCGCGGCGCCGACCAGACTGCGTCTGCTCGCCAGCAACGTACAGGCTCACCCCAGCGTGCCCGACGCACTGATGATCAGCGCCAGCGTGCGCAACGATGCCACCTTCAGCCAGCCGTATCCGGTGCTGACCATCACTCTTCTGAACGCGCAGGGACAGCGGTTGGCAATGCGTCGCCTGCAGCCGGATGAATACCTCGACGACGGCGCGGTCCTGCACCATGGTCTGGCACCGGGAGCCACCGCCGTGCTGCTGCTGGAAGTGGAGGACCCCGGCGACAAGGCGGTGGCGTTCGAATTCGGCTTTGAGTGAACCCGATGCGGCTGACAGTCTGCCGGGGGCTTAAAATCGTCGGCGCACACGGGTAGACTCCACCCCTCGCGCTGGATGCTTTCCGGCATCCGATTCTTGACGCGAGCGCACATGACGCCATCACAAACGCCGCGGTTCATGCAGCCGCTGCATCGTACATGAGGGAAGATATCCGTGAATGCCGCAAGACTGCCTGCCGCCGAGGCCGCCGTTTCGTCCTCGTCGCATGGTGCCGGCTCTCATGCTGCCAGCTATGGTGCCGGCTCCCGTAGTGCGTTGAGCGAATGCGTCACTGGCACGGTGCGCCGCTATCTGGCCGACATTGGCGACACCGAATGCACCGAAGGTCTGCACGCGCTGGTGTTGCGCGAAGTCGAAGTGCCGCTGCTGCGCGAGGTGCTGGCGTTCCACGACGGCAACCAGAGCCGCGCCGCCGTCGCACTCGGCATCAATCGCGCCACCTTGCGCAAGAAGCTGGCCGCGCACGGCTTGCTGTAACGGCTGCAGCGGGGAAACGCCCTTCATCCGGGCGGCTATAATGCGGGGCTTTCCTCCTCACGGATGACCACGCATGGCCACTCCCCAGCTCGTCCCGGTCCGACGGGCCCTGCTCAGCGTCTCCGACAAGACCGGCCTCATCGACCTGGGTCGACGTCTTGCCGGCAAGGGCATCGAGCTGCTCTCCACCGGCGGCAGCGCGAACGCGCTGCGCGAGGCTGGCATTGCGGTCACCGAGGTGAGCGACCTCACCGGCTTCCCCGAGATCATGGACGGTCGGGTCAAGACCCTGCACCCTAAGGTCCACGGTGGATTGCTGGGTCGGCGCGGCACCGACGACGCCGTGATGGCCGAACTTGGCATCGCACCGATCGACCTGCTGGTGCTCAACCTCTATCCGTTCGAGGCCACGGTCGCCAAGCCGGACTGCACCCTGGGGGACGCCATCGAGAACATTGACATCGGCGGCCCGGCGATGCTGCGTTCGGCGGCGAAAAACTGGAACGACGTGGGCGTACTGACTTCGCCCGGGCAGTACGAAGAGGCGCTGGCGGAGATCGAACAGCACGGTGGGCTGAGCCGCGCCACCCGCTTCAAGCTGGCGGTCGCCGCATTCAATCGGGTGGCCAACTATGGCGGCGCCATCAGTGACTATCTGTCCGGACTGGAACTCAACGACACGCAGGATGCCATCGTCGGCCATGCGGCTTTCCCGGCGCAGGTCAACGGGCGTTTCACCAAGGTGATGGATCTTCGCTACGGCGAGAACCCACACCAGCAGGCCGCGTTCTACACCGACCTGTACCCGCACCCGGGCACGCTGGCCTGCTTTCGACAACTGCAGGGCAAGGAACTCTCGTTCAACAACATTGCCGACGCGGACGCCGCGTGGGAGTGCGTGCGCAGTTTCGTCAAGCCGGCCTGCGTGATCGTCAAGCACGCCAACCCGTGTGGTGTGGCGGTAAGCCTGGAGGGTATCGGCAAGGCCTACGACCTGGCCTTCCAGACCGATCCCACGTCGGCGTTCGGCGGCATCATCGCGTTCAACCGCGAGGTGGACAGTGCCACCGCGAAAGCCATCGTCGGCCGGCAGTTCGTCGAGGTGGTGCTGGCGCCTGCGTATGCGGATGGCGCGCTGAAGGCGTTCACGAAGAAGGGCAATGTGCGCGTGCTGGAGATTCCGCTGCCCGCCGAAGGCAGCCTGCTCGATGCGCACCCAGGCAACCATTCGAAGAGAGTGGGTTCCGGCCTTCTGATCCAGAGTGCCGACACCGGCATGGTCACCGCCGCCGATCTGAAGGTCGTCACGCGCAGGGCACCTACCGAAGCGCAGATCCACGATCTGATTTTTGCCTGGAAGGTGGCCAAGTTCGTCAAGTCCAATGCCATCGTCTACGCCCGCGACCGCCAGACGATCGGCATCGGCGCCGGGCAGATGAGCCGCGTTTACAGTGCCAGGATCGCTGGCATCAAGGCGGCCGACGAGAAGCTCGAGGTACGCGGGTCTGTGATGGCCAGCGACGCGTTCTTCCCGTTCCGCGACGGTATCGATGCGGCGGCCGCCGCCGGGATCAGCGCGGTGATCCAGCCGGGCGGATCGATCCGCGACAGTGAGGTGATTGACGCCGCCAACGAGCACGACATCGCCATGGTCTTCACCGGACTGCGTCACTTCCGTCATTGAGTCTCGACGCGTGCGAGTGCACGCTCGGCATCCCACCGCTACGGGACGCCGTCATGAACTACCAGCTGTTCTACTGGACTGGCATCCAGGGCCGCGGCGAGTTCGTGCGGCTGGCACTGGAGGACGCAGGCGCCAGTTATGTCGACCTGGCCCGCGACGAGGGCGACGACGCGATCATGCAGTATCTGGACGGCGTCCACGATGGTGCTCTGCCGTTTGCCCCGCCTTTTCTCAAGGCAGGTCAGCTGCTGATCGCGCAGACTGCCAACATCCTGCACTACCTCGGCCCGCCACTCGACCTGGTGCCGGCCAGCGAGAACCGCCGCCGGTATGCGCTCCAACTGCAGTTGACCCTCGCCGACCTGGTGGCTGAGATACACGATTCCCACCATCCGATCGCCGGCAGCCTGTACTACGAAGACCAGCGTGTCGAAGCTTGCCGCCGTGCAGCCTGCTTGCGTGAGACGCGATTGCCGAAATACCTCGACTACTTCGAACAAGTCATCGAACGCGCTGGAGGCTCTCATGCCCTGCACCAGCATTCGTACGTGGACCTTTCGTTATTCCAGCTGATGAGCGGACTGGAGTACGCGCTTCCACGGGCCATGCAGCGCATCGAACGCGGACTGCCCTTGCTGCTCGCGCTGAAAGAACGCGTGGCCCAAAGGCCGCGCATCGCTGCCTACCTGGCATCAGCACGACGCTTGCCATTCAACCAGAACGGGATCTTTCGCCACTACCCGGAACTGGACGATCCGGCCTGAAGCTCAGCAGTGCTACGACTGCGTTCGCCGGTGGCGATGCGCGACCGCAAGTCCCTGCTCAGCGACTGCTGCTGGATGCTGCGGGCGCGTCCGATTCTGGAGCTGGCGGCTTGGGCTTGCCCCACTCGAGCACCTTGTAGAGTGCGGGCGCTGCGCGCCGTTGGCCGTGTTCGTCGACCACCCGACCTTGCGGATCGACCATGTAAGTCCGCTGCAGGCCGTGCTTCGGCGTGACCACCACCATGTAGACGTGACCGTTGCGGCTGTATTCCTGCACGGTGTCCTCGCCTTGTTCGCGAATCTGCACGGTCGGTTCCGACTCAGGACGGCCCATCCGGCTGTCGCCGCTGTTCATCGCAGGCAAGGTCAGCGGTTGCAGATTCGGCTTGGGCGTCGCCGCGGGCGCCGGGGAACTGGCAGCCGGCGCGGTGGCCTTCACGCCCGGATCGTTCATCCCGGGTGGCGGCGGCACCTTGCTGGCAGGATAGGTTTGGGCATGCACAACCGGCACCAGCATGGCGGCAAACAAAACGCTGGCGGCAACGAGCAGGATGGCGATTTTCATGGCGGCAACCTCGATCAGGGTTTCGAGCATAGCAGGGGCCTGCGGCAGGCTTTCGTGAAGCCCCGGCGCTGTGGGCCGCCATGCGAGAATGACTGGCGCGTGTTCACCCGCGAGCAGCACGAAGCGGTGTCTGCCCGGTCTGCTTGCCGTCGGCACGGCGCCACCCACCGGTCCGCTGTCGACCTTCACCCTCTTTCCCTGGGTCCCGACTCCAAGCCGTTTTCCCTGCGCGACCTGCCCGCCCTGAATCAACACATCCCATGCCCAAACTCATCCTGATCGACGGTTCCTCCTACCTCTACCGTGCTTTCCACGCGCTGCCGCCGCTGAGCAACGCCCGCGGCGAACCTACCGGTGCGCTGTTCGGCGTGGCCAACATGCTGCGCGCCACGCTGAAGGCAAAGCCGGACTACCTGGCCTTCGTCAGCGACGCGCCAGGCCCCACCTTCCGCGACGCGCTGTACGACCAGTACAAGGCGAACCGCCCACCGATGCCGAACGACCTGCGCGCCCAGGTCGACCCGATGCTGGCAATCGTCGGCGCCCTGGGCTTTCCCATCCTGCGCGTGGCCGGGGTCGAGGCCGACGACGTGATCGGCACCCTCGTCGTGCAGGCGCGCAAGCTGGGTATCGAGGTGGAGGTTTCCACCGGCGACAAGGACATGGCGCAGCTGGTCGGTCCGCACGTGACTCTGGTCAACACCATGAGCAATACGGTGATGGACAGCGACGGCGTGATGGAAAAGTTCGGCGTGCGGCCAGACCAGATCATCGATTTCCTCGCGCTGACCGGTGACAGCGTCGACAACGTGCCGGGCGTACCCAAGTGCGGCCCCAAGACCGCCGCCAAATGGCTGGCCCAATTTGACTCGCTGGACGGCGTGATGGCGAACGCCGACAAGATCGGCGGCAAGATCGGCGAGGGCCTGCGCGCGGCGCTGCCGCAACTGCCGCTGTCGCGCGAGCTGGTGACAATCAAGACCGACGTGGCACTGGATGTCGGCCCCACCGGGCTGGCCCAGCGCGAGGCGGACGTGGAACAGCTGCGCGAGTTGTACACGCGCTACGAGTTCAAGGCGGCGCTGAAAGAGCTGGATGGGCGAGAGCCGGGATCCGGGATGGGTGATACGGGATTCGGAAAAGCGGGCGTTGCGGTGGCAGCTGACTCCGTTGGCATCGAGGCGCCCCCGGCCGAGCTGTCGAAGGTCGGTGAGTACGAGCTGGTTACCACGCAGGCGGCGTTCGATCGCTGGCTGGAGCGAATCCGGGATGCACCGCTGATCGCCTTCGATACCGAAACCACCAGCATCGAGGCGATGCGTGCCCATATCGTCGGCCTCAGCCTCGCGGTGGCGCCGGGCGAGGCCTGCTACATCCCGCTCGACCATGATTACCCCGGTGCGCCGGCACAGCTCGACCGCGACGGCGTGCTACGCGCCCTGAAGCCGATCTTCGAAGATCCGTCGCGGCCAAAGCTGGGCCAGCACGCGAAGTACGACATCAACATCCTGTCGCACTACGACATCGCCGTGCAGGGGCTCGCACACGACTCGATGCTGGAGTCCTATGTATGGAACGCCACCGCCACGCGCCACGACATGGACTCGCTGGCGGTGAAGTATCTGGGCTACGAAACCGTGAAATACACGGAGGTTGCCGGCAAGGGCGCGAAGCAGATCTCGTTCTCGCAGGTGGACCTGGACACGGCCTGCCGCTACGCCGCCGAGGATGCGGACATCACCTTGCGCCTGCACCACGCATTGTGGCCAAAACTGCAGAGCGTGCCAGCGTTGCGCCGCGTGTATCAGGACATCGAGATCCCGCTGGTGCCGGTGCTGGCCGAGATGGAACGTCGCGGCGTGCTGATCGACGGCGACGAGCTGCGTGCCCAGAGCCAGCAGCTGGGCAAACGCATGCTGGAACTGCAGCAGCAGTCGTACGCGCTGGCCGGACACGAATTCAATCTCGATTCGCCCAGGCAGTTGCAGGTCGTGCTGTTCGACGAACTCGGGCTGGCGGCAAAACTGAAAACGCCGAAGGGCCAGCCGTCGACCAACGAGGAAGCGCTGGATGCCATTGCCGATACCCACGAGTTGCCACGCCTGATCCTCGACTACCGTGGGCTGGCCAAGCTGCGTTCGACCTACACCGACAAGCTCTCCGGCATCGTCAATCCGCGCACCGGTCGCGTGCACACCAGTTACCACCAAGGGTCGGTGGCCACCGGACGAATCTCCTCGTCCGACCCGAACCTGCAGAACATCCCGGTGCGTACCGAGGAAGGCCGGCGCATCCGCCAGGCGTTCATCGCGCCGGAGGGTTGGCGGGTGATGGCGGCGGACTACTCGCAGATCGAACTGCGCATCATGGCGCACCTGTCCGGTGACGAGGGTTTGCTGCAGGCGTTCCACGAAGGCGGCGATGTACACCGCGCCACCGCCGCCGAAGTGTTCGGACTGAAGCCGGAGCAGGTCAGCGGCAACCAGCGCCGTGCGGCCAAGGCGATCAACTTCGGCCTGATGTATGGCATGAGCGCGTTCGGCCTGGCCAGGCAACTGGGCGTCGACCGCGGCGAGGCCAGCGATTACATGGCGCGCTACTTCGCGCGCTATCCGGGCGTGCATGCCTTCATGGAGGCCACGCGGGAGCAGGCCCATCGCGACGGCTACGTCGAAACGATCTTCGGCCGCCGCCTGTACCTGGAGAACCTCACGGCACGCAACCAGGGCCTGCGCCAGGGCGCCGAACGCGCCGCCGTGAATGCCCCCATGCAGGGCAGCGCGGCAGACATCATCAAGCGCGCGATGATCGCCGTGGCCGCGTGGCTGAAGGATCGGGACGACGCCCACATGCTGATGCAGGTGCACGACGAACTGGTCTTCGAGGTGCGTGACGATGCGATCGACGCGGTACGCGCGGGCGTGATCGAACGCATGTCCGGTGCGGCGGAACTGGCCGTGCCGTTGCTGGTGGACGTGGGCGTGGGTGCCAACTGGGACGAGGCGCACTGAGCGTGGCGATCTGCCATTCGGCATAACGCGGCGCGGTCGTCCGTCGTCTTCTGAACGCGTCATGAACTTTATGGAAGTAAGCGGCAACTTTCCCTCGAAAGCGCGTTCCAATCCATCGGATGCACGCAACGGCATCCACGGTGGGCCCGCCTCCCTGGGCCCCCACGGTCGCGTACCTCTCCCCTGGGTTACTGCGTCCGACCCCCGGCCCCGAAGGTTCCCCCTAATCTTCGGGGCCTTTTTTGCCGTGTTCCGGCATTCAAATGCGCTGGCCGCGCCCCGGGCAGTCCCGTCGGGCCGGCGTGTACGTTTTGTGCACATCCGTGCCAGCCATACTTGAGCCACATCCAATCAGGGGATACACCATGCGTGCAGGATTGATCATCGTTGGCATCATTTTGCTGGCCGCCGGCATCTGGATCGTGGCAGGCCATGCGTTCTATCAGGATACCGATACCCTGGTGCAAGTGGGCTCGGCCAAGATCACCGCCACCCATGACAAGGGCGTCCCGCAATGGATCGGCATCGCCGGCATTGTGGTGGGCGCGCTACTGGCCATCGGCGGTTTCACCCGCAAGCGCTGAGCCGCGTCATGCAACCCGGAAACCGCCGCTTGCGGCGGTTTTCTCTTGATCGCCCGGCGAGCGCAGGGCGGGCTGAACGAAGCCGGGCCCGTTACAATCGACGTAATGGATGTCTCGTATCTGATCGACCCGCTCAACGAAGCCCAACGCGAAGCGGTCTGCGCCCCGCCCGGCCACTACCTGGTACTGGCCGGTGCCGGCTCCGGCAAGACCCGCGTGCTGACCCACCGGATCGGGTGGCTGACCCAGGCCGAGGGCATCCCGCCGTGGGCAATTCTCGCCGTGACCTTCACCAACAAGGCGGCCGGCGAAATGCGCGCGCGGCTGGCGGGGTTGATTCCCGGCAGTACCCAGGGCCTCACCGTCGGCACCTTCCACGGCATCGCCCATCGCCTGTTGCGCCGGCACTGGCGTGAAGCCGGACTGACCGAAACCTTCCAGATCCTCGACGCCGACGACCAGTGGCGCCTGGTCAAGCGCGTCGTCGCCGGGCTGGGGCTGGACGACGCGAAGTTCCCGCCACGGCAGGCGTGCTGGCAGATCAACCAGTGGAAGGACGAGGGCAAGCGGCCCGATGGCATAGAGCATCGGGATCATCCGGTCACCCACACCTTCGTCAACATCTACAAGGCTTACGAAGACGCCTGCCGACGTGCCAGTCTGGTCGATTTCGCCGAGTTGCTGCTGCGCGCGCACGAGCTGTGGCTGAAGAACCCGGCCGTGCTGGAGCACTACCAGCAGCGTTGGCGCTACCTGCTGATCGACGAATTCCAGGACACCAACACGCTGCAATACGCCTGGATCCGCGTGCTCGCCGGCAGCACCGGACAAGTGTTCGTGGTCGGCGACGATGACCAGGCGATCTACGGCTGGCGCGGCGCCAAGGTGGAGAACGTGCAGCAGTTCCTGCGCGATTTTCCCGGTGCAAAAACGATCAAGCTGGAACAGAACTACCGCTCCACCTCGACCATCCTGAAAGCGGCCAACCAGGTGATCGAGCGCAACGGGAGCCGCCTGGGCAAGCATCTGTGGACCGCTGGCGACGACGGCGAGCGCATCGCCCTTTACTCGGCGTACAACGAGCAGGACGAGGCGCGTTTCGTGATCGAACGCATCCGCGAATACATCGACGAACACGGCAATGCGCGCGACTGCGCCATCCTCTATCGCTCGAACGCGCAATCGAGGAACTTCGAGGAACAACTCGTGCAACGCCGGATCGGTTACCGCGTCTACGGCGGCCAGCGCTTCTTCGAGCGCGCCGAGGTGAAGGACGCGCTGGCCTATCTGCGCCTGACCGCCAACCGTCACGACGACGCCGCGTTCGAACGCGCGGTGAACACGCCACCGCGCGGTATCGGCGACCGCACGCTGGACGTGCTGCGCCGCCGCGCCCGCGTCGACAACATCTCGATGTGGGAAGCGGCGTTGGGGGAGCTCACCGGCACAGATCTGGCCGGACGGGCGAAGAATGCGGTGAAGACATTTCTGGCCTTCGTGGACGGGATGGCGCAGACGTTCCGGGGAGCGGAGAACGGGGAACGGGGAACGGGGAACATCGAAGCTCGAGCCGAGATCGAACTGCCCGCTCCGAACCCTTTGTCGGGAACCAAAAATGGAGAAGCGGAGGAGAATGCCGACGTTCCCCGTTCCCCGTTCCCCGTTCCGCTGCCGTCACTGGCCCTCGCCGAACAGATCGACCACGCCATCATCCACACCGGCCTGCGCGACTTCTACGAAAAAGACAGCCGCGGCAACGCCGAGACCCGGGTGGAAAACCTGGACGAACTGGTCAACGTGGCCAGTCGTTTCGAGCGCAGCCAGGAGGACATCGACGCTGGCCTCAGCGAGTTGAACGCATTCCTCTCCAACGCGGCACTGGAGGCGGGAGAGAACCAGGGCGAAGAAGGCGACGACTGCGTACAACTGATGACACTGCACTCAGCCAAGGGGCTGGAGTTCCCGGTCGTGTTCCTGGTCGGCATGGAAGAAGGCCTGTTCCCCAGCAAGCGTTCGGTCGACGATGAGGGACGGCTGGAGGAAGAGCGCCGGCTTGCCTACGTCGGCATTACCCGCGCCCGCGAACGTCTCATCGTCAGCCACGCCGAATCGCGACGCATGCACGGCACCGAAATGCTGGCACGGCCCTCGCGCTTCCTTGGCGAGATGCCCGCCGAACTGATCGACGAAGTACGCCCGCGCGTCCACGTGACGCGGCCGCTGTACGCCGGCCGCCCAACGAAGGTGTCACCGTCGCTGGAAGAGACCCTGCCGGTGAAACTCGGTCAGCGCGTCAGCCATCCGAAGTTCGGTGCTGGTGTGGTACTAAGCGCCGAGGGCAGCGGCGCGCACACGCGGTTGCAGGTGAACTTCGAAGGCGAGGGCAGCAAATGGCTGGTGGCCGCCTACGCCAACCTGACGCCGATTTAGACGCATGGCAGAAGGGGTGCAAGCACCCCTTTCCAGACGTCGAATCGGGCCACAACTAGTGTGAGGAAGCACCTGAGGCCGCGCGCCGGGCCTTCACGTCGCTGGCAGCGATCTGCTTGCCGTGATTGCCCCAGGATGAGCGCTCGTGATTGATGATGTCGGCGATCTGCGCATCGTTCAGCGCGCTGCCAAACGGCGGCATCGGCGTGGCGTAGGCGGTGCCGCCGATGCTCTCGCCGTGCAAGCCGTTGAGCACCACGTCGATCTGCTTGGTGGCATTGGCATCAAGTACCGCAGGATTGTCCTTCAACGCGGGAAACGCACCGGCCATGCCCGTGCCCGTGGGTTGGTGGCACGCTGCGCAATTGGCGCTATACAACTCCGTGCCCTTGGCTGGATCCACGTGGTACGGACCCAAGGCCGCGGACGCAGCCACCATGTCGGCGGCCGGCGCTGCAGGTGCCGGCGGCGTGGCGGTGGCCTCCACGGGTTCCGCGCCGTTCTTGCCGCGCACCTGCAGCACGCCAATGGCACCGGCCGTGGCATGCGCCATGTCGTGATCCACGAACGGATAGTTGCCCGGTTCGGGCAAGGTCAGGTCGAATACCGCTCCGGCTCCGGGCCCTATCGAGTAAGTGGAAACGCCGCTCTGCGCATGCGTCGCGTCACCGTCGGGATAGACCTTGTCAAAGATGGCGCCAATGACATGGAACGAACTCCACAAGTCCGGACCGGCATCGACCACGTAGAGACGCACCCGCTTTCCCGCCTGGGCGATCAACGGGTGGTCGCGGTATTGGAAGGCCGCACCGTTGAACACCACCTCGTCGGGGCGTTCCTCCTGCATCCGCTCGAAGTTGGGGCCCATCAAGTGATCGGCCACCTGCTGCGTGTACCACTCGCTCTGCACGATTACATAGCTGTCCGCCGCAGGCGGCAGTGGCTCGGCGGGGTCGACGATCACGGCGCCAAACATGCCGTTGGCGATATGCAGCAACACCGGCGGCGTGCCGCAGTGGTAGAGGAACGCTCCGGGCACATTGGCCACGAAGGAGAACTTGATCGACTTGCCGGGTTGGACTTCCACGTAATGCAGGCTGGGCGGGGTGATCGCCGCGTGGAAATCGATGGAGTGCTGCATCGTGCCGTGGTTGGTGAAGGTTACGTGGACCGTCTGCCCTTGTCGCACGTGGATGATCGGGGCGGGCACGGTGCCACCGAACGTCCACGCCTGATAATTCACGCCGCTGGCGATGCTGACGGTCTCGTCCGAAGACACCAGGTTCACCTCCACGCTGTCACCCGTGCCTATCAGCGGTGGCAGGCGCGCATCGCGAGGCTTGGCGATCGGCGTGGCGGCCGCGAGCGACAGCGGCGATACGGCCGCCGCTGCCGCGGCGGGTGATGGCGACTTGACATCCAGCGAACTGTGCAATCCGCCGATCAGAAGAATCACCAGCAGCGCAACGCCCAGCATGGCCGGGATCTGCACGCCGAGCGGCAAGCGCTGCGGCTCTTGCGCGAGAGTCTCTGCGCTGCCCCATTCGGCGATGCGTCGCCAGCGCGGCCAGCGCTTCTCTATGAAATAGTCGAGACTGTATGGGCTGCGGCCGCTGCGGACGTTGATCGCGATCAGTGCCACGAAGATCAGCACATACGTGATGGCCGTGCCCATGTTGTTGGCGCCGACGGTGTACGGACCGCCAAAACCTTCGGCCGTGCTCCACACCAGCAGGCTGAACAGCGCCCCGGCCACGTACAGCGTCTTTCGCGCAAAGCCCGCAAGCAAGGCCAGCGCAATCGTGGTTTCTACGATGCGCGTGAGCCAGGTGAACAACATGGCGTGCGGCGTCACCAGCGCAATCCACATCGCAAACCAGCCCGACAGCCAGCCCGGCTGCCCCTGGGCGGCATTGTGCAGGTAGCCGACATAGTGGACGGCAAAATCCGATTGCCACGTGAGTGCGGCACCTACCGCCCAGATGACCCCGAAAGCGACGCGCAGGGCAGCGGCCGCTATCGCCGGCCAGGCCTTCAAGGCTGGGGCGTTGACCTGGATTGGTGACATGGAATGATCCTTGACTATGGATCCGGGACGACCCGGAGTGGCTCGGACAGTCTATGCCTGCGGGACGGGACCGGGCTGTGGTGCAGCGTCGCAGAGGAGCGGGCCATGCGGTGACTACGCCGGAACGCCCAAGTGTGCGACAGGAAAACCGCGTTTTTTCCAGCGCCGCTGGTACGCCCCGAACCATCGTGCGGGAGCTGGATAGTCGCCGCAGTCGATGGGCGACATAGCGAAAAACCTGTCGCCCCAACACGAAAGCATCGCGATGCCAGGGCCGCCGGCAATCGAGGATTTCGCGGCACCAACGCCGCAACCAAGCCGTTGTGATGCCTACTCGGGCAGACGCGGCAGCCCGTGCACATCACGCTCCTCGATCGCTATCGGGTGCGTATCCGGCTGGCTGGCTTGCGCTCGCTGCGCCAGCGGCACCACAGACTCCCCACGAGCAAGGGCCAGCGCGTTGCGATAACAACGCTGCGCCTGGGCCGTATCGCCCGGCCCTGCGAACGCATCGCCCAGCGCTTCCCACGCGGCGGCGCTCGGTGCGAGTGCCAGCGAGCGCTGCAGGTACTGTTGGGCCTTGCCCCATACCTTCAGTCGCACGCTCATGCGGCCCAGGGTGAGCAACAGGTTGGCATCGTTCGGATGCGCATCAAGCCAGCCTTCGGCGCGGCGCAGGCGCGCCTCCACGTCGTCGCCGGGCAGGCTGCCGTAAGTTTCGATCAGCTGCGGCGACCATTCGCGGCGCAACGCGGATTCCACTTCGTCCATCGCCGGCAGAACCAGGCCGAACGCGGACGCGCGACGGGCATAGGCATCGATCACGGCGGGCACGCGGCGCTGGGTCTTGGGCAGTTGGGACCACAGCGTGTTCAGGGCCACGCCATCGGGTGCGGCGTTGAGGGTCGCGGCCAGCACCCTGGCCTCCAGCGCAGCGTAGGCACGGCTGCCGAGCGCGCCGCTTTTGTGCAGTGGTTCGAGGGCGGCGCGCGCGCGGCCAGGATCACCACTTTCCAGCGCCGCCTGCGCCAGTTCGCGCCAGCCGCCGGGGGTAAGCGTGCCCTTGTCCGATTCGGGCGCCAGCAGGGCCAGTGCTTCGGCAGGCTTGCCTTCGCGCCGCAACAGGCGGGCGCGCAGGACGCGCGCCGCGTGCGGCGAAGATTGCGAGGCCTGGTTCAGTGATTCCAGCGCACGGGCGTATTCGCCGCGACGAGATGCCGCCTCGGCCGAGGCCAGCAGGGCCGGCCCGCGCAGGCTGGCCAGCTGCGCCGCGCGATTGAGGTCGCGTTCCGCATCGCCGTGGCGACCTTCGATCAGGGCGACCAGGCCTTCACCCAGACGTTGCTGGCTGAGCCGCCGATGCCGTCGCGAAAGCGCACCGAACGGCCAGCGCAGCAAGCGCCAGAGCACACTGAGCAAGGCCCACACCAGCAACAGGATCACGACGGCGGCGACCACCGTGGTTTCCACCCGCCAGCCGCGCATGCGCAGGAGCACATAGCCGGGGTCTTCGGCCACCCAGTGCCAGCCAAACGCGGCGAGCGCCGCCACGACCACCAGCAACAGCAGCCAGCGCCACAGTCTCATGACCGGGCTCCGCCCTGGCGCGGAGCCATGCTGGCCGCCGGCGCCGGCGTCGAGGCCGCGCCGCTCGGGGCAAGCGCATGCACGGCGCGCAGGTTGCGCAGCTCGGTCAGCGCAGCGCCAAGCTGTACCGGAGTCTTCGCCGGCAGCTGAGCCTCGAGTTGCTTCAGTGTCTCGCGTGCCTGCTGCACAGCAGCCGCACTATCGTCGAACTGGCTCGCCAGGCTGGCATCGACGCGCTTCAACGCTGCGTCGTAACCTTCACTGTCATGTGCGAGCAGGGCGGCTTGCGCCTGGGCAAGGTCCAGCGCGGCAAGTTCGCGGGCGAAGCGCGCGTCTGCCACGGCCAGCGGCGCGCCATTGTCGCGCCGCACGCTGACCACGCTGGCCAACGCGCGCAGGATCCGGGACCAGGCATCGGTGGCCTGCCCTGCCGCGGAGACGTCCAGCGGTTTCAGCGGCAACCCATCCATCGCTCCGCGAAGCTGCTGCAGTTGCTGCAATGCTCCGGCCTGGTTGGCAGGCTGGCTTTTCAACAGTGCTTCACGCTCGGCCTGGATGCTTTGACGTACCCCGCTGAACGCGCCATCGTTGACTGCGGCAAGGGTCTGGTCCGCCAGCCCGTACGCAGCAGCGGCAGCCTGGGCATCATGGAACAGCCTGTAGCGTTCGGCGCCCATGCGCAGCAGCGAGTCGGTTTCATCGAGCAACATGGCATCATGTCCGGACAGGCTCTTTTCCGCGAGTTTGGCCACCGCGTCTTCCAGGTTGCGGATGCGCTCGCCCTGGCCCAGCAGTTCCTCGCGCAGAGAACGGTTCACCGACGCCGCGTCATCCAGTCGCTGGTCGAGGCTGGCACGCTGATCACTGAGGCCGTCCAGCCTGGTTTGAAGCGTGTCCACGCGCTGCTGCAAATTGGCTACGCCCTGGCTGTCTGCGGCGCTGGCGCGCTGCTGCTGCCACTGCTGCCAGCCCACGTAGCCCGCCGCCGCCAGCGCCACCAGCGACAGCAACAGCGCGAGGGCCAGACTGCCACCACCACGCGGGCGCGATGCCTCGCGCGACGTGCCGGGCCGCGCCGGCCGCAACGGCAATGGATCGACTGCCGCGGGGTCGGGGCGCGCGTCGTGGGACGCCTCTGGCATTTTCGGCTGGTCAGCCGGCTGGTCTGGATGGCTCATGCCCGCATGCTAGCAGCCTGTCGGCCCGCGTTCGTAGCGTCCGCGCGTGAAGATTCCGGGCTCAGCGTGCCGCGGCAGCGAGCAGGTCCTCGGCCAACGCTGAGGAAGCCAGTTCGACATGCATGAAACCGGCCTCACGGGCGGCGACGGCCAGGCGCTCGCTGCTCACCACGGCAATCGTCGTACGCAGATGCGCCAGCGCGCGCGACGGCAGCAGCCGACACAGGTTCTGCAGCGCCTCCTCGCTGGAAAGCAGTACGCGTGCTGAACCAGGCAACCCCAGCGCCGCCTCGACATGACGCCGGTCCAACCGTGGCGGCACCCGCCGGTACACGTGTACCTCCTGCAGCCGGGCACCGCGCGCCACCAGCCGGCTACGCAGGATGCCGCGGCCTCCCGGTGCGCCCACCAGAGTCACATGGCGATGACGCAAGTCCTGCAGCATCGGGTGTTCAAGCAAGCCATCGCTATCCTGCTGGCGCGGTATCAACGGCTCGCGCACGCCGTGCCTGCGCAGGGTGCGCGCCGTGCCCTGGCCCACCGCCAGCACCACAGCCGCGGTATGCAACGGCATGAGCCTCGCCGCATGGCGCACCGCTGCGGGGCTCGTGAAAATCACCAGCTCGCCGGCGAAGCCTTCGCGCAACGCGGCTCGTGTCGCGGCGATGTCCTCCGGCCCGCGCAGGGCCAGCCCCGGCAGCAATACGGGCGTGCCGCTGAGTGCGCGCACCCGTCGCGCCAGCGCGCCCGCGCTCCCCGCCGGACGGGTGATGACAAGCACCCGCCCGCGCAAGGCGCCTTCGCCCATGGATGGATTTCGTTGCATCCGCCTATCACGTTCACCTGTCCGGCATGGCTCAAGTGTAGCGGCGGCCTTACACTGGGAGGTCTTTCCATCACCCACCGAGCCACGTGAGCACAACCGACGACAACCTACTTGCCTGCGACCAGGCTCGACGACTGATCCAGTTCGTCCGCAACGAAATACCCCTGGCCAAGGCCATGGACCTGCAGCTCGGCACGTACGACGGCGACTCGCTCAGCCTGCGTGCGCCGCTGCCACCGAACGTCAATGACAAGGGCTGCGCGTTCGGTGGCAGTCTGGTCAGCCTGATGACCTTGAGCGGGTGGGCGCTGGTGGAAATGGCCTTGCGCCGGCAGGGTCTCGATTGCGACGTGTTCGTCGCCGAATCCGGTGTGCGCTACCTGGCGCCGCTGTGGCAGGACTTTCACAGCGAGGCACGCCTGGCGGACGAGGCCAGCTGGAACACGTTTTTCGCCACGTTGGCCGCGCGCGGCCGCGCCAGGATCAACGTGGAGTGCGTGGTACCGGGCACGGACGCACAACCCGCCGCCACCCTTAGCGCACGCTTCGTGGCCAAGCGGCGCGATCGGACCCCGGGGACGTGATTGAGGCAGAATGGCGCAATACCCGTCGAGGAGCAACGCCCATGCGCCGCATCTCAAGCCTTCTGCTGATGTTGGTGGTCCTGCTGCTGGCCGCATGCGCCACGCAGGAACGCAGTCAATCGCTGACCACCACGCTGGCCGCCTACGGTGGTGTCTTGCGCTGGGGCGATTTCGCCAGCGCGGCGCAATTCATCGACCCGGAGATACGCGCCAAACACCCGATGTCCGAACTGGATCTCGCGCGCTACAAGCAGGTGCGGGTGACCGAGTACGACGAAGGCGGCGGTCCCGTGCCGATCAGTCCGACCGAGGTGCAGCAGACCGTGAAGATCAGCCTGGTCAATATCCACACCCAGGCTGAGCGCAATGTCATGGACCGCCAGACCTGGCATTACGACGAAAAGGCCAAGCATTGGTGGCTCACCAGCGGCTTGCCGGATATCACGCGGGAATGACCGGAAACGGCCGCCACCTGATGGCGGCGTGCTACCCGTATAATCGACCGTTTACCCGGATCGGCGCGCCCGGCGTGCGAAGTGGACTGCGATGAACGATTTTCTGCACAAGCTGCCGCAATTTGTCGGCAACCATGGCGCCTTGTCGGCGCTGCTCGTGATCCTGCTGGTGGCGTTGATCGTCATCCAGGCCAGGATCATGTTCAGCAAGATCAAGGAGCTGAGCCCGGCCGGCCTGACCGCGCTGATCAACCGCGACAACCCGCTGCTGATCGACCTCTCCGCACTGGCGGACTTCCAGAAAATGCACGTGCCCGGGGCAAAGCACGTCGCCATGAGCCAGTTCGATCCGGAGAAGAAGGAACTGACGCAGGCGAAAACGCTGCCGGTGGTGCTGATGGACAAGGATGGTCGCGGCAACTCGGCCAAGGCAGCGCAACGACTGCTCAAGGCGGGCTTCGAACATGTGCATACCCTCGGCGGCGGCGTGCTCGCCTGGCAGGCGGCGCAGCTGCCGGTGGCCAAGGGAAACAAATAGGACGCCGCTCGCAGGCAGGCTCCTACAGCGGAAGATCGTGGATGCCGGCGCGGCCAGCCATGATCTGGGCCAGCACATCGGGTGCATATTCGAACGAGTCGTAGTACAGCCGATCTTCCGGCAAGCCAGCGGCCAGGAAGGCCGGGTGTGCGGCATCGACCATGGCCGGAGGGCCGCTCATGTAAACGTCGTGGCCGGACAGGTCCGGATGGTCGGCCAGCACGGCCTCGTGAACCAGGCCGACGCGCAGACCCACCGACGGTTGCGGATCCAGCACGACGGCATGGAACGCCATGTGCGGCAGCTCGCCTGCCCAGTGTTCGGCCAGCTCGCGCAAGTACAGGTCCGACGCATTGCGCGCGCCCCAGTACAAATCGATCGGTCGCCGCGTACCCAGCGCAATGAAGTGCTCGGTGATCGCCTTGATCGGGGCAATGCCGGTACCGCCCGCCATGAAGATCATCGGCCGCTCCGAATCTTCCCGCGGCACGAACGTTCCCAGTGGCCCTTCGACACGCAAGTGATCACCAGGCTTCAACACACGGCTCACCCGGGAAGTGAAGCCGCCACCGGCGACATGGCGCACGTGCATTTCGATCATGCCGTCGGGCTGCGGGCTGTTCGCAATCGAGAACGGACGCCGCTTGCCGTCCTCCAGCAGTACGTCGATGTACTGGCCGGGCAATCGTTTCAGAGGGCGTTCGCCAGGCGCAGGCAGCAGGCGCAAGCCGGTGACATCCGGTGCGAGCGACCACTTCTCGGTCACGACCATGGCCAGCTGGCGTCGGGCAATATCTTCCACGGAAGTGACTTCGCGTGCTTCCAGCAACAGGTCGCTCGTGGGCACCGCCTGACAAAGCAAGACGGCGTGGTGCGCCTTTTCGGTGAGATTCAACGCCAGTGGGGGGTTGCGCGGGTACGCGCACGCCCCGTGCAGCAAGGTGGCCTTGCAACTGCCACAGACGCCGGCGCGACACGAGTAAGGCAAGGCCACGCCCGCCCGTTGCGCGGCTTCCAGTACGGTTTCGCCTTGAGCCACCGAAAACTGGCGGCCTGACGTCTTGAGGGTAACTTTGAACACGCATGCATTGTCGTGGCGATGAGCGCAGACAACAATGCGGGCTCGATACACAGGAATCAACGATGACTATCTGGAATCAACCGACCGACCTGGCGCGCCTCGACGCATGGAGCGCCAACACCATGATGGAGACGCTGGGCATCCGCATCACCGCCGTCGGCGACGACTGGCTGCAGGGAACCATGCCGGTCGACCATCGCACCCATCAGCCCTATGGCCTGCTGCACGGCGGCGCGTCGGTGGTGCTCGCCGAAACGCTGGGCAGCACGGCGGCCATGCTGACGCTGGACCCGGAGAAGGAGCTTGCGGTGGGTCTGGACATCAATGCCAACCATGTTCGCGGCGTGCGCAGCGGCACAGTCACCGGCACCGCAAGGATGCTCCACCTGGGACGGACCACCCAGGTGTGGGAAATTCGCATCGAGAACGAAGATGGTGCACTGGTGTGCATTTCGCGCATCACCATGGCGGTGATACCCGCGCGTGTCGTCGGGGCACGTTGAAGATGGCTTTCCCGCAAGCGCCTGCCCCTCACCTCAATCCTCTCCCCCACGAGGGGAGAAGAAGGATACGCAGAAGGTGCGGCAATCGATGACGACCGGCACGCCCTATGCCAGCCTGACTCCCGACCTCGTGCTCGATGCCGTCGGCGCCTGCGGCATGTGGCCGGATGGGCGCCTGCTGGCGCTGAACAGCTACGAGAACCGGGTGTGGCAAGTGGGGGTGGAGGACAGCGCGCCAGTGATCGCGAAGTTCTATCGGCCAGATCGCTGGTCCGACGCGGCGATTGTCGAGGAACACCAATTCGCGCAGGAACTGGCCGATGCCGAGCTCCCGGTGGTGGCACCGCTGGCCTTCGACGGCCACACGTTGCTGCGACACGAAGGCTTCCGTTACGCACTTTCCCCTCGTCACGGCGGGCGTGCGCCGGAGTTGGAGGCCAACGACCAGTTGCAATGGCTCGGCCGGTTGATCGCACGCATGCATGGGGTCGGCGCGCGCGCGCCGTTTGTCCATCGCGGGCGACTTGATCGCGCCACCATGGTGGCGCAGCCAATGCAAGCGGTGCTCGATTCGGCCCTGCTGCCGACGTCGTTGCACACCAACTATCGTGCGTCCGCAACGCGACTGGATCGCGCCATCGCCTCGCGGCTTGACGCCGTCGGCCCGGTGCGACAACTGCGCCTGCATGGCGATTGCCATCCCGGCAACGTGCTGTGGACCGAAGCCGGTCCGCACTTCGTCGACCTGGACGACGCGCGTAGCGGGCCAGCCGTTCAGGATTTGTGGATGCTGGCCAGTGACGACCGCGCACTTGCCGCCCTGCTCGAAGGCTACCGCCAGTTTCGCGACTTCGACGACGCCGAACTGGCGCTGATCCCGGTCCTGCGCGCGATGCGCCAACTGCATTACGCCGGCTGGATCGCCGCGCGCTGGCACGATCCCGCCTTCCCCGCCGCCTTCCCGTTCGCCGCCGAATCACGCTGGTGGGAACAACACATCGCCGACCTGCACGAACTGTCCGACGACCTGGAATAATTGCCCTCCCATCCTTCCTTTTCCTTTTCTCAGGAGTTCCACATGCGCCTAACCCTGTTCCGCCTGATCGGCGTCCTCGAAGTGGCCGGTGGCCTCTACGGCGTGGCCGCGATGCTGCGCCGCCTGCTTCCGCTGGGCTCGACACACGACAGCGTGATCGCGCTGATCGGGCTGGCCCTGTTCGGCTTCGTGCTGGCCGCTGGCGTGCAGCTGATCGATGGCAGCGAAAGCGGCATCCGCATGTCGACATGGGCCCAGTTGTTGCAGATTCCGTTGATCGCCACGCCGGTGTTCAGCTATGCGCTGCACAGTGGTGCATTCGTCGACGTGCTGGTCACCTTGCACAGCACGCCGCATCTCGGCATCGACTGGAAGCTTGGTACGCAAGGCTTCGCGCTGGCGGTGGCCGGTCCGTCGGTGTCGCGGCTGGGCATCAACCTGCTGGCGCTGCTGTCATGGCTGGCGCTGCGGTTTCGCTAAGCTGCAGACTCCTTCCGCTCCTCACGCCTGCGAGGCAACCCATGGCACGTCCCGGTTTCATCGAGCTTCCGGTCAGCGATATCGAAGCGGCAAAGAACTTCTACACCCGCGCCTTCGGCTGGGACCTCACCGAGTTTGGCCCGACCTACGCTTGCACGATGACCGGCGACGTCGACATCGGCCTGCAAGGTGATTCCGCCGAAGCCAGCGATGCGCCACTGCCCGTCATCACCGTGGCGGATCTCGCCGCCGCGCTGGCTGCGGTCACGTCGGCCGGCGGACGAATCGTGCGCCCAGTCTTCGCGTTCCCCGGCGGGCGCCGCTTTCAGTTCCGCGATCCCCACGGCAACGAGCTTGCGGTCATGCAAGCCGATTGAGCGACGCGCCGAGCCGGGTGCGAGAGCAGGCACACGCTATCATGCGCGGATGAATACCACCGCGGCGCTTCCCGTCATCCGTCTGAAGTCCGATCGCAACCCCGGCCACCCGTGGGTGTGGTCGGCGCAAGTACACAAACCAGAGTCGAAGCTGCCACCGGGCAGCATCGTCGAGGTGCACGACGCGAAAGGCCGCTTCGTCGGCCGCGCATTCTGGAATGGCCATGCACGCATCGCGTTGCGCCTGCTCGACACGCATCCCGACGCCAGCATCGACGCCAGCATCGACGCCGCCTGGATGGCCACGCGGATTGCCCGCGCGGTAGAGCTGCGCCGCGACTGGTTGCAGCTGGACCAAGTCAGTGACGCGTGGCGCGTAGTGCACAGTGAGGGCGATGATCTATCCGGCCTGATCGTGGATCGCTACGCCGACACGCTGGTCATCGAGTACTTCGCCGCCGGCATGTGGAGATTCCGCGAGGCGATCCACGCCGCGCTGCTGGAGCATTTCCCCGGTATGCAGCTGTACTGGTTTGCCGAATCGCACGTGCAGAAGCAGGAATCGTTCGACTGCCGCAGCCCCGACGTGCCAGCGGCGTTCGAGGTGCACGAGCATGACTTGCGCTTCCACGCTGCGCCCGGCTCGGGTCACAAGACCGGATTCTTCGCCGACCAGCGCGACAACCGCAAGCGCTTCGCCGAACTGGCCAGGGGCCGCCGCGTGCTCGACCTGTGCTGCAACGCCGGCGGTTTTGCGGTGCACGCGATGGCCGCTGGCGCGCGTGAGGCCGTCGGCGTGGACCTGGATGCCGGCATCCTCGAGATCGCCCGCGCCAATGCGGCAGCCAACGACGTGGACGCGACGTTCCAACAAGCGGATATTTTCGACTGGGTACGCGCGGCGGTGGCCCGTGGCGAGCGCTACGACGCAGTCGTTCTCGATCCGGCCAAGCTCACGCGCGACCGCAACAAGGTGATGGACGCGCTGAAGAAATATTATGCGATGAACCGCATGGCGCTGGACATCATTCCGCCCGGTGGTCTGCTGCTTACTTGCTCATGCACCGGCCTGGTCGGCGAAGCGGATTTTCTGGAAATGCTGCGACGGGTCGCCTTGAACGCCGGCCGCGCGATCCAGGTGCTCGAAGTACGGGGCGCCGGGGCCGACCACCCGTTCCGCACCGACGTACCGGAAGGACGCTATTTGAAAGCGGTGTTCTGCCGGGTGGATTGAGACTCACATCGGCTTGACCAATACCGCGCGCAACATTGGCGCATGGCCAGCCTGCCCAGTGAGATCGACCCCGCCCTGCGCCGCGAAGTCCGCGCGGCCGGCCTCATCTACGTGAGCGATGCCCAGCCCGGCATCCACCGTCTGAGGCGGGGCAAGGGCTTCAGCTATCGTGATGCCGACGGGCACCGGCTCAGCGACTCGAAGGAGATCGAGCGCATCCGCGCGTTGGCAATACCACCGGCGTATGCGGATGTGTGGATTTGCGCCAACCCCCGCGGCCATCTGCAGGCCACCGGACGTGATGCGCGCCGACGCAAGCAGTATCGCTATCACGTGCAATGGCGTGCACTGCGCGATCACGGCAAGTTCGATCGCGTGCAGGCCTTCGGCGCAGCGCTGCCCGCCTTGCGGCGGCGGGTTCGGCGCGACCTGGCCCAACCCGGACTGCCGCGCGACAAGGTGCTGGCGCTGATCGTGCGCTTGCTGGACGACACGCTGATCCGCATCGGCAACGAAGGTTATACGCGCGAAAACAAGAGCTTCGGCCTGACCACCCTGCGTTCGCGTCACGTGCGTGCCGAACGCGGCCGCCTGCGCTTCGCGTTCCGCGGCAAGAGCGGGCAGGAGCGCGAGGTGGAACTGAGCGATCGCCGCCTCGCGCGCATCGTGCGAAGCGTGCAGCAGCTGCCGGGCCAGCGCCTGTTCCAGTACCTGGACGACGAGGGTCAGCGTCAGCCGATCGATTCCGGCCAAGTCAATGACTACCTGCACGATGCCTGCGGCGAGGATTTCAGCGCCAAGGACTTTCGCACCTGGGGTGGCACCGTGCACGCGGCCGGCGTACTGGCGCGCACGCCGCTGCCGGACAAGGGCGGCGAGCGTGCGCTGCGCAGCACGCTGGCGGCGGCGATCAAGGAAGTGGCGGCCACGCTTGGCAACACCCCGGCCGTGTGCCGCGCATCCTACATCCACCCGCTGATTATTGCGGGTTGGCAGGATGGCAGTCTGCACCGCGTCATTCCCGTGCGCATGGCAGCTCACCCACGGCAACTTGAACAGCGCACGCTGCGCTATTTGCGCAGGCAGTTGCGGATTCGCCGCCCGGCCAAATAACGGCCCAGTTCACGCCTTGAGCGGCAGGCGACCCCGCAGGGATGTGGCATCGAACGGCCCAGGCTCGGCGATGAGCGCGCGCGCGGCATCCACCTGGTCCCACACGTTCCACAGCAGCACGCCGCGCACCCGTCCACCCTCGAGGTAATACACCACGCCCTCGCGGTACGGTGCGGTCCAGTCCTCGACCATCTCCAGCCGGGTGTCGAGCAGGCCGACCGCCTCGTAGCCCAGGTCGAACAGGTCCGAATAGAAGAACGGCAGCTCCGTGTAATCAGCCGCGACGCCGGCCATCGCGCGGCCCGCATGCCGGCCCATGCTGACGGCGGCATCCTCGTGCTCCACACGCAGGCGACGATCCAGCGCCGGGTTGTAAAAGTTGGCCACGTCCCCGGCCGCCCAGATATCCGCATCGCTGCTACGCAGTTGCGCGTCGACCACGATGCCGTTGTCCACCGCCAGGCCCGCCTGCTCGGCCAGCGTCGTGTTCGGCGTCACGCCCAGTCCGGCAACCGCTGCCTCCAGTCGCAGCAGCTTGCCGCCGGACAACTCAAGCTCCACACCACCCTCGGTGGGATGGCTGCCCTCGACGCGCACGCCGTTGCGCACGTCCACCCCGTGCTTGCGGTAGTAGTCGTCCAGATAGCGAGCCAGGCCTTCCGGATAACGCCCGGCCCCGATCGTGTCGCCGGGGAAGAGCAGGCTGACGTTGCACCCAAGCGTGGCCAGCGATGCCGCCAGCTCGCAACCGATGAAGCCTCCCCCGATCACGGCGATGTAAGCGCCGGGCTGGGCGAAGCCGTGCAGGGCCTGGTAATCCGCCAGCGTGCGGTAGTGGATGATGCGCTCGCCGCCTTCGAAGGGCAGCCGCCGCGGCGTGGCGCCCGTGGCCAGCAGAAGTCGCTGGTAGCGATAGCTGTCACCGCGATCATCAAGCACCAGGTGCGCCGCCCGATCCAGTGATGCGATCCGTCGGCCCAGATGCAAGGCCGCCCCACTCGCAGCAGTGGCCAGGTCGACGTCCGCGGGCGATTTGTCGCCTTTCCACAATCCCTTGCTCAGCGGCGGGCGCTGGTACGGTGCCGAGGTTTCCTCTCCCACGACGCCGACATCCGCGTCGGACTCGACCTCCCGGATGGCCTTGGCCGCGGCGTCTGCTGCCATGCCGGCACCAATGATGAGGTAATCGTGCTTGTGTTCCATGACGTTCTCCCGGACTGACCTATCGGCCCATGATGCACCGCCCCGGCTATGGCAACGTGAAATCCTGGCTCAGCCCCTGAGACGCCACGACGTACACTGGCTGCATTACTCCGGGAAAACGCTTCATGCCACTCAATCAACTGCTGCTGATCATTCTGGTCGTGCTCGTCGTGCTGGTACTGGTGCTGCAGGCGGTCACCGTGTTGCGCCGCCGGGGTGACCCGGGTCTCGACATGAAGCTGGATGCGCTCAAGGAAGACAGCGCACGCGTGGAGCGCACCCTGCGCGAGGAGCAGCGCGCGGGGCGCGAAGAGCTGCAGCTGGGCTTCGACCGCTTCCGTGGCCAGCTCGGCGAGCAGCTCGATGGCATGTCGCGGCAGCAGGCCGAGCGCATCGACGGCTTTGGCCAACGTCTTAACCTGCTCACCGAACGCACCGATGCCGGCCTGCAGACCCTGGCCCAGCGGCTGACCGAAGATGCACGCAAGAGCCGCGAGGAAGCGACTCTGGCGCTGGGTCGCTTCGGCGAGCAACAGCAGCAGCGCCTGGCCGCGCTCGGCGCCGAACACGAGAAGCGCATGGGAGAAGTGCGGGCCACGCTGGAAGCCAAGCTCGGCGCGATCCAGCAGGACAACGCAGCCAAGCTGGAACAGATGCGCGCGACCGTCTACGAGAAGCTGCAAAGCACGCTGGAGACACGACTGGGCCATTCCTTCAAGCTGGTCTCCGACCGCCTGGAGGCGGTACAGCGCGGACTGGGCGAGATGCAGAATCTCGCGATTGGCGTGGGCGATCTCAAGCGTGTGCTGAGCAACGTGAAGCGTCGCGGCATCCTGGGCGAGGTGCAGCTAGGTGGCCTGCTCGAAGACCTGCTTACCAACGAACAGTACGCCGCCAACGTCGCCACCGTGCCGGGCAGCAGCGAACGCGTGGAATACGCCATCCGCATGCCCGGGCAGGAAGATGGCGAGAACGTCTATCTGCCGATCGACTCGAAGTTTCCGGTCGAAGATTACCAGCGGTTGCTGGATGCGCAGGATGCCGCCGATATCGACGCCGCCGCGCTGGCCGGGCGTGCGCTGGAAGCGCGTGTACGCGAGGAAGCCAAGCGCATCAAGTCAAAGTACGTGGCGCCGCCGCACACTACCGACTTCGCCGTGCTGTTCCTGCCCACCGAGGGTCTGTATGCCGAGGTGCTGCGCCGACCCGGCCTGTTCGAAAGCCTGCAGCGCGAGCATCGCGTGATGGTGGCCGGGCCGACCACGCTCAGCGCCCTGCTCAACAGCCTGCAGATGGGCTTTCGCACCCTGGCCATCGCCAAGCACAGCAGCGAGGTGTGGAAGCTCCTTGGCGCGGTGAAGAGCGAGTTCGGCAAGTTCGGCCTGGTGCTGGAGAAGGCCGAACGTCAGCTCAACACGGTCAGCAAGAGCATCAGCGACGCCGGCAAGAAGACCAAGACGATCGAGCGGAAATTGCGCGGCGTCGAGTCACTGTCCAGTGACGCGGCGCAGGATCTGCTCGGCGAGACGCTGTCACTGCCGGACGAATCGGACGAAGACAGCGGCTGACTGAGTTGCGGCAGGGCTGTCCACCAAGCCCAACCCCTTTTGCGCTCGTGGCGCGTTTACCTGTTCACCCACCACTCGCGGTGCATGAGGAGTACACGCCATGAAGCTTTCGCTGATTCTGTTGCTGGCCTGCGGGCCCGCCCTGACGGCCATCACCACAACGGCATGCGCCCGCTGGGCAGCGCCTGCCACGATGCAGGTCCAGGGCCAGTTGCTGGATCTCTCGGTGTACGACCGTGACAGCCGGCAAACCTTGCCGGTGTATCGGCACACAGGTCGCTATTACGTTGCCGGGGTTCCGGGCCATCGATACCAGCTGGGCCTGCGCAACCACAGTGGCGAAGACGTGCTCGGCATCGTGTCGGTGGATGGCGTCAACGCGATCACGGGCAGCACCGCCAACTGGTCGCAGAACGACGGCTATGTAATCAGTGCCGGTTCGCGCTACGACGTAAAGGGCTGGCGCAAGAGCCAGTCGCAGGTCGCCGGTTTCGTGTTTGCCGACGCTGGCGCCAGTTACGCCGCTCGCACCGGACGACCTGAGAACGTGGGCGTGGTCGGCATCGCGGTGTTTCGCTCGCAAGCTGCGATCGAGGCGATGGCTCGCGATGAAATGGCAGGGATGGAACCGGTACCCGCGCAGGCGCCGGCCCAGCCCGTTCTGGAAGAATCAGCTGGCGCCGCGCTGCCTGCGCCGTCGATTGCCGCGCGTGCCAGCGGCGAGGCCCGCGCGGACAAGGCCGGCGCGCCGCTAGGCACCGGCTTCGGCCAACGCGAACGCGACGACGTGCGTGATGTGGATTTCGAGCGCGCCTCCAGCACGCCGACCGAAGTGATCACGCTGTATTACGACACCCGCGCCCATCTGGTCGCCCGTGGCGTGCTGCCGCCGATGATGGTTGCGCCACACCGGCCTGAGCCGTTCCCGAACCAGTTCGTGCCCGATCCGCCGACGGGGAACAGCCGCTGATGACGTCGCGGACAAGGTCGGCGGGACCCTATCCTGGACTGCGGATTTCGCCGATTCGCCGGCATGATCGAGAGCCCGGCGGAGACGATGAGTGGTGTCCGCCAATGGCGGCCGGAAACTGTCACCGCGGCCACTGAAACACGTCCTCCACCCCGGTACCGAATGTACGCGCGATGCGGAACGCCAGTTCCAGCGACGGCGCGTATTTGCCGCCTTCCAGCGCGATCACGGTCTGGCGGGTGATGCCGCAGGCATCGGCCAGTGCCTGCTGGGTCATCTCGCCGTGCTCGAAGCGCAGCTTGCGGATGAGGTTGTCGATCGGCGTTCCGCTCATGCGCCGCGCCGGTCGCGCCAGTAGCTGACGCCCGTCACCGCGTACTCGACCAGGCACGAGGCAATCAGGGCCGTCATCAACAGGTTGGAGATCGTCATAGGCTTCACCCAGGCCAGATGAGCCAGAGGCGAGAAGGCGAACATGATCGCCAGCGACAGCGCAAAGATCGACAGCGCGCCGCGTGCCCAACCCCCGGCATGCGCCTCGATCTGGTGATCGCGCTCGTCGGTTTCCACCGTATCGCGCCAGCGTTTGCGCAACACCTGCATCACCACCAGCCACCCGATCACCAGCATGCCGATGTGTCTGCCGATCGCCGATGCCTCGGGCGCCATCGTGCCGTCGGCAGAAACCATCTGTGACCCGCGCAGCGCGTAGTAGACGAGGATCGCCGCGGTGAACGCCAGGCCAATCCACGCGCGCTGTTCGCCAGGAGAGACCGGCGCGACCGACTCATCCGTTTTCGCTGCGGCGGCGGATTCCTGCAAGGTTGCCCACAGCAGATACCAGACCAACCAGACGACGGCGAGCATGGCCAAGCCTCCCGGCCAACCCAGATCGATGTCCGGCAGGACAAACAGCACGTAGAACCCGAATACGGACAATGGAATCAAGAAGAAGTAACGAAGTTTGCGGGACATGATGTTAACTCCAAGGTACGTTATGTACGTTATACATTACATCATGTCGTGTCAAGACAACCTTCGAGGGAGTCGAAAACGCGCCCTGAGGGTTCCCCGCAGGGCTGATCGGTGGCTCGCCTGCATCCAATGCCTCCCGCGAGTGCGTACTGGCAACACGCAATCAGCCTTCACGGCATCGCGTCTGCATCGATCCTGCAGCGGCCAGTCGAGGCCGGCATGCGGGTAAACTTTCCATTCGATTTATCCAAGGAGTCGGCATGAGCGACCACATCGAGCACCCCGAAGTCACCCGCGAGCAGGCTGAGGAAGCGGTGCGCACCTTGTTGCGCTGGGCCGGCGACGACCCGGCGCGGGAAGGCTTGCTCGACACCCCGAAACGGGTGGTCAAGGCTTATAGCGACTGGTTCTCCGGATACGAATCCGACCCGGGTGAATTTCTGCGACGCACGTTCGAGGAAGTGGCCGGCTATGACCAGATGGTGGTCCTGCGCGACATCCAGTTCGAGAGCCACTGCGAGCACCACCTGGCGCCGATCATCGGCCGCGCGCATGTCGGCTACATGCCGACCAACCGCGTAGTCGGAATCAGCAAGCTGGCAAGAGTCGTCGATGGGTTTGCCCGTCGCCTGCAGGTGCAGGAGAAGCTGACCGCGCAGATCGCCCAGTGCATCCAGGAGACACTGCAGCCCGCCGGCGTGGCCGTGGTGATCGACGCCAGCCACCAATGCATGACCACCCGCGGCGTGCACAAGCGCGGCGTGTCGATGGTGACCAGTCAGATGCTGGGCAGCTTCCGCGATGATGCGCGCACCCGCACCGAGTTTCTGCAGTTCATCGGCATCCATGGCGGCAACCACTGAACGCAGGTCGCTGCGGATTCCTGCTCGCCCTGCTGCTGTTGCCGGCGGTGACGGTGCTGCGCGCGCAAGATTCGCGCGCGGACTATCTGAGGCAGTTCGACAGCAACGGTGATGGCAGGGTCAGCGAAGCGGAGTACGTGGCGTACATGAGCCGTGGCTTCGAACGCATGGACAGGAATGGTGATGGCGTGATTTCGCGCGACGAACTCCCCGGCGGCCGCGGCCAGCCCATCACGCTCAAGGCATTCCAGCGCAACCTGCGCAGCCAGTTCCACAAGCTCGACCGTAACCGCGATGGCTACCTCGATACGCGCGAGCTGACCGCCCCACCGGGCTGAGAGCTTCGACTCTGTTGGGGGCGACAGCCCGACCCGCACCCGGATTTCCGCCACGCGTGCCGCGGAAGATATCCATGATCGAAATGACACCGGGCATGTCCAGATGCCGCGAGCGATCCTGCGCGTCACGCTGGAGCCAACTGAACAGACGAGCGGCATCGCCGAGACTCGCACAGGCCGGGGCGATGCCATGGTGCGGCACGCGGCCATTGCGCGAGCGCCCCCGCAGCGCGTCGAGTTGCGTCCGCGCTTTGATGCGGCACCCCGCAAGTGTGAGTTCACGCTATCCGCCAGAAGGCCGCGTCGTTCGCGACCAGTTTGCTGGCCGGCTTGCGCCAGTGGAAGTCCCTGCCGGCCGGGCTGTCAGACCCCACCGCGACGGTTTTGCTGCATCTCCGGAGTGTCCTTGCAGATCGCACGGTGCTGGCCGCGCCTCGCTTGAAAGAATCGGGCGACGGTAAAGGCGAGCGCGGATGCCGTGCTCCAGATTGCGGCTTGCGTTGCCGAACCGGTGGCAGCATGGCCCTTGAGAAACCGGGCTGTAAATATGATTGCGAACGCAACCACAAAAACGATGAAGAAACGTTTGACCCAAAATCCGGTGCCCAAAACTTTCTTCCGGTGAGGTCTGCGGCTTGCGACCAGCCGCCGGCTGGAGCGAGTCAAGTTTGGGTACCATGCTCCGAGCAAGTAGCCCACACCGACGAACAGGCACAGTGCCGACATCGCGACAACAAAGCCGTTGAGGCTACCGCAGCGCCCGCAAGTCATGCCGACTGCCCAAGGGTCTTTCACTGCGGCAACAGGTAGCCACGCTCCATGCGCCGTCAGACCCAAACCAATGACGCCGAGCATCAGGCGCTGCGCAGGAAGGCGGCGAACAAAACCCAATGCTGAAAAGGCGTATCCAGCAAATATGCCCAGCAGGCAAGCAATCAAGATACATGTTGCGACGGGACGTACCTGTCCCGCCGCAGCCATGGCGACAAGGCGTCGCGGAGCACCCCAATACCAGTACCAGGCGGTGCCACCAAACGGAATGGCCAGGTGCACAAGTGCGCCCGCCACACATAGCAGCGCCGAAGCAAACAACCACCACCGTGCAATGGGTGACAAGCTGACCTCCAGGCCCTGACGCCTGCACATGCTTTGTGCTGGAACAACGACCGATTCAACTTCGAGGTGCAAGGTTTGAAAGACTTGTCGAACGCGTGTGCCGGTGCTTGTGCCCAGGTCGCTTGCCTGGTCACCGGTTGGGCAGGGGAACCTCATCAGCTGGATCAAATGGATCTGGGCGGGCGCGCTTACTCACCCGCTACGAAGATGGCTTCAATCGATCGCCCGAACAGGCGCGCGATCTTGAAGGCCAGCGGCAGGCTCGGATCGTATTTGCCGGTTTCGATGGCGTTGACCGTCTGCCGCGACACATCCAGCCGCTCGGCGAGCTCGGCCTGCGACCAGCCTTGATCACCGCGCAGTTCACGCACGTGGTTGTTCACGAGCCGCACATCCGCCGCAGTAGACGCGCCAGGACAGAATGACGTGAAAGTGCCATCCTCGTCAGCCGCTCACTCATCGCGAAAGCGCCGTCGCACCCACCAGCTCGCGATGCCGTAGGCGCCAAACAGCGCTGGCAGCACCAGCATCAGCGCGTTGTCGATCGGCAGCAGGCCGGCGCCGCGCAGAAACGCGGCGGCGAAGCTGAGCAGACCCACGCTCATGCTGGCAATCGAGATCGCCTCCAGTTGCAGGCGACGCTCCAGCTCATCGCTGGCCAGAACCGCCCGCACCATGGCGCGCACCACGAACGCGATGGGCAGCACCGGCAAGAGCACGACCAGCACGGTCAGCGGGACCGCATGCACTTGTTTGAGCAAGAGCTGGGAGACAAACAGCAACACCACATAAGCCGCCATCGCCGGGAAGAACTCGCGCATGTAACGACGCTGTTCGGCGCGCATCGGTTCATCGCGCGTGAAGCGCGCACAGACCAGCCAGATCAGGCCGACACCCAGTGCGCTGATGCCACCCCAAAGCATGGTTCGATGCCCTGACCATGCGCCTGCACCGGACAGGATGATGCCCAGGATCACCGCGAGGATGCCGCAGACAACCAGCAGCTGACGCATGCTCACGGGTTTTGAAGCGTTGTCGACCATGTTGGTCCTTCCTCGGGATGCGGGAACTCTTGCCAGCGTAGCGATGATCGGTGCGCCGGTCATTGGGGCGCATCGATGCGAGTGAGAAACCGGTCCAGCACCTGTTGGAACCTGGCCGGCTGATCCAGCATCACGAAATGACGGGACGGGCTGATCGATTCCACCGTGGCATGCGGTGCGTTCGCCAGCAGGGACTGGTAGTACGCCGCTTTTTGCGCCTCGCTCATCACCATCGGTGGCTGGCTGAAGTCGGGAGCGTAGTACGGGGAGATCTCCAGAATCGGCACGTTCGCATTTTCAAGTCCCGGGCGCCCGTCAAATGCCAGGTCCTCGGCCATGTATTGCGCGCTGGCCTTGATGTCGCTGCGTGCATTCATCGGCGCGTACTTCGCCGCCAGCTGCTGGTTGACCAGGCCGATCCGTTGCATGTACTGCAACGCCTGCGCCTTGAACTGCTCCGGCGTTGCCGCCGCGGTCCGTTCCTGCATCCGGGCCGCCATCGCCTGGCGCTGTTCCGCGCTGACCCGATCCATGCCCGGAAAGATCGGCAACCCGTCGACCGCGACCACACCGGAAACCAGCTGCGGATGCTCGCTGGCAAAGCGCAGCGCCAGCGTGCCGCCGAGGCTGTGCCCGACCAGCACCGGCTTGTCGATCTTCTGCTGTTTGATCAGCTGCAGCAGTGAGGCATCGGCTTGATCGAACAGGTTGCCGCCGTCGGCCGGCGCCGGCATGCCGTCAAAGCCGGCCAGCGTGACCGCATACACCTTGTGGTTTTTGCGAAGGTTCGCGATCGTCTGTTGCCAGACCCAGGGGCCGCCCTGCAGGCCGGGGATCAGGATGACGGGACGGCCGCGATCCCCGTGCTGCTGGACGGTAAGGGTTCCCACCGTGGACGCAGCCGGTTCGGCCATGAGTGGAGTGCCCACGGCCATCAGCAGCAGGATCGCAAAGCACAGCCGGACGATCATCCGGCTCGAGTGATAAAAGAGATTCATGTCATTGCTCCGGGAAGGCAGAATGTCAAGTAACCTTGACATCCGCAGCGTATTCCCGTCGGTCGGGCAATGTCAAGCAAACTTGACACGCCCCCGTACGCCGGAAGAGGTGGACTGACACGGAAGTCACCACTTGCAGCCCGGGCGCTTTCAGTTAACCGACGCGGACACTCCGAACTCGATCAACGCGACGAAATGTACTTCTCGCGCCGGATCTGCCGCACCGGCAAGCCGAACTCCTGCAGTGCGGCGTACGCGGCGTCGACCATGTTCGGGTTGCCGCACAGGTAGGCGATATCGCGCTCCGCGTTGGGGCCAAGTTCGGCCAGCACGTTCTGCACGTGACCGCTGCGGTCGGTGGAGCGCGGCACGGCGCGTGCCTGGCGGCTCAGGCAGCCATGAAAGATGAAACCGGGATGCGTCTGCGCAAAGGCCTCGAACTGCTCGCCGTAAAGCAACTCCTGTTCGTTGCGCGCCCCGTACAACAACACCACCTCGCGATCGCCAGCGGCCAGCAGCTTCTCGATCTGCGGCAGCATTGCTCTGTAGGGCGTGACGCCGGTGCCGGTGGCCAGCAACAGGTAACGCGGGTGGGTGTCGGCTTGCTGCAGGCAGAAACGGCCGTAGGGTCCGCTGACGTCGATGGCGCCACCGACCGGCAAGTCGCCCAGCAAGCGGGTGGCGGCGCCCCCTTCCACGTAGCTCACCGCGATCTCGATACGCCCGACTTCGCCGGTTGTGCCCGGCGAGCTCCCCGCGCCAATCGTGGCGACGGAATAGCTGCGTTTGGTCGCCGCGCCGTCCTCGTAGTGGAAATGCACTTGCAGGAACTGGCCGGGCTGGAACACGAGCACCTGGCCGTCGACGCGCTCGAACACGAGGTGGCGTACCGTCGGCGCAAGCATGTGGTCGTCGACGAGACGAAGCTGGAAGTGGTCGGCCATGGCGTTCCCGGAAACGAGTGTGTGCGGCGGGCGAACCCGGACGACAGGAGTCAGCCCCGTATAATAAGCTGCTTGACCCCTTCGGCGCAGCCCATGTCCGCAATCCACAACGATTCGCCCCCCGCGCTGGTCGTCGACAACCTGCGCAAGACGTATCGCAGCGGCGTCGAAGCGCTCAAGGGCGTGAGCCTGACCGTGCAGCCCGGGGACTTTTTTGCCCTGCTCGGCCCCAACGGTGCCGGCAAGTCGACCCTGATCGGCATCTTGTCATCGCTGGTCAACGCAACCGGCGGCGATGCACAGGTATTCGGCAAATCGGTGACCAGGCAGCGCAGCGAGGCGATGCAACTGATCGGCCTGGTGCCGCAGGAAATCAACTTCAACCAGTTCGAGAAGCCGTTCGACATCTGCGTCAATGAAGCGGGCTTTTATGGCATTCCGCGCAAGCTTGCCGCCGAACGCGCGGAAAAGTACCTGAAGGAACTGCGCCTGTGGGACAAGGCCTTCCATCAGTCGCGCGAGATGTCCGGAGGCATGAAACGGCGCCTGATGATCGCGCGCGCGATGATGAACGAGCCGAAGCTGCTGATCCTGGATGAGCCCACCGCCGGCGTCGACATCGAGATCCGCCGTTCCATGTGGCAGTTCGTCAAGGCCATCAACGCTGCTGGCACCACGGTGATCCTCACCACGCATTATCTGGAGGAAGCCGAGCAGCTGTGCCGTAACATTGCCATCATCGACCACGGCCGCATCGTCGAAAACACCAACATGAAGCATCTGCTCTCCACGCTGGACGTGGAAACGTTCGTGCTCGATGTCGACCACGCGCCCGCGGAACTTCCGCACCTGAGCGGCATCGCCTTTCGTCGCATCGACGACACCACGCTGGAAGCGGAGATGGCGCGCAAGCAGGATCTCAACTCGTTGTTTGCGGCACTCACCGACCTTGGCGTGACGGTCAACTCGATGCGGACCAAGTCCAATCGCCTGGAAGAGCTGTTCGTGCGACTGGTCGCGCACGGCCGAGAGCCGGGCAAGGAGGATGCCGCATGAACGCCTCCACCAATTTCGTCGCGCTGTACACCGTCGCACGGCGCGAAATCATCCGCATCGTGCGCATCTGGACGCAGACGCTGATTCCGCCAATCATCACGATGACGCTGTATTTCGTGATATTCGGCAAGCTGATCGGCAGCCGCATCGGCAAGATCGAAGGCGACTTCAGCTACATGCAGTACATCGTGCCGGGCCTGGTGATGATGACCATCATCAACAACAGCTACATGAACATTTCCAGCTCGTTCTACGGGGCCAAGTTCCAGCGTTCGGTGGAAGAGATGCTGGTGTCGCCGATGGCGAACTGGGCGATTCTTTCCGGCTATGTCATCGGCGCCGTCGCGCGTGGCCTGGTGGTGGGAGCGCTGGTGCTGCTCGTGGCGCTGTTCTTCACCTCGCTGCATGTGGCGCATCCGCTGATCGCGCTTGCCTCGGTAACGCTGGGCGCGATCATCTTTGCGCTGGCCGGCTTCATCAATGCGGTGTTCGCCACCAAGTTCGACGACATCGCGCTGGTGCCCACCTTCGTGATCACCCCGCTGACCTATCTTGGCGGCGTGTTCTTTTCGATCAAGATGCTGGCCGAGCCATGGCAGGCGTTGTCGCGAGTCAACCCGATCCTGTACATGGTCAATGCGTTTCGCTATGGCGTGCTGGGCATCAGCGACGTGTCGGTCGGCTGGGCGTTCGTGGTCATGCTGGTGTTCATCGGCGTGCTGGCCGTCGCGGCGATCCAGTTGCTCAAGCGCGGAGTCGGTCTCCGCTCCTGACCTCACCTGCAGGAGCATGCCCTGTGCGCGACGCTCTTCGTCACGTGGTGAAAATGCTCGCGCACTGGGTGCGCTCCTACATCGGTCTCAACCATGCGCGTCAACAAGTACATCAGCGAAGCAGGCCTGTGTTCACGCCGCGAGGCGGATGAGCTGCTGCTCGCCGGCCGCGTCAGCATCAACGGCGAAGTCGTCTCCACCGGCGCCAAGGCGCTGGAAGGCGACGAAGTGCGCGTGAATGGGGAGGTCGTCAACGCACGCGTTCTGGCCGCCACGCCAGCTGCGAAGAAGGCCATCTACATCGCACTGAACAAGCCGGTCGGCATCACCTGCACCACGGACCAGAGCGTACCCGGCAATATCGTGGATTTCATTGACCATCCGCAGCGGATCTTTCCGATCGGCCGGCTGGACAAGGATTCGGACGGGCTGATCCTGCTCACCAGCAATGGCGACATCGTCAACGAAATCCTGCGCGCGGAGAACCACCACGAGAAGGAATACCTGGTGGGCGTGAACAAGGCGGTTACCGATGACTTCATCACGGGCATGAGCCGCGGCGTGCACATCCACGGCCAGACGACCCAACGCTGTCGCGTGCGCAGGATCGCCAAGTTCGGCTTTGCGATCGTGCTGACCCAGGGCCTGAACCGGCAGATCCGCCTGATGGCGGCCGCGTTTGGGTATCGCGTGACGCAACTGCGCCGCGTGCGCATCGACAATGTAAAACTGGCACACCTGAAAGCCGGCCAGTGGCGCAACCTCACCGAGGCCGAGTTGAAGGGCCTGTTGCCCGGCCGGACGCAATGGTGATGCTCTCTTAGCCGCGAGGGATGCGCGAGTCCCCAGGAACCAGATACGACACCGAACGCAAACCCTCGATGCCGCGCAAACTGTCCACCAGCGTGGCTAATTGTTCCGTGCGTACGGTGCGTTCGAACAGGATGTCGACCACATCTTCGCCGCTGTCATGGCGCTGCAGGATGATCTTGAACATCGCCAGGTGGTGACGTGAAAGCACCTCCTCGATCGCGGCCAGCGCAGGCGTGCCGCCGAGACGCGCCGTGACCCGCGGACGGCGGTTGCGGGTCTGGATGAAGCGGCGCTCGATCGGCTTGAGCAGGGCCAGGATCATCCAGATCAACAGGGTGGCGGCAGTCGCCGCGACGAACATTCCGCTGCCGGCCGCCAGGCCAATGGCCGAAACCGCCCACAAACCGGCCGCCGTGGTGAGTCCACGGATCACCTGCTCGCGCTGCAGGAACAAGATCGTGCCCGCGCCAAGAAAACCGATGCCGCTGATCACCTGCGCCGCGATGCGCGACGGGTCGAGCACGATATCCGGGCGTTTGAGCACGTCGGCGAAACCGAACGCCGAGACGATCATCGCCAGTGCCGCACCCACGCACACCAGCATGTGCGTGCGCAAGCCCGCCGCCCATTCGAGCCGTCCGCGGTTGACCCCGATCACGGCGCCAAGAACAGCAGCCAGAAGCAGGCGGATGAGGATTTCCTGGGGCTGGATCATGCTGCGACTCCACGCGACCGGCGCGCCCGGCTCACTGTATCAAGTCGGCTGCCCTGCAACGACAGCTCAACCTTCCCTGCGCCGATCACGGATCGCCCGCGGCCAGTGTGGCAATCACCTGGCTGGCGTCCACCACGTGCGTCGCCCTGCCGATGAGGAACCGGGGCAGATATTGCGGGCCACCCGGCCAGGTGTGGCCGGCCCCGGCTATTTCGTACAGGGAGACTCGAACCCTGTCGGCGCAGCCCCGGTAATCGCGCCGGGTCACCGTAATTCCGTCAGTTGATGCGCCGACCACGGCATCGCGAGGAGTCCCACTGCAATGGTCCGAGCGCGCCCAGTCGCTCATCGTCATCGGCACCGACAACACCTGACCGCCACCGGGTACATGGATCCGGCCACCACCGAATGGGTCCACCGGATCGCTTGTTCCATGGAACTCGACCACGCTGAGCGGGCGCGCCGGATGGCAGCCGGCTGCCGCTGACGGAGCGAAGGTCCCGCTGACCGGCACGATCGCAGCCACCCGGCGGGCCAGCCTGCAGCCCAGCAGTTGCACCAGGTGGGCGCCATTGGAAAAGCCGGTGAGCACCACATGATCGGGATCGATGGTGTACTGCGCCTGCAGCCGATCCAGCAGGGCGACGGTGAAAGCCACATCGTCCACACCTGCCTTGTCGGCCGGACTGTCGACTCCGGCGGCCCAGGAACGATCAATGCCGGCCGGATAGACCACAATGAAGCTGGCACGGTCGGCCACGCGATCCAGACCGGTCAGCCGCACCATGTTTTCCGGCGAGCCATAATGCCCATGGAAGGCAATCACCAGCGGCACGGCATGTCCGGCGCGATAGCCGGGCGGCACATGCACCAGCCAGTGCCGGCTACGCCCATCGACTACGCCGGTTTGTACCAGATCACCCGAAGCCGGCACCCACAGCCAGTACGCTGCCGCCAGTCCAATGGCAACCATCACCAGCAGACCGGCGGCGAGCCAGAGATGCCGCTTGCGCGGCCTCCCGCGCGAACTGGCGACCGGGTCGCTCATGCCGCCGGCAGTGTCTGCAGATCCCAGCGCGGACGCACCTCGATGGTTGCATCCTGGTGCTGGCCGCCGGTCAGCCGGATCGCGCCGGCCAGCGCGATCATCGCGCCGTTGTCGGTGCAGAAGTCCAGCCGCGGGAAGTAGACCTGAAACCCGTCCTGCTCCCCGGCCTTCGCCAGTTCGCTGCGCAGTTGTCGGTTCGCGCCTACGCCGCCGGCAATCACCAGCCGGCGGGCGCCGCTGGCTTGCAGCGCACGGCGGCACTTGATGACCAGGGTGTCGACGATCGCATCCTGAAACGCACGGGCAATGTCGGAACGCGTCTGCGCGCTCTTGTCGGACTTTTGCCAGGCCAACAGCACCTGGGTCTTGAGACCGGAAAAACTGAAATCGAGGCCGGGCCGGTCGGTCATCGGCCGCGAGAAGCGGAACACACCCGCTTGCCCCTGTTCGGCCAGCTTCGCCAGCGCCGGACCCCCGGGATACGGCAGGCCCATCAGCTTGGCGGTCTTGTCGAACGCCTCGCCGGCGGCATCGTCCAGGGTGTCGCCCAGGATCGTGTACCGGCCGATCGCCTTGACCTCGACCAGCATCGAATGGCCGCCAGACACCAGCAAGGCCACAAACGGCGGTTGCGGTGGATTTTCTTCCAGCAACGGGGCCAGCAAGTGGCCCTCCATGTGGTGGACCCCGATGGCCGGTACCCCCAGCGCCCAGGCCAGCGCGCGGCCGAGTGAAGCGCCTACCAGCAAGGCCCCGACCAGACCCGGCCCGGCGGTATAGGCCACCCCGCCCAGGTCCTGCACGGTCAGCCCGGCCTGGGCCAGCGCCTCGCGAATCAGCGGCACCAGCTTGCGCACGTGGTCGCGGCTGGCCAGTTCGGGCACCACGCCGCCGTAATCGGCGTGCAGCTTGATCTGGCTGTACAGGGTATGCGCCAGCAGCCCGCGCCCCGGCGCCCCCGGCTCCCAGCGCAGGATGGCCACGCCGGTCTCGTCACAGGAGCTCTCGATGCCCAGAATCGGCTTCATCGGCCTGGCCTTTGAAAATTCGTCGTCATGCACGGTATAATTCACGGCTCACCACATTCCACTGTCCTGCCAGAGCAGGCAGATTACCACCCGGAGTTTTCATGCCCAACGTAAAAGTTCGCGAGAACGAGCCGTTCGAGATCGCACTGCGTCGTTTCAAGCGTACCTGCGAAAAGGCCGGCGTGCTGGCCGAAACGCGCAAGCGCGAGTTCTACGAAAAGCCGACCCAGGAACGCAAGCGCAAGCGCGCTGCCGCGGTGAAGCGTCACCTGCGTCGCCTGTCGCGTGACGTGTCGCGCAAAGTCCGCCTGTACTGAGTTTCCCGATCCGCCGCCTGAGCGGTGGGTCTTGCGGCGCCACGGCGCCGAATACCAGGGAAACCGGCCGGCGCGGGTACTCGCAGCCGCCGCAAGCACAGTAGATATGACCTGGCCGGTGTTGTCCTCGCGACAACGCCGGCTTTGTCGTTTTCGCCTGACCGCTTTGATCACCCTTCCGCCAAGGCCATTGCCATGCCCATGAAGCAGCAGATCATCGACGACATGAAAGCCGCCATGCGCAGCGGCGAAAAGCAGCGCCTGGGCGTGATCCGGCTCATGCTGGCTGCGCTCAAGCAGCGAGAGGTGGACGAACGCATCGAGCTGGACGACACCCAGGTGCTGGCCACGCTGGAGAAGATGCTCAAGCAGCGGCGCGATTCGGTCAGCCAGTTCGATGCTGCGGGGCGCGACGACCTGTCGGCCATCGAGCGCGCCGAAATGGTCGTGATCGAGGCCTACCTGCCGACCAAGCTGGACGAGGCCGAGATCGATGCGCTGATCACCGCCGCCATCGCCGAGACCGGCGCCAGCTCGCCGCGTGACATGGGCAAGGTGGTGGCCGAAGTGAAAGCGAAGGCCGCCGGCCGCGCCGACATGGCCGCAGTCTCCGGCAAGGTCAAGGCCCGACTCGCCGGCTGAGCGCTCAATGCGTCCGCGTGGACAGCATCACCAGGGCCAGACCGATCAGCAGCGCTGCGATCACCACAAAAGCCAGATGACGCCGTCGCCGACGCAAGCGCTGCCAGTTGGCCACATCCAGGAAATAGCGCGCCTCGCCCGGACATCGCAGCACCGCGTGGCCCACCAGGTGTTGCCAGGCCATGCCTGGCTGCACCCCCAGTTGCGCGGCCGTGCGCGCGTGTGCTGCATTGATCGCACCGGCATCCTCAAAGGCGCTCACCAGCTTGCGCTGCTGGTGGAGCATGACCCCCGTGATCACCATCGCCGCCCCTCCTGCGTCGTGGCGACATCGTTCGACAGCTTCGTCAGGCGCCGGGAAAGCGGCGGGCAATGCACTGTGTTCACGGCCGTTCCCCTACAAATGACAGTCGGATCCGTCGAGCAGTCCGCTGGATGGACCTTTTCCCCAGGGAGAAACTCATGCTGAAGTGGGCCATCATTCTTGGCATCGTCTCATTGATTTCCGGCTGGCTGGGCTTTGGCGGTGTTTCCGGGGTCACCGGTACGATCGCCAAGGTCCTGTTCGTCTTGTTCATCATCCTGTTCGTGCTGGCATTGCTGGCGTTGTTCGCCATCATCTGACTTCGCCCCGAATGGACCGTCAAGTCGGCAAGCGGTGACGGCGGCGATCCGGACCCGGTTCGCGCGCTTCATGAGAATTGCCGACGCGCAGCTTGCGCCTGCCGACAAGTTCCAGGCCCAGCCGCTGTGCAGTGGCTGGGCTTTTCTGTGGGAGGCTCACCGTTCGCCTCTCCCGCTGCGCCGCTACTCCCGGCGCATGTCGCACCCGAGCGGTGCCCATACCCTGCACGTCACCTGACCGCGCCGGTCGACGCCTTTTGTCCGGCCATCCGGTCGCGACCTGATGGAGTGTACGAGTTTGGCGCGAGCGAACGGGACCGCGGTGCCGGCAACCGACTAAACTAGCAAGTCTATGCGCGGCCTTATCCCCGACAGTTTCATCGATGAACTGCTTTCCCGCGTCGACATCGTCGACGTGATCGAACGGCGGGTGCCATTGAAGAAAGCCGGACGCGAGTGGACGGCCTGCTGCCCATTTCACAACGAGCGCTCGCCGTCGTTCACCGTCAGCCAGGCAAAGCAGTTCTTCCATTGCTTCGGCTGCGGTGTACATGGCAGCGCGATCAAGTTCCTGATGGACTACGACCGCCTGGAGTTCCCTGATGCAGTCGAGGAGCTCGCGCAGACGGTGGGCCTGACCGTGCCACGCGAAGGCGGCCGCGACGAGCGCCCGCGCGAGGACAAGACCGACCTTTACTCGCTGCTCGACGCCGCGGCGAGCTGGTACGAGAGCGAGCTTCCACGGAGCATCGACGCCAAGGCGTACTGCAAGAAGCGCGGACTGGATGCGGAGACGATCAAGCGCTTCCGGATTGGCTGGGCACCGCCCGGCTACGACGGCGTGATGAAACAGCTGGGCGACAGCGAGCGACGCAAGGAGCTGCTCGAAGAAGCGGGCATGGTCGCGACCGGCGACCGGGGCAAATACGACCGCTTCCGCGAGCGGTTGATGTTTCCGATCCTGGATCGCCGCGGTCGGGTGATCGCGTTCGGCGGCCGGGTCTTGAGTGCGGACAAATCCCCCAAGTACCTCAATTCGCCGGAAACCCCGCTGTTCCACAAGGGGCGCGAGTTGTTCGCACTGTGGCAGGTGAAACAGGCCAACCAGAGTCTCACCCGCATCATGGTGGTCGAGGGCTACATGGATGTGATTGCCCTGCACCAGGCCGGCTTGCCGATCGCGGTGGCCACCCTGGGCACCGCGACCACGCCGGAGCACACCGAGCTGCTGTTCCGCGCGGCGCCGGATGTGGTGTTCTGTTTCGACGGTGATCGCGCCGGCCGCGCGGCAGCATGGAAGGCATTGGAGTCGGCGCTGCCCCGCCTGCGTGATGGTCGTCAGGCGTACTTTCTGTTCCTGCCCGAGGGAGAGGATCCAGATTCGCTGGTGCGCAAGGAAGGCAAAGACGGCCTGGAAAAACGCATCCGGGAGGCGGTACCGCTGTCGGAGTATTTCTTCAATGAGCTGTCGCTCGACGTGGACATGGCCAGTCTCGATGGCCGCGCCCGACTGGCCGAGCGCGCCCGCCCGCTGCTCGCCAGGCTGCCCGATGGTGCGTTCCGCGACCTGATGGCGCAGGAACTGGAAAAGCGCAGCGGCGCCCGCGCGATGCTGCAGGTCGACCCCGCCACACACCGCGCCGTCCAGCGCCCGATGGCGGTAAAGCGCAGCCTGGTGCGCAGCGCGATCTCGCTGCTGCTGACCCAGCCCGGCCTGGCCGACCAGGTCGAAATACCCTACCGCTTCCTGCTCCTGGACAAGCCTGGCGTCGCATTGCTGGCCGAATTGCTGGACCTGGCGCGGGCACGTCCCGGCATCAATCCGGCGATGCTGGTGGAACACTTCGCCGAACGGCCGGAATATCCCTCGCTGCAGAAGTTGATGGCTGCCACCGTGGTGGGCGAGTCCGCCGCGCAGGCCGCGGAGTTCTTCGACGCCTTGCGCCGGATGGAGGAGCAGGCGGTCACCCAGCGTCGGGACGCACTGACCGCCAAGAGCCGCGATGGCTCGCTGGACAGCGCCGAAAAGGCGGAGCTGCGCGAACTGCTGGCGGCCCGGGTGTTGCCGCCGGCCGCTTCGGCATGAGTGCCCTGATCTCGCCCGAGCCCGCCCTGCGGCACGCCGTCCCGCCCCCCTGCGCTGGAGGCCGGGCTGTGGGATCATCCCTGGCTGCAAGCGGAGAGTTGCGGCACGAGGCGCCAGAACCCTGATGGATCTATTGCAGCACCTGGTCACGATCTTTGCCGAGAACGGCTATCTGGCGGTATTCATCGCCCTGATGATCTGCGGTGCCGGTCTGCCGCTGCCGGAAGACATCACCCTGGTCGCCGGCGGCGTGATTGCCGGGCTGGGCTATGCGAACGTGCATGCGATGTTTGCGCTGGCGATGTTCGGGGTATTGCTTGGTGACTGCGCGATTTTCCTGCTTGGCTACCGCTTCGGTGCGCGCATCCTGCAGTGGCGTTTCGTGGCGCGTATTCTCACGCCGTCGCGCTACGCCAAGGTGCAGGAGAAATTCCACCGCTACGGCAATCGCGTACTTTTCATCGCGCGCTTCCTGCCGGGCATGCGCACCACGGTCTACCTCACCGCCGGCATGACCCATCGGGTCTCGTTCCTGCGCTTCCTGCTGCTGGACGGCACCGCAGCACTGATCAGCGTGCCGTTCTGGGTTTACCTTGGCTACTTCGGCGCCGACAACCACCAGTGGCTGATCACGTGGGTACACCGGGGCCAGGCCAGCCTGTGGATCATCGTGGGCATCCTGCTGCTGGTGCTGCTGATCGCCTGGTGGCGACACCGGCGCAACTCGGACTGCGCACAGGATTGAACCTGAGCGTGCAGCGGCGACGATTCACCCCCGACAACTTCACCCTGTCGCTGCTTGCCACCGTGCTGCTGGCCTCGCTACTGCCTCGCCGGGGCGGGACAGCGCGGGTCTTCGACCTGATCACCGATGCCGCGATCGCGTTGCTGTTCTTCCTGCACGGCGCCAAGCTGCCGCGCCAGGCGATCGTCCAGGGCGTGACGCACTGGCGACTGCACCTGACCGTATTCGCCAGCACCTTCGTGTTGTTCCCCGTGCTGGGTTTGTTGCTGCGGCCGCTTGGTCCTGCGCTGCTCACACCCGATCTGACCGTGGGTGTGCTGTTCGTGTGCCTGCTGCCCTCAACCGTGCAATCGTCGATCGCGTTCACCTCGATCGCCGGTGGCAACGTGCCGGCCGCCGTGGTCAGCGCGTCGATGTCGAACCTGATCGGCATCGTCCTCCCACCGGTGCTGGTGGGGCTGTTGCTGGAAAGCCACGGCGGTGGGATCTCCTGGCATGGCGTGCTGGACATCGTGTTGCTGCTGCTATTGCCGTTCACGCTGGGCCATCTGGCCAGGCGCTGGATTGGCGACTTCATCGATCGGCACAAACGCCTGGTCGGATTCACCGACCAGGGCACGATCCTGCTGGTGGTCTATACCGCCTTCAGCGCCGCCGTGCTGGCTGGGCTGTGGCGCGAAACGCCACCGTCGGCCCTGCTGGCCACCCTGGCCGTATGTGGCCTGCTGCTGGCGCTGGTGATGCCCACGATCACCTGGGCCGCGCGGCGGCTCGGATTCAGCCGCGAGGACGAGATCACCATCGTGTTTTGTGGCTCCAAGAAAAGCATGGCCAGCGGCATCCCGATGGCCAAGATCCTGTTTGCCGGCCAGCTCGGCGGTCTCGGCGCGCTGGTGTTGCCGCTGATGATCTTCCATCAATTGCAGCTGATGGTATGCGCGGTGGTGGCGCGCAGATACCGCACGAACAGCACTCACGCGGCGACCGAGGACGATCGCGAGGCCGAGTGAAGGGGAACGGCTCCGTGCCGGACGCGACCGCGGCGCGCCTCTCCCCTGCGGGAGACACTCGTGGGCGATGCTCCTGGTCGGAAATCAGGAATCGGAATTCGCAAGAGCACAACGCATCGACCGCCAGCGGGTTCTACAGCCAGCGGCCGTAACGGCGGGTGTAGATTACCTTCACCAGCTGGGTCAAGGCACAATATGCCACGACGGTGACGGCCAGCCACGCGAAATACACCGGCGGCATTTCCATCATTCCGATCTTGCGGCCAATCGCGTGGTAGGGCAGCAAGATGCCGATCACGATGATCGCGGTCGTCAGGCCAAGAACCGGCGCCGCCGCGATGCTTTGCAGGAACGGGATCTTGCGCGTGCGGATCATGTGTACCACCAGGGTCTGCGTGAGCAGGCTCTCGATGAACCAGCCAGACTGGAACAGCGACTGGTGTGCAGCCGAATTGGCGCCGAACACGTACCACAGCAACACGAAGGTGGTCATGTCGAACACTGAACTGGCCGGGCCCACCCACACCATGAATCGAGCAATATCACCCGCGTCCCACTTGCGTGGTTTGCGCAGGTAGTCATCATCCATCCGATCGAAGGGAATCGACAGTTGCGAGATGTCGTACAGCAGATTCAACACCAGGATCTGCAACGGCAGCATCGGCAGGAACGGCAGGAAGGCGCTTGCCACCAGCATGCTCAGCACGTTGCCGAAGTTCGAGCTGGCGGTCATCTTGATGTACTTCATGATGTTGCCGAAGGTGACGCGCCCTTCCACGACGCCCTCCTCCAGCACCATGAGGTTCTTTTCCAGCAGGATGATATCGGCCGATTCCTTGGCAATATCGGTTGCGGTATCGACGGAGATGCCTACATCGGCGTCATGCAGGGCCGGCGCATCGTTGATGCCATCGCCCAGGAACCCGACGGTGTGACCCTGGCGTTGCAATGAACGCACCACACGTGCCTTCTGCAGCGGCGACATCTTGGCAAACACCGTCGTGCGCGCCACCAGCTCGTCCAGCGCGGCATCGTCGAGCGACTCGATCTGCCTGCCCTCGGCTGAATGCGCGACGTCCAGCCCGACCTCGCGGCAGATCTTGCGCGTCACCGCCTCGTTGTCGCCGGTGATCACCTTCACCTCGACGCCATGCTGGTGCAGCGCGCGAATCGCTGTGGCCGCCGAGTCCTTCGGGGGGTCCAGAAACGCCAGGCAGCCGACCGCGATCAGATCGCTTTCGTCGGCCACGCTGTAGGGACGGTCGTGGCTCGGCTCGCGCTGCACCGCGACCACCAGTACGCGCAGGCCGTCCTCGTTGAGGCGATGGGTCATCTCCTTGACATCGCGGCGGCGCTCCTCCGTCATCGGCTCGGTAACATCACCGACCTTGGCGTACGTGCAGATCGACAGCATCTCCTCGACCGCGCCCTTGCAAATCAGCAGATGTTCGCCATCACCCTTGGCTACCACCACCGACATGCGCCGACGCTGGAAATCAAACGGGATCTCGTCGATGACCCGGTAACGCATCGCTGCCGCTTCCAGATCCCGATGCTGCAGTACCGCCTTGTCCATCAGGTTCTTCAGGCCGGTCTGGAAGCGGCTGTTGAGGTAGCCGAATTCCAGTGCCTCGTCGGACTCCTCGCCATCCAGGTCCAGATGGCGCTCCAGCACAATCTTGTCCAGCGTCAACGTGCCGGTCTTGTCGGTGCACAAGACGTCCATCGCGCCGAAATTCTGGATCGCATTGAGCCGCTTCACCACCACCTTGCGCTTGGACATCGCCAGCGCACCCTTGGCCAGATTTGCAGTGACGATGAGCGGCAGCATCTCCGGCGTCAGCCCCACCGCGACAGACAAGGCGAACAGGAACGCCTCGAAGAACCCGTGTCTGACCCACTGGATGCCAAGCACCACCGGTACCATCACCGCCATGAAGCGGATCAGCAGCCAGCTGACGCTCTTCACGCCGCGGTCGAAGCTGGTCTGCACGCGCTGGCCCGACATGCTGTGCGCCAGCGAGCCCAGATAGCTGCGCGCGCCGGCGGCCACAACCACCGCGGTAGCGGTGCCGCTGATCACGTTGGTGCCCATGTAGCAGATCGTGGGCAGGTCCAGCGCGTTGTCATGCTGCTGTGGGCCGTTCATGCGCGCGGGCGCGGCTTTCTCCACCGGCAGCGATTCGCCGGTGAGAATCGCCTGGCTGATGAACAGATCCTTCGCGCTGAGCAGACGCAAATCCCCGGGCACCATGTCGCCGGCACCGAGGTGCACGATGTCGCCGGCAACCAGCTCCGCCACCGGCACCTCGATCTGCTCGCTGTGACCATCGGACGCCTTGCGCGTCACCGTGGCGGTGTTGCGCACCATCGCCTTCAGGTTTTCCGCCGCCCGCGACGAACGGAATTCCTGGCTGAAGTTCAACAGCACGCTGATCGCCACCATCACTGCGATGATGATCGGACCGGACAGGTCATCGGGGGTGGCAAACACCTCCACCACCGCCAGCACCAGCAACACGACGATGAACGGGTTCTTGAACGCACGCAGCAGCTGCCGCGACCAATGCGGCGGCTTCTCGCGCGACACCTCGTTGGGGCCGTCGCGATGCAGCCGCGCCTCGATCTGCTCCTCGTCGAGACCGACCAGGGAGGTCTCGAGCGCGGTCAGCAGCTCGTCGTTGGCGCGGAATGCCTCCTGCGCAACGACCGCGTGCACGATCGCTCCAGCCTTGCCCGCCGCCTTGAACGCGGCAGGCTGATTGAATTGCTTGCTCATGACCCGCTTCCGTGAATTTGCCGATGCCTGCCGCCGGTGCGAGTCTGCAGAATCAGTCCGCGAACCGCGTCACCGCTGCTACGCATGACCGCGCCAGCGGCCGGGACTGCGCCGCCGCTGGAGGAGGCCATCCGTTGCATGACCTGATGGCGGCCATCAGCGGTTCGAGACCAGCACAAGATGACCAGGTGCGGGTGCCGCATCGGTCGCAGCGTGCGTCGAAGCACGACTGGTCACCGCCGAGGTTCGACGGTGCAGCTCAATCACGTTGCTGGCGGCTGACCGATCCGAGGTCGAGCGGTCCAGCGGTGGCGGCACCGTGACGGTGTAGCGGCGCACGACATTACCCCGGCCGGCCAGCAGTCGGCGCAGCGTGCGCAGCGGAAGGGTATCGCGAAGGAGCTTCATCGGCCCATCTCCTCGTAACGACGCCGGTGGCGTCATCAGGGGTGGGCCGGACTTTCCCTAGCCGGGAAAAGTACGAGCCGACCGCAGGCGATCGCCGCAGGCGTTCAACTTGTTGTCATGCGGCGCCGGCATCCGAATCGAGCGGATGTCGACGTAGCGACTAGGGTAGACGTCCATATGCCTTGGTTTGTCAGGACTGGGAACCCGCCAACGCAGCGCGCCGAAGGGCGCGCGCATTGTGGTGCGACGCGGCGGACGTGTCAATGTCGGCATCAGCGAAAGTTCCTGCGGCGAGCGCCTGCGTCATGCCACCCGGTGCAGCGACAGTCCATGTTGCACCAGCGGCGCCACCAGCCAGTGATCGAGCAGCAGGAAGGCAAACAACGCCATCAGGTACACGATTGAATATTTGAACACCTTCATCGCGAACAGCTCGTCCGGCGGGTTGAGGAGCCGGATCGCGTAGTACAGGAAACCCAGGTCGAGCACCACTACCCCACCCAGGTAGATCAGCCCGCTCATTCCGGTGAGCGCCGGCAGCAGGGTCACCAGGGTCAGCAGGATGGTGTAGAACAGCACCTGCCAGCGCGTGTAGACCACGCCGTGGGTCACGGGCAGCATCGGCACCCCGGCGCGCGCGTAATCGTCGCGGCGGAA
>JBDTEG010000103.1:0-22639 GCA_039922695.1 Rhodanobacter sp. | reverse complement strand
TGAAGGGCCAGGTGCTCAACGATGGCACCTACACCGCGCTCAAGGACAACCTGGGCGCAGCACTTACCGCCAACGGGTTTCTGGGCGCGAAGCTGGTCACACATCAAGTGCTGGTCACCCGCGCCGAGCATAGCGCGGTGGTCAAGCTGGCGTGGCGAGTCGGGCCGCGCTACCGCTTTGGCAAGGTAAATTTCGAGGGGTCGCAGTTCGTCCCCGGCTTCCTGCGACGCTACGTACCGTTCAAGTCGGGCGACTATTTTTCCCAGTCCGAACTGCTGGCGTTGCAACAGTCCCTCAACGGCGCGGATTATTTTTCCGTCGTCAACGTGTTGCCCGACGTCAACGACGCCAGCAACGGCACCGTCGATGTCAACGTGCAGCTCCAGCCGGCGCTGCGCACGATCTACACCGGCGGCGTGTTTGTCGGCACGGATACCGGCCCTGGCCTCCAGGGCGGGGTGGAACGGCGCTGGATCAACAAGCACGGGCACAAATGGAAGAATGCGCTGGTGGCGGCACAACGGCTCAAGACGCTCTCCTCGGTGTACATCATTCCGCTGGGCGGCCCCAATCAGCGCAGCTTGAACTTCGGCGTCAACCTGCGCGACGCCAACCTGCCTACCTCGAAATCGCGCACGATCGAACTGGTGGCCAATGAAACCCGGCTGTGGCACGGCTGGACCCGCGAACTCGGCGTACATGCGCTGTCGGGCACATTCACCGTGGGCCAGCGCCACAACGAGCCGATCACCGATCCGGGCATCGAGCACGGCACCAGCACCCTGGTTTATGCGCAGGCGTCGCTATCGCGCAAAAAGGCGGACAACCCCGATTTTGTGCGCCATGGCTGGCGCGTTGAACTGGCCGCGCGCAGCACCGCCGGCACCCTGCTCTCCACCACGCGGCTGACCGAGATCACCGCCGATGCCAAATGGATCCAGGCGTTCCGGGGCAACAACCGGCTGATCTTGCGCGGCAGTGCCGGCGCCGGCATGGTGGGGGACTTCTCCGAGTTGCCGCCGCAATTGCGCTTCTTCGCCGGCGGCGACCAGTCCGTCCGCGGTTATGCCTACCAGTCCATCGGGCCGCGCAACAGCTATGGTCGGGTGATCGGCGGCAAGGACCTGCTGGTCGCCAGCACCACGGTGGAGCATTACTTCACCCGCAACTGGGGCATGGCCGCCTTCGTCGACGCCGGGAATGCATTCAGCAACACCAGTTTCAGTCCGGCCATCGGCGCCGGCCTGGGCGTACGCTGGCGTTCGCCGGTGGGCATGGTCCGGCTGGATCTGGGCACCCCCATCCACAACCAGGACCACCGCGGCATCGAGCTGCACCTGGTCATTGGACCGGACCTGTGACGGCCGCCATGAACGCATCCACCGGCACCCATCCACCCCGCCCACGTCGCCTCCGCTGGCTGCGCTTGGCAGGTGGCGTGGTGCTGTTGCTGGTACTGCTGATTGGACTGCTGCTGGCCTGGCTGCTGGGCACCGGATCAGGTTTGCGCTTTGCGCTGACGCGGGTTTCGTCCCTCACCGACGGCGCGCTGCAAGTGCAGGACGCGCAAGGCCGGCTGGTCGGCCCGCTGGACCTGCGCGGCGTGCGCTATCGCGGTGCCGACGGTCTGGATGCGCGCATTACGACGCTGCACCTGGACTTGCGCTTCTGGCCGCTGCTGGGCAAGCGCCTGCACGTGCTGGATCTGAATGCGCAGGGTGTCGTGGTCGCACTGGCGCCCGCCGCAAAAAACCCGCCGCCCAGCCAGAGCAGCTTCAGTCTCAAGCCGCCGTTGTCGATCGTGCTGGATCGCGCGCACGTGCAGAACCTCAAGGTAACTCGCGACGGAAAGAACGTCTTCATCGCCAATCGCATCGATCTGGCCGGCCGCTGGACTGCCGCGGGACTGGCGCTCCGTCAACTGCAACTTGACGCGCCCGATGGCCACGCCGACTTGACCGGCAAGCTGGCCGTGGGCAAGAGCACCAGCGGCAATGGCACCGCGCGCTTCGCCTGGAAGCTCGGCGAAACGACGTACGCAGGCGCGCTGAGTACGCACAGCGACGGCCGCCAGGCGCAGTTGCAATTCAACCTGAGCCAGCCGACCGCCGCCAATCTCACTCTGAACGTGCAGCAGAGCGGGGATTTTTCGTGGACCGGCACGCTGTATGTGCCCAGGTTCAATCCCCAGCCGATCGTGGGCAGCGACTCCTCGCTGAGCGCCTTGGGCGTCGCCTTGGCCGGCGCCGGCAACCGGCGCAGCGGCAGCTTGAACGGCACCGTGGATCTCAATGCCTACACGCTCCAACTGGCACCGCTCAAGGCCAGCTTCAGCGACGATTTCAAGACGCTCACGATCGAACAGCTCAAGCTCGGCGCAGCCAAGATCGCCGGTGAGCTGGCTGCCAGCGGGGTGGTGCACCTTGGCGACACCCCGCCGCACGCCGACCTGAAGCTCACATGGCAAAACGTTGTGTTGCCGGCGGATCTGGTGGGCCAGGCATTGACCACACAAGGAAGCCTGGAGGCCAGCGGCAGCAGCGAAAACTTCCATGCACAGGGTGCGGTGGACATCGGTCCACCGGGCAACCTGTCCAGGCTGGCGCTGAACCTGGATGGCACGCCCGAGCAGATCACCGTGCATACACTGGATCTCAAACAGGCCACCGGCGGCTTGCAGGTTGCCGGCGCACTCACGCTGAAGCCGCAACTGGCCTGGCAACTGAGCGCCCGCGCCAAGCGATTCAATCCGGGCCCCTTGCTGGCTGGCTGGAATGGCGCGCTGGATTTCGACCTGAGCAGCAGCGGCCGCGTCGATGCGCGGGGGCCGGACGCCACGCTGGACCTCAAGCAGCTTGGTGGCACCTTGCGCCAGCGCAAGCTCGGCGGCAGCGGCAAACTGCACGTCAACCCGGGCCGCGTGCTGGACGGCGCGCTGACGCTGGACTCCGGCAACAGCAGGCTAAGCCTCAACGCACGCCCGGGGGCCAGCAACGATATCGACCTGAACCTGGCGATTGCGTCGCTGGGTGACTGGCTGCCGAATGCGGGTGGACGTCTGAACGGCCAATTCACTATCCGCGGCAAGCCACCGGCGCTCGGCGTCAACGGTACGCTGAGCGGGGAAACGCTGAGCTACGGGCAGCAGCAAGTGCAGAAGCTGCGGCTGATTGTGGGCATTCCGGATCTTGGGCATCCGGCCGGCAAGGTGCAACTGGACGCCAGTCAAGTGCTCGTCAGCGGGCTGGCGTTCCAGCGCGTCGACGTGCTGGCCGAAGGCAGCCAGGGCGATCACCAGCTCAGCATCGACGCCAAAGGCAAGCAATTGTCGGGGTCGCTGGCGCTGCATGGCGCGCTCAGGAATCGCATCTGGCGCGGCACGCTGTCCAAACTGGATCTAAAGCCACAGGGGCTGCCTGGCTGGCGCCTGCAGAAAGTCGTGGCATTGAGCTACCAGCAGGGCGCCATCGCCATGTCCGAGCTTTGCCTGACCGCCGGCGATCCACTGTTGTGTGCCAAAGCGAATCTGGATGGCAAGGGCAATCTCGATGCCAGCTATCGCTTGCAGGCGTTACCGCTGGAACTGGTGCTCAATGCTGCCGGTTTCACCCAACCCGAGTTGCCCGTGCGCGCGAGTGGCGCCCTGCAGGGCGAGGGTCGGATCCTGCGCAGTGCAAAGGGCCAGCTCAGCGGCAACGCCGCCATTACCTCGACCCGTGGCTCAGTGACCTATACCGATCGACCCGGCGAGCCGCTGCTGGCCTATACCGGTCTGGTCGTGCAGGCGCAAGTGGCACCCGGTCGCGAGCAGGTCATCGTGCACGCGGAGCTTGACCATGGAGGTCATGTCGACGGCAACATCGTGCTCAGCGGCGCCCAGCAGGCGCTCAGCGGACAGGTGCAGTTGCATGTGGGCAACCTCGCCTTCATCGAACTGCTGACCGCCGAAGTGGCCAACGTCAAGGGCCAGGTCAATGGCCAATTCAACCTGGGTGGCACGCTGCAGCAACCGGCCGTCACCGGCCAGGCAGTAGCGCAGGATTTCGCTGCCGAAGTACCGGCAGCCGGCCTGAAGTTGACCCAGGGCCAGGTCACGCTCAGCACCGCCGACGCGAAAACCTTCCGCCTCGACGGCACGGTCACTTCCGGCAAGGGCACCCTGACCCTGGCCGGGACGGCCGGGCTGGGCGCCAACGCCCGGACGCAGATCACGCTGAAGGGCAACCAGTTCACCGCCGCCCATATCCCGGCGGCACAGGTGGTGATCTCACCTGACCTGGATATCCGCAAGGATGCGCAAGGCATCCAGGTGGGCGGCAGCGTCACCATCGACAGCGCCAACGTGAATCTGGACAAGCTTACTGACGGCGATGGCGCGGTCGAGGCCTCTCCCGACGTGGTGGTCGTGGACCAACGCCAGCAGGAGCAGCAGCACGCGCAGACGCCCCTCACCGCCCACGTCACCGTCAAGCTGGGCAACCAGACCCAGCTCAAGGGCGAGGGGCTGGACGGCAAGCTCAAGGGCGAGTTGGTGGTCAACGCCGTTCCCGGCCGCGCGCCGACCGGCCAGGGTCAGATCAACGTATCGGGTACGTACAAGGCCTATGGCCAGGACCTCACGATCCAACGTGGCCAGTTGCTGTTTGCCAGCACACCGCTGGACAACCCGGGCCTGAATATCCGCGCGGTACGCAGCCTCAATCCGAACGCCACGATCAATGAGGGCCAGGACGTGGGGCTGGACATCGCCGGTACCGCCAGGCGGCCCATCCTCACCGTATTCTCCAACCCGGTGATGCAGCAATCCGACGCACTGTCCTACCTGATTACCGGCAAGCCGCTGTCGCAAGTCAGCAGCGGCCAGGGCAGCCTGGTCTCCTCCGCCGCACAGACACTGGGCTCGCTCGGAGGCAACCTGCTGGCCAAGAGCGTCGGCTCGCGCCTGGGTATTTCCGATATCGGTATCGCCAGCAGTGACGCGCTGGGCGGCAACTCCGCCTTCACGGTCGGCAAATACCTCTCGCCACGCCTGTACCTGAGCTATGGCATCGGTCTGTTCGAATCGGGCGAAGTCATCACCCTGCGCTATCGCCTGAGTCAACGTTGGAACCTCGAAGCCCAGCAGGCCAGCGAATTCAGCCGTGCCAGTTTCAATTACCGGCTGGAAAAATAATGATCACGCTCGCTACCGGAACGGCGGCCTTCTAGAATGCCCAGTTTGCGACAGCTCTTGCTGGATTGACTCGGGAAATCATGCGTCTCTATCTGCAAACCGTGCCGGGCAATGCCGATGCACCTCGCTATGTCCAGATCACGCTGGAGCAGGATCTGCTCGGCGGCTGGACCTTGTATCGCGAGTCGGGCACGCAGGGTGGTCGCGCCACGATGAAGCGTGAGCAGTTCCTGGAGCGCGACGCGGCCCTGGCCGCTTTCGAGCATGCGCGCGACGCCCAGCTCAAGCGCGGCTTCCGCGTGATGTTCGCGCAAGGCCAGGAAGGGCCGTATGGTCGCTGACACTTCCACCAACAGTTGACTGCCATGCCCGATGCCCTGAACAACGATCGCCTTCTGCGCGCACTGCGTCGCGAGCCGACCGACACCACGCCAGTCTGGGTCATGCGACAAGCCGGCCGCTACCTGCCCGAATATCGCGCCACGCGCGAACGCGCCGGCAGCTTCATGGGATTGGCGCAAAACCCGGAATACGCCTGCGAAGTCACCTTGCAGCCGCTGGAACGTTTCGACCTCGATGCGGCAATCCTGTTCTCGGACATCCTGACCATCCCCGATGCGATGGGACTGGGGTTGTCGTTTGCGCAGGGCGAGGGCCCCCAGTTCGCCCGCCCCGTGCGCAGCGCAGCCGACATCGCGAAACTTGCCGTACCCGACATGGACGGCGAACTGCGCTACGTGATGGACGCCGTGCGGCTGATCCGGCAGGAACTGCACGGCCGGGTGCCGCTCATCGGCTTCTCGGGAAGCCCGTGGACGCTGGCGTGCTACATGGTCGAAGGACACGGATCGCGCGACTTCGCCACGCTCAAGGCGATGTGCTGGGATCAACCCAGGCTCGTCCAGCAGTTGCTGGACACCCTGGCGCAGGCGGTCGCCGCGTATCTCATGGCACAGGCGGCGGCGGGCGCGCAGGTGCTTATGGTCTTCGATACCTGGGGCGGTCTGCTGGGCCCGGCACCTTTCCGCGAGTTCTCGTTGCGCACGATGGCGCAAATCGTGGCCGCGCTGAAGTCCGATCCGGCCTCACGCGACTTGCCGGTGATCCTTTTCTCCAAGGGCGCGGGCGCCCATCTGGCCGAACTGGCCGATACGGGCTGTGCGGGCCTGGGCGTGGACTGGACCATCGACCTGGCCCACGCCCGGGTCGCGGTCGCCGGCCGCGTCGCGCTGCAGGGTAACCTCGACCCATCGATCCTGCGCGCCGGCCCCGAAGTGATCCGCCGCGAGGTTCGCGCAGTGATGGACAGCTACGGCAACCATCCAGGACACGTATTCAATCTCGGGCACGGCATTACGCCGGAGGTGGATCCAGAGCACGTGAAGTTGCTGGTGGACGAAGTGCATGCCTATGGACACATCCTGCGCAGTTGACGAGAAGCGGCCATTACGCGCTTTTGCGCCGACTCGTGGTGGCACGCCGTACGATCAGAGCATCTGGCGTCGACTTGCTTGAGGTCATTGCCCAGGCGGCATCCTGTGTGGGAAGGTTGCGCACCAGGGGAGTTAAAGAGAAGCACACCGCGGCCGATAGTCTTGATTGCGTATCCTGGAAAAACTCCCGGATGGAGTCTTGCAGCGCGCACGGGGCTCGTCGTGGCTGCGGCCGGCCACGCACGACATGGTTACCTGGAGCGGTCGCATGGCTCCATCCTGCGTCAGATAACCGATAACCCGGGCGGCGATGCATGAAGGCCATCGAACAATTGCGACTCAACGGCGGCCTGCCCAGCCCGAAGGGAGTGGCACTGGCGATCTTGCAGATCAGTCGCCGCGAGGATGCAACGCTTGAGGAAATCAGCCGCCTGGTGCAGACCGATCCGGTCACCACCAGCCGCTTGTTGCACATGGCCAATGCCGCGAATCTCGCGGCTCGTCCCATAGTCAGCGTGCCGGACGCCATCATCCGCCTGGGGCTGGCCGCGGTGCGCCAGGTCGCGATGGGGTTTTCGCTGGTCGACCAATACCGTACTGGGGCATGCAAGGCGTTCGACTATTCGCGGTTCTGGTCCCACTCCCTGTTGATGGCTGTGGCCGCGCAGGAACTGGGCAAGCGCGTTCGCATCGCCTCGCCGGACGAGCTGTTCGCCTGCGGGTTGCTGGCTCGCATCGGCTATCTGACCCTGGCCACGCTGTACCCCGAAGACTACGCCCGCTTCCTGGAGGAGCCCGGGGAACACACCCAGGAACGGGAACGCGAACACCTGCATGTCGACCACAACGAGCTGACCTCGGCGATCCTGCTTGATTGCGGCATTCCCAACGCCCTGGCCGAGCCGGTGTTCTTCCACGAGGAACCTGAATCATCGGGATTTTCCGATGGCTCCCGGCCGCACCAGCTTGTCCAACTGTTCCATCAGGCCAAGCGTCTGGCCGACCTGAGCCAGACCGCGCCGGAAGAACGCCATCAGCACATTGGCGAGTTGCTGCTGCTCGGCGGCAAGATCGGTCTGGATGCCGACGAACTATGCGCCTTGATCGATCAGATCCACGCGCGCTGGCACGACTGGAGCACCCTGCTGAACGTGCCGGAGAGCGCCATGTCTTCGTTCGCCGAGGCCATCCCCGCACCGGGTGAGACTTCGAGCAGCCGCCCACCCGCGGATGCGACGTCCGTGCTGTGGGTTGCCCACGCACCAGCGACCCGCGCCATGTTGGAGCAGACGCTGGGGTCGATACCAGGACAGAGCTTGCATTCGGCTGAAGGTGGCGAAGAGGGGCTCTCCCTTGCGCTGCAACTGATGCCGCAAATCGTGATCGTGGACGCGCGCATGCCGGACATGGACGGCTGGGCATTTTGCCGCGCCGTTCGCCAGACCACGTGGGGGCAGTCGATCTACCTGATCATGCTGGCAAGCATGAACTCGGCTACGGAGATCAGCCAGGCCACCGAATGCAGGATCAACGATTGCGTCAGCCCGGCACAGGTCCCGCGCCTGCTGCCGCTGCGGATGATCGCCGCCAAGCAATACGTCAAACTGCTGAACCACTGGGAACAGGACCGCGCCCAGCTCAAGCAATTCTCCGCGGAACTGGCAATCAGCAATCGCAAGCTGCAGCGCTACGCCCTGATCGATCAACTCACCGGACTGCAGAATCGCCGTGCGGGCATGGAGTCATTGACCCAGGCATGGAGCGTGTCCGAACGCTCCGGGGAGCCGGTGACGATGATGATGATCGACATCGACAAGTTCAAGGACGTGAACGACTCGCATGGACACGCCGTGGGCGACAAGGTGCTGATCGACGTGGCGGCGACCATACGCGCGCTGGCCCGGAAGGAAGACGCGGTGTGCCGCATGGGCGGCGAGGAATTTCTGGTGATATGCCGCAATGCCGACCTGCATTCGTCGTTGCGTGCAGCCGAGCGGCTGCGCGAAGCGGTGTCCAGGCTTACGGTGAGCACCGAGCATGCGCAGGTGGCAGTCACGATCAGCATCGGAATTGCCTCCAGGGAAGCAGGCATGTCCGACCCAGGCACCCTGGTCAATGCGGCTGACAAGGCACTCTATGGCGCCAAGTCGAAAGGGCGCAATCGCACGTGTCACTTCCGCAATGGGAAAGTGCATCTCGAGGAATGAGCCTGCACAGAGGCGTGTCATTCCACGGCAGGACTTCCGCGCCTGCCGTGGGAACCTGCCATCGCGTCGTTCGGGCTCAGGGGGTACCGGCGAACGCGTGACCCAGCCAGTCGTGCATCAGCCGGTAGCTGCGCGCAGAGGCCGACGCGTCATAGCGACAGCCAGGCGAGTCCTCACCCACCTCGGTGAAGCAATGCACCGCGTGGCCGAGCACCACGAATTCCCAGTCGGCCGGACTCATGCGCATCTCGTCCATGAACTTGCCGGCATCGGGCATGGTGCCTTTGTCATCGGCGCCGTTCATCGCCAGCACGCGGGCCTTGATGTGCTTGGCCAGAGCTGGATCGTCGGTGCCAAGCCCGCCATGGAACGACACCACCGCGGCGACATCGGCGCCGCTGCGCGCGAGGTCCAGGACCGCCGACCCGCCGAAGCAGAAACCGATGGCGGCCATCTTCGACGGGTCGAGCGGTGCGCTGTCCGCCTGCGCCCTGAGCTGCGCCAGTGCGGTGTCCACCCGCTTGCGCATCAGCGCGCGATCGCCGTACAGCGGCTTTACCGCGGCCTGCGCCTGCGCGGCATTGCCCTGCTCCGGGCGCACGTTCGCGCCGTACATGTCGGTGAGCAGGATCACGTAATCCTTGCCCGCAATCATCTCGGCCTTTTTCACCGCCGTCTCGTTGATGCCGTACCAGTTCGGCACCATGACCAGGCCCGGTCTCTTCGCCGCGCTCGCATCGTCGTACACAAGCACGCTGTGGAAGCGCGTGCCATCCAGCGTCCATTCAACCGGTCGATGCACCATCTTCGCCTGCAGCGCGAAACTTGAACCGACAAGCGGTAGCAGCAAGCAAATTCGGGCGAGTCGCATGATGGCATTCTCCAGTGGGCGAAACGGCTCCACGATGCACGTGGAGAACAAGTTCAAAGACCTGCGGCGTGTTCCGACAGGCGTCGCTTCCAGGGCGACAGATGGTCCAGCAGGCGCACGCCGAGACCTCGCGCGGCGACCAGCGGCGGCGACTGCCAGGCATAGATGCGCGCCAGCGCATCAAAGCCCAGCGCATCCAGTGTGTCAGCGCTGCGCCGACGACGCGCATAGCGACGCAGCACATGGGCCGCGCCAAGGTCGCGCCCGGCCTGACGCGCCGCCAGCAAGGTGTCGCGCAGCTCGGCCACGTCGCGCAGGCCCAGGTTCACGCCCTGCCCGGCCAGCGGATGGACGGCGTGCGCCGCGTCGCCGAGCAACACGAAGCGCTCGGCCTGGTAGCACCCGGCCAGTTGCAATTTCAGCAGGAACGCGGCGCGTGGCGTGGCACTGGTGATTCGCCCAAGTCGAAAATCACTGGCCGCGCCGAGTTCGTCGCGGAATGCTTGGTCATCCAACGCCAGCACGCGCTGCGCTTCGACTTCGGGCAGCGACCAGACCAGCGAGCTGCGCCCGTCCGCCAGCGGCAAGAGGGCAAGTGGCCCGCCGTGCAGAAAACGTTGCCACGCCGTGTCCTGATGCGAACGTTCGGTGCCGACATGCGCCACCACGGCGCGTTGCGCATAGTCACGGCCGCGGGTGGCGATACCGGCCAGCTGGCGCAGTGGCGAGCCGGCGCCGTCAGCGGCCACCAGCAAAGCCGCCGACAAGGTCTCGCCATCGGCCAGTTGCAGCTGGACGCGATCCTCGCGTGCTTCGAAGCCCGTCACCTCGGCGGGGCACAGACGGCGAACGCCGGCAGCTTCCAGCACCTGCCACAGCTTCCACTGCACCAGGTTGTTCTCGACGATGTAGCCCAGTGCGTCGCGGCCTGCGCTGGCGGCATCAAAGTCGATGGAGGCGCCACTCGTTGCATCCCATACATGCATATGCCGGTAACGGCTGGCGCGAGCATCACGAATGGACGTCCATACGCCCAATTCATCGAGCAGGGCCAGCGACGACGGCGCCAGCCCGACCACCCGCAGATCGACCTCGTCGCGGGGATTCCACGCCTCCGGTGGCCGCGCTTCGAGCAAGGCGACGCTGAGTCCCGCGCGGGCCAGTGCCAGGGCGGCGGCGGCTCCGACCATGCCGCCGCCGACGATGGCCAGGTCAAGGAGCGGCGCGCGACGGCGCAAGTTCGCTTCAACACTGGTTGCGTTCACGGCACTCGCTCCATCACGGCCAGCGGCGGTTCGCCGCGGTACCCCATGCCATGACGCGCCAGTGCGCGCTGCAGCGGTGGCAGGCGGTCGCACGCAAGCAGCGCCAGCGAGCGCAATGGCGCCAGCAGCGGTTGCGGCAAACAGGCCAGTTGCACCAGGCCGTGGCTCATCGCCATGGTGCCCTCGCGATCGGGTGCGCGCCGTGCTGCGTAAGCGGCGAGCAGCCTCGTATCGCCCGGATCGGTACTCGCGGCCACCAGTTCGGCCAGGGTCAGCGCGTCACGCAGACCGAGGTTGAAGCCTTGCGCACCAATCGGATGGACAGTCTGCGCGGCATTGCCTACCAGCACCGCGCGCGGCGCGGTGGTCCGCGCTGCGGCGACGCGATGGATGGCGTACGGGTGACGCCTGCCGGGGCGAGTCAGCCGGCCCAGCCGCCAGCCGAAGCGGCGCTGTGCCAACGCGATGAAATCGTCATCGCCCAGTCCGGCCACGGCATTTGCTTCATCGGCGGGTACCGTGAGGACGAGACCGCAGCGATGTTCGGCAAGCGGCAGCAACGCTACCGGTCCGATATCGGCGAATCGCTCCCAGGCGCGATTGCCATGTGCGCGCTCGGACGTCACGGTGCATACGAACAGAGTCTGCCCATAATCATGCCTTGCGGCCGAAATGCCCAGTTCACCACGCACAAGGGACTCACTACCGTCCGCGCCGACCAGCAGCGCGGTCTCGATGCAGCGTTCACCCTCGGCAGTCTGTATCCGGGCGCGCCAGCCGTCAGCCAGCGGCTCGATCGACGCCAGGGTCGCCGGCGCCAGTCGCGTCAAGCGGGTGCATTCATCAATTCGCCGCAACAGGGCCGCGCCCAGCTCGCGTGCCGGCAAGGTCCAGCCTAGGGCCTCGACACCCTGTTTGCGAGCCTCGATGCGCACGCTGCCGAACTCACCGGCGCGGCTGACATGAATATGCTGGATCGGGGTGGCCGCCGCACAAGCATGGCCCCACACACCAATGGCTTGGAGCCCATTCACGCTGGCGCGAGCCAAAGCCAGGTTGCGCTCGTCGTAGCTGGGCTGGGCCCCGGCGCGCGGCGCGGCGGTTTCGACAAGCATTGCAGCGATACCGGCGCCATCCAGCGCAATTGCCAGGCTGGCGCCGACCAGGCCGCCGCCGACGATGAGCACGGCGGACCGGTCGGTGGCGGGGAGTCCGTTGGATGTCATGCGCATGATGATACGCGCTGGACTGTCTGCATGGTGGCGGCTTGCGCTAAACTAGTGGCCTGCCTCGGACGCCTGCATGGAGTTACCTGATGGTCAAGACATTGACCCAACGCCTCGTCATCCTGCTGGCACTTGTTGCCGTGATGGCCCTCACCCGCATCCACCTCTCCCTGCTGCACCACAGTGTGCTGGACGCGTCTTGGGCGATCTTCTTTCTTGCCGGTTTCTGGTTGCGTGGGGCCGGTCGCTGGGCGTTCCCGTTGCTCATGGCAGAGGCTGTATTGCTCGACTGTCTGGTGATCAGCGGTCAAGGCATCGACTTCTGGAACCATTACTGCGTTTCGGCGGCCTACTGGTTCCTGGTGCCTTCCTACTTGAGCCTGTGGCTGGGCGGCAGCTGGCTGGCAAAACACCAGGTCGGCATTCGACTGCCAACCCTGGGTCTGGCCGCGGTGTCATTGATGGTCAGTGAAGCGATCTGCTATCTGGTGTCCAACGGCAGCTTCTACTGGCTCAGCCCCAGCGTGACGCAGACCCGCAGTTTCGCCAGCTGGTTCGTCAACCTGGGCGACTGGTATCTGCCATTCCTCGAAACCACGGCAATGTATGTCGGTATCGGCGCCGTGATTCACGTGCTCGCCATCCAGCTGGCTCGCACGTTGAAGCAGACTGACCAGATGGATCTTCCAAACTGACCTGCGATGGGCAACCGTCTCTCGAAAATCTATACGCGCACCGGTGACGATGGCAGCACCGGGCTCGGCGACGGCTCGCGGGTAGGAAAGGACTCGCCGCGGGTGAACGCCTACGGCACGGTGGACGAGCTCAACAGCACGATCGGCATGGTGCTGGCTGCCGATGGTGTGTCGGACGAGGTGCGCGAGGCCCTGACCCAGGTGCAGCACGACCTGTTCGACCTGGGCGGTGAGCTGTGCATTCCCGGCATGGCGACGGTCAACGACAGCGACATCGACCGGCTCGAGCACATTCTGGACAAGCTCAACGAGCCCTTGCCGCCCTTGAAGGAGTTCATCCTGCCGGGCGGCGGCATGGCCGCGTCCTGCTGCCACGTGGCGCGCACCGTGTGCCGACGCGCCGAGCGTGCGGTGATTGCGCTGTCGCGCGAGGACGATATCCGTCCGCAGCCGCAGCGCTACCTCAATCGCCTGTCCGATGTGCTGTTCGTGATCGCGCGTGTGCTGGCCCGCGCCAGCGGCCATGGCGAGGTGCTGTGGCAGCACCAACGCCGCCCCAAGCCCAAGCCGTCCACCTGAGTCGCCGCATGCTGCGGCTATATACCCACCCTGCCTGCCTGCAGCATGATCCCGGTCCCGGGCATCCCGAACAGCCGGCGCGTCTGCGCGCGGTGCTGCAGGCGCTGGATAGGGACCACTTCCGTACGCTCGACCGAATCGAGGCACCGCGTGCAACCCACGCGCAGTTGCTGCGCGTCCACAGCACCGACCATCTCGAGCGAATCCTGGGCAGCTCTCCTGCGCCGGGCGAAAGCTGCCGGCTGGATGCCGACACGATCATGTCGTCCGACTCGGTCGAGGCTGCGTTGCGCGCCGCAGGCGCGGTCGTAGCCGCGGTCGACGTGGTGCTCGCCGGAGCGTCCCAACGCGCTTTCTGTGCAGTGCGCCCACCGGGCCACCATGCCACCTCCAACCAGGCCATGGGCTTTTGCCTGTTCAACAGCATCGCGGTGGGCGCTGCCCACGCACTTGCCGCGCACGGACTGAAACGCGTTGCCATTGCCGACTTTGACGTGCACCACGGCAACGGCACCCAGGCGATCTTCGAGCGCGAGCCGCGCGTGCTGTTTGCCTCCAGCCACCAGTCGTCGCTTTATCCCGGCAGTGGCGGCGAGGACGAATGCGGTATCGGCAATATCGTGAACCGGACACTGGCACCCGGTAGCGGTTCGCGCGAGTTCCGCGAACTCTGGAATGACGTCCTGTTGCCGCGACTGGATGCATTCGAGCCCCAATTGGTGCTCGTCTCGGCAGGATTCGATGCCCATCGCAGCGACCCGCTGGCCGATCTCCGGCTCGGTGACGCGGACTTCGCCTGGATCACCGAACACCTGCTTGCCGTGGCTCGGCGCCATGCGGGCGGACGCCTGGTATCGACCCTGGAAGGCGGCTACGACCTCGCCGCACTGGCCAGCAGCACCAGCGCCCATGTCCGGGCTCTTATGGAGTAAAAAGCTCGCCGCTTAATGAAATAAACGCTCACGCGCGGCGCGCTCGTTCGCCTCCTCTCCCTTTGGACGAGGATTGAGGTGAGGGTTCACGGCCTGCCTGAAGTTCAAGAAAAGCGGTACAACGACCTTCGTGACGCCGGCAGCCCGGACGTTCGCTCGCTCGTCCTCCCGGAGCTGAGTTGACGCATTCCCGCAGACCCATGCTTGAACAACCGCCACCGATGCGGCCCGTCTCCAGCTTCAATGCTGAACTCGCCGACGGGCTCGCATGGCCTCGCCCTGCCGTCAAAGCGTGCTTTCTGCTAGCTTTACCAGCCTTCGAAGCTGGTAGATCCCCTGTGACGTCCAAGTTTCCCCCGCGCCGCATGCTGGCGCTCGCCGCCGCTCTTGCCCTGATCGGTGGTCCAGCCAGTGCCAAGGTTGGCGAACGCCATCCGCGGGCGACGGCGAACGACGCCGGGCAGCCCTGTCCGCTAGGCTCGTTTCACTGCCTTCCACGGCCGGTCAATTACGCGATGTGCCGACCGAACGCCATGCTGGATTTCTACGATCCCACGCTGGGCAAAAACGTCAGCCTGCGTGACACCAGCCCGGCCTACGTCAACGCCGAGCACGTCGACAGCTCCAATCAGTCGATCTACCACTTGTCCGGCGAAGTCGTAATGCAACGCGCGGACCAGCAGTTGCAGGCCGATACGCTGGACTACAACGAAACCAGCACGGATTACGACGCACGCGGCAACGTGCGCTACCAGGAAGCGGGACAATTGCTGGCAGCCTCGCACATGCGCGGCAACACCGATGCGAGTCGTGCCATCGCCGACGACGTGCGTTACCAGATGCTGCAGTCACGCGGCAACGGGATCGCCAGGCAGGGACACATGCTGGACGCCGAACACACCCGCTACTCGATGGCCACGTACTCCACCTGCGACGTCGGCCATCACGTGTGGGAGTTCCGCGCCAAGTCGATCAGCATCGACAAGGCCACGGGCGTGGGCGTGGCCCGCGACGCCACCATGCGCATCGGCAACGTTCCGTTTCTGTACCTGCCCTATTTCAGCTTTCCCACCGACGACCGGCGCAAGAGTGGTTTTCTCTATCCCACGATCGGCAACACCAGCCGTTCCGGATTCGAGGTCAGCACGCCGTACTACCTGAACCTGGCGCCGAATTACGACGCTACGCTGGATCCACGTTATTACAGCGGGCGTGGCCCGTTGCTGGCCGGGGAATTCCGCTACCTGATGCCGGGCACGACGGCACAGGCGAACGTGGAATACGTGCCCAACGACCGCGGCGAGAACGACGGGCTGGCCGACACCAGGGGTGACTCACGCTACCTGGTCAATCTCTCCGACAACACGCAGTTGTGGCCCGGCTGGCGTTTCACCGGGTCCTACAATCACGTCTCCGACAGCAGCTACCTGTATGACTATGGCAACGCGCTGTCGCACACTCCGGTCTACATTCTCCAGTCCGGCGCAGCCATCAACGGCGGCGGCAAGTGGTGGAGCGCGTCATTCGGCGCGACCACTTACGAGAACACCAATCCATTCAACACGAATGCCGCGTTGCCATACCGGCAACTGCCGTACGCGACGTTCAGCCTGGACGTGCCGTTCGCTCGCTGGTTTGAGGCAGGGGTGGACACGAGCGCCGTGATGTTCCGCAAGCCGGGGTTCGTTGAAGGACAGCGCGAGGATCTGTACCCCTACCTGACCGCCGACTTCGGCAGCCCGGCGTGGTTCGTGCGGCCCAGGCTGGCGTGGCGTTACACCGCCTACCAGCTGAATGACGGATACCAGAGCTACGGTTACACGGAGAAGTCCCCGACCCGCTCGCTGCCGGTCGTCAGCCTCGACACCGGCCTGGTATTCGATCGCAGCACCTCGTTGTTCGGCAGTGACTACACGCAGACGCTGGAGCCACGGCTGTACTACCTTTACGTGCCGTATCGCAACCAGGGCAACCTGCCGTTGTTCGACACCAACTTGATGTCGTTCGATTACTGGCAGCTGTTCTCGACCAACCAGTTCTCGGGCGCCGACCGGCAGATGGATGCCAACAACCTCACCGCCGCGCTGACGACGCGCCTGCTCGACGCTGGCGGCGTCGAGCGCGTATCGGCCAGCATCGGCGAGATTCATTACTTCAGCCCGCAGAAGGTCCTGGGTACCGACTGGACAGGTTCTGCGTACGTGGCTCAGCTGGACGTGCAGCTGAATGATCGCTGGCGATTGAACAGCTCCTACCAGTGGAGCCCCAACAGCCGCAACATCGAGATGGCAAGCCTGGGCGCGCAGTATCGACTGGCCAGCAACGGCATCCTCAACTTCTCCTACCATTATCGACGCGGCCTGCTGGAACAATACAGCGCGTCGGTGGTCTATCCGCTGTTCGGCAACTGGCGTGTGCTCGGCGCATGGACGTACGCCCCACCGGTCAACGCCTCGTACAACGCCCCCACCGGCACGGTGGATGCCTTGCTCGGGGTGGAGTACGACAGTTGCTGCGTCAGCCTGCGCCTGGTTGACCGCACTTACGTCAACCAGTCCTATTACGGCAATATCCCGCCTCCGCCGGGCAGCAACACCAACCGTCGCGACAACGCCATCATGTTCGAAGTGGTGTTCAAGGGGTTGGGCTCGACCGGCGGCCAGATCGACCCGCTGCTGCGCCGTGATATTCTCGGCTATCAATAACGAACCGCTCCGGCGACCCAGGTTTCCCCACCGATGAAGCAACTTCTTGCATCCCTGCTGCTCGCCTTCGCGATCATGCTTCCCGCCCATGCGCAGCTGGTCCAGTCGCCGGCGCCGGCCAACCAGACGCTGGACCGCATCGTCGCCGTGGTGAATGATGACGTGATCCTGCAGAGCGATCTGGACGAAGCCGTGCAGGCAATCCAGCAGCAGTATGCCGGTCAGGCCGGGCAGCTCCCCCCGATGAACGTGCTGAAGCGGCAGCTACTCAATCGGCTGATACTGATGCGTCTGCAGGTGCAGAAGGCGCAGGAACAAGGCATCACTGTTTCCAATGCCGATATCGACCGCGCGGTGCAGGGCGTGGCGCAACAAAACAAGATGACGCCGGAGCAGTTACGCGCAGCGGTAGAGCAGCAAGGTTCCAGCTTTGCGGCTTTCCGCGAGCAGCTGTCCGACCAGCTCACCGTGCAACGCCTGCACCAGAGCGTGGTGCAGAGTTCGGTGTCGGTGACGGACAGCGAAATCGACAATCTGCTCAGCAGTCCGAATTACAAGGCCGGTGAGGTCCATCTGGCGCACATCCAGGTCACCATTCCCAGTGGTGCCGACGCCGCCGCGATCCAGGCCAGCCAGGCCAAGGCCGACAAGGCACTGGCGGCGATCAATGGCGGCATGGATTTCAACGCCGCCGCGATCCGCTACTCCGATGCGCCGGACGCACTCGATGGCGGTGATCTCGGCTGGCGCCGCATGGACGAGATCCCCGCCGCTTTCGCCGACATGGTCGAGAAATTGAAACCGGGCCAGGTCAGCCAGATCATGCGTGGTCCTACCGGCTTCCACATCATCAAGCTGATTGGCGAGCGCAAGGGTGACCGCAAGATGGTCACCGAGTTCCATGCGCGGCAGATCCTGATCAAGCCCGACGCCCTGTTGACCTCGGCCCAGGCACAGCAGAAAGCACAGGAACTGTATAACCGCATCGTCAACAAGCACGAGGATTTCGCCGCCTTGGCCAAGGAGTACTCGAAGGACGACACCACCGCGAACCTCGGCGGCGACATGGGCTGGTTCAAACCCGATGCGTGGGGGCAGGCCATCGCCAGCAAGCTGGCCGAACTCAAGGACGATCAGGTGTCGGAGCCGTTCCAGACCGAGGCTGGTTGGCACATCATCAAGCGACTGGGAACGCGTCAGAGCGATCAGACCGTGACGATTGAACGCGACGAGGCACGCCAGGCCATCGGCAACCGCAAGGCTGAACAGGCCTACGACGACTTTCTGCGCGACCTGCGTTCCAACGCCTACATTCATATCCTGGTGCCGGACCTGCGCGAGGCGGACAAGTCGTCCGCTGATGTCGCCACGCCCCAGGCCGGCTGAGCGCCATGTCGCTGCCCCGGCTCGCGGTCACCGCCGGCGAGCCTGCGGGCATCGGTGCGGAACTGCTGGTGCGGCTGGCGACCACGCCCCTGGCAGCCACCTTGGTGGCGATCACCGATCGCCACCTGCTGCAACGCGCAGCCGCACGTTGCTCCACGAAGATCCAGCTGATCGACGACGATGGCTCGCCGGAAGAGGCGCGCGACCCCGGTACGCTGCGCGTGCGACATGTGTCATTGACCGCGGAAGAGATGCCGGGCCATCCCGATCCACGCAACGCGCAGCATGTTCTGGCTACCTTGGCCGAGGCTGCGGACGGCTGTCTGTCCGGTCTCTACGACGCGGTGGTCACCGCCCCACTGCAGAAATCCTCAATCAACGACGCGGGTATCCCCTTCAGCGGGCACACGGAATTTTTCGCCGCTCGCGCGCAGGCCGACGTCGTCATGATGCTGGCCAGCCCGGAGTTGCGCGTGGCACTGGTCACCACCCATCTGCCGCTGTCCGCCGTACCTGCGGCGATCACCTCGACGGCGCTGACCCGCGTGCTGCGTATCGTGCATGCGGAACTGCGCGCGAAGTTTGGCCTGGTCGAGCCGCGCATCGCGGTGCTTGGCCTCAACCCCCACGCTGGTGAAGGAGGTCATCTCGGGCACGAGGAACTGGACACGATCATTCCCACGCTCGACGCCTTGCGTGCCGAAGGCCTGCACCTGCTCGGCCCGCTGCCCGCCGATACCGCCTTCGTGCCCGCGCAGCGTCTCCACTACGATGCGGTCTTGGCGATGTACCACGACCAGGCCTTGCCGGTGCTGAAGAGCGAGGCGTTCGACCGCACCGTCAACCTCACCCTCGGCCTGCCGTTCATCCGTACCTCGGTCGATCACGGCACCGCACTGGATCTGGCCGGCACCGGCCGTGCCGACCCTGCCAGCCTGATCGCCGCCGCGCGGATGGCGATGGAACTCGTGGCGCGGAGCGCCACTCATCCATCCTCTCCCCTTCGGGGAGACGACTGCATGGATGCAGGAGGTAGAGCAATGCCGGGAGCAATTGCCGAGGAGCGAGGTGAGGCGGCACGCCCGCGGAAGGCCCCATGAGCGCTCGTCCCAAGAAAAACTTCGGCCAGCACTTCCTGCACGATCGCCATTACATCGACAGCATCGTCGCCGCGATCGCCCCGCGCAGCGAGGATTTCATGGTCGAGATCGGCCCGGGCGAAGGCGCACTGACCCTGCCTCTGCTGGCCGCGGCCGGCAAACTCACGGCCATCGAACTCGACACCGACCTGATTCCCGGCCTGTGCACCCGCGCCGCCAGCCTCGGCGAGTTGCACGTGGTCCACGCCGATGTGCTGAAGGTGGACTTCAGCGCCATGGCGCACAGCCACGGCGTGCAACGTCTGCGTATCGCGGGCAACCTGCCTTATTACATTTCCAGTCCGATCCTGTTCCACTGTGTCGAGCACGCCGCGGCCATCCAGGACATGCACTTCATGCTGCAGAAGGAAGTCGTCGATCGCATGGCCGCGGCACCGGGCAGCAAAGTCTACGGACGGTTGTCGGTGATGCTGCAGCTGGCCTGTCGCGTCGAGCCCTTGTTCGGGGTGCCCCCGGAGGCATTCCGGCCGCCGCCGAAGGTGGAGTCCGCCGTCGTGCGACTGTTGCCGCTGGAGCCGCATGAGTTGCACGACGCTCAAGCCGAACACCTCTACGCCGTGGTCAGGGCTGCATTCGGGCAACGGCGCAAGACGCTGTCCAACGCGCTCAAGCCGTTGTTGGACAGCGAGGCGATACGCCGTGCCGACGTCGATCCCCGCGCACGCGCCGAAACGCTTGCACCTGCCGACTTCGTGCGCCTGGCCAAGGTCTACTCCAGCCTTGCCTAGCGGATTCTGGCGAGTCCGCTCAGCGCGCATTCGCCTGCGCGTCGCCCCATTCGCGACGGCAGGCCTTACAATCCGGGCATGACCGAAGAATCTCCCTACACGATCGACGTGCAGGTTCAAACCCGTTTCGTACCCGATCAATCAAAGCCTGGTGACAACCGCTACGTTTTCGCCTACACCGTCACGCTGCGCAATGCCGGCACGTTGGCCGCACGCCTGCTTACACGCCGCTGGCAGATCACCGACGCCAACGGCAAGGTCGAGGAAGTCACCGGGGAAGGCGTGGTCGGCGAGCAGCCGTGGATGCGCCCAGGCGACAATTTCGAGTACACCTCCGGGGCAGTGCTGGAAACCTCCGTAGGCATCATGGGTGGCAGTTACCAGATGCTGGCGGACGATGGCACCGAGTTTGATGCGCCGATCCCGACCTTCACGCTTTCCGTTCCGCGCACGTTGCACTGATGGCTCAGCGCTGACATGGCTACCTATGCGATCGGTGACGTCCAGGGGTGCTATCCGGAGCTGCAACGCCTGCTGGAAAAGCTTCGCTTCGATCCCGCGCAAGACCAGTTGTGGTTTTGCGGCGACCTCGTCAATCGCGGCGGCCAGTCGCTGGAAACCCTGCGATTGATCCATGAACTGCGCGAATCTAGCGTGGTGACGCTGGGCAACCACGACCTCAGCCTGCTGGCGATCGCGCAACGCAAACCCGATGCCCAAGCGCGGGTGAACCCTGAACTGCGCGAGGTGCTGTTCGCCAGTGATGCACCGGTGCTGTTCGAGTGGATGCGTTCGCAGAAGCTGCTGCACCACGACGAGCAACTGGGCTGGACGATGGTGCACGCGGGATTGGCCCCGATGTGGACGCTGCGCCAGGCATTGCGTGCCGCGCAGGATGTCGAGCGCGAGCTGTCCAGCCCACGGCACCCGCGACTGCTGTGCAATCTGTTCGGCAACCGGCCCGCGCAGTGGTCCAGTCAGCTGCAGGGGCTGGAGCGCTACCGCGCCACCATCAACACGATGACGCGGATGCGCTATTGCGATGTCAACGGACGCATCGACTTCGACGCCAAGGGCGTCCCGGGCACGCAGAAGCCCGGATTGTATCCATGGTTCTCGGTGCCGGGGATGCGCCAGCGCGACATCCGCATCGTCTGCGGCCACTGGTCCGCGCTCGACCGATTTGCCGGCCTGGGAGTGCACGCCATCGATACCGGCTGCGTGTGGGGAGGCAAGCTCACTGCGTTGCAGCTCGACGGCGAAGACTTGCGCTACATCACGGTGGACGCCGAACCGCATCGCAAGCGGCCGCCCGGCGGCGAAGACTGAGCGGCAGGTCGACTCCCTGCCCATGAAAAACCCCGCCGCAGCGGGGTTTTTCATGGATGGATCGCACGCTCAGGTCAACTGGCCGTGGCAATGCTTGTACTTCTTGCCCGAGCCGCAGGGACACGGCTCATTGCGCCCGACCTTGGGACTGGCGTGCTGGGCCGGAAGCTGTGCCACTCCCGCAGAGGGTGCGTCGACCGCCTGTCCGAAGGCACTGGGCGGGGCGCCACCACCAGTGGCCAGCATCTGCTTCTGCAGGCGCTCGGCCATGCGTTGCTGCTCGGCCTCCATCGCCGCGACTTCCTCCTCGCTGCGGATGCGGATGCGGGCAAGCATCTGCACCACTTCAGCCTTGATCCGCGAGAGCATGTCGGAAAACAGCGTGAACGATTCGCGCTTGAACGCCTGTTTCGGGTCCTGTTGTGCATAACCCACCAGGTAGATGCCCTGACGCAGGTAATCCATGCTGGAAAGGTGATCCTTCCAGGCATTGTCGACCACCGTCAGCATCACGTGCTTTTCCAGTTGTCGCATGGTTTCGCCGCCGATCTGGGCCTCCTTCTCGGCGAACAGGGCGTTTACCTGCTCACGGACGTGACTGAGGATCATCTCGGCATCGACCTCGTGCTGCTGTTCCACCCATTGCCGGATGTCAGCGCTCAGTCCCAGCTCGCTGGCCAGCTCGCGATCCAGTCCCGCCAGATCCCATTGCTCATCGATGCTGTCTGCCGGCACGTAGGTGCGAACCATCGTCTGAACCACGTCGTCACGGATGTCCGTGACGGTGGCTTCAACCTCTTCGCCTTCGAGCAGCTCGTCACGTTGGCGATAGATCACCTTGCGCTGGTCGTTGGCGACGTCGTCGAATTCCAGCAGGTGCTTGCGGATGTCGAAGTTGTGCTGCTCGACCTTGCGCTGCGCCTTCTCGATCTGCCGGCTGATCATGCGAT
>JBDTEG010000102.1:0-13306 GCA_039922695.1 Rhodanobacter sp. | reverse complement strand
ACGCGCAATCAGCTCTTCCACCTTCTTGCCGACGATCATCATCATGTCGGCGAATTCGTCGATGATGATGACGATGTTGTACAGCGGCTCCAGCGGATCGGCAGCCAGGTTCGGCATCTCCGGGTTGGGTCGGAACAAAGGATCGAGCAGCGGCTGGCCGGCGTTCTCGGCGTCCTTCACCTTCTTGTTGAAACCGGCCAGGTTGCGCACGCCGACGGCAGCCATCAGCTTGTAGCGGCGCTCCATTTCGGCCACGCACCAGCGCAGCGCGTTCGCGGCCTCCTTCATGTCGGTGACGACCGGTGCCAGCAGGTGCGGGATGCCCTCGTACACCGAGAGCTCCAGCATCTTCGGGTCGATCATGATCATGCGCACGTCTTTCGGGCTGGCCTTGTACAGCAGGCTCAGCACCATCGCATTGACCGCCACCGATTTGCCGGAACCCGTCGTACCGGCCACCAGCAGATGGGGCATCTTGCCCAGGTCGACCACCACCGGCTTGCCGCCGATATCCTTGCCCAGCGCCAGCGCCAGCGGCGATTTCATCTGGTCGTACTTGTCCGAACGCAGGATCTCCGACAGATAGACGATCTGCTTGCGCGTGTTGGGGATCTCCAGCCCGATCACGTTCTTGCCGGGGATCACGTCGACCACGCGCACGCTGACCACCGACAAGCCGCGCGCGATGTCCTTGTCCAGGCTCGACACCTGCGAGCCGCGAATGCCGGGTGCGGGTTCCATCTCGAATCGGGTGATGACCGGGCCCGGATAGGCGCCGACCACCTTCACGTCGATCTTGAAGTCCTTGAGCTTGAACTCGACCTGGCGCGAGAGGACCTCCAGGGTCTCTTCGGTGTAACCCGGGCCCTGCTCGGGCGCCTCGTCCAGCAGCGACAACGGCGGCAGCTCGCCCGGCGCCGCGGCTCCGGAGAACAGCGGGATCTGCGTTTCCAGTCGCGCACGCTCGCTTTTGGTCACCGGGGCCGGGGCTGGTTCAATGCGCACCGGCTCACGCCGGGCCTGCTTCACTGCATCGGCCTTCTTGACCACCTCGCGCTCGTTGCGTGCTTGGCGCGCCGCCAGTGCCTGTGGTGCCTGGCGCAGCTTGGCCCTGAGCCAGTCCGCCAGCTGCAGGACGCTGCGCCCGGTCCAGTCCATCAAGCCGAACCAGGACAGACCCGTAGCGAGGGTCACCGCCACGAGGAACAGGGCCAGCAACAACAATGGGGCGCCGGTGGATCCGAACGCCGAGAGCACCGCATGGCCGACCCACACGCCGATGATCCCGCCAACACCTTGCGGCTGGATCTGCGCCTCGGCGAAATTCAGGTAAAGCAGTGCCGGACCAGTGATGAAGAAGAACACGAAACCGACCAGGCGCAACGCGGGTTCCCACGGATGCAGGGCGCGCTGACCACGCTGGCGCAACACCTGCACACCCAGGAGCAGCAGCAGCAACGGGAAGCAGTAGGCCACCAGGCCGAAGATCCAGCGCAGCAGATCGGCGATGTATGCCCCCACCGTGCCGCCGACATTGCGCGCATGCTCCAGCTGGCCGGCGTTGGTCCAGCTGGGGTCATGCGGGTCATAGCTGAACAGGCACACCAGCAGGTAAAGCGCCAGCGGCAGCAGCAGCAAGGCGCCGGCTTCACGCAGCCGGCGCTTCAACTCCTCACTGAGGCCTTCCCTCGGTTTTTGCTTCGTTTTTGCGCTTCGCGCCACCCTGGGTGCCCCCTTCGTGCCTGCCAAGGGTCAGAGCATACCTTGCAGGGCAGGATGTACCAGCTTGCCGCCGGCGACATTGATGCCGACCTTCAAGGGTTCGAAATCGCGCCACTCACTCCCCGCCGCCAGACGCTGCACATACGGCAGGATGGCGGCGGAAATCGCCACGGACGAGGTCTGCGGCACTGCACCGGGCATGTTGGTCACGCAGAAATGGGTGACGCCGTGCACGTCGTAGGTGGGCTCTTTCCAGCTGGTCGGCTTCGACGTCTCGAAGCAGCCGCCCTGGTCGATGGCGATGTCCACCAGCACGCTGCCCGGCTCCATCGACTTGACCATGGCCTCGGTGATCACATGCGGCGCCTTGGCGCTGGGAATCAGCACGGCACCGACCACCAGATCGGCGTCGCGCACTTCCTCGGCCACCGAGGATTCATAGGCATACAGCGCAGTGACGTTCGGTCCCAGCGCCATCATTTCGGCCATGCGATCCTGGCGTTTGTCGAACACCACCACGTTGGCGCCCGCAGAGGCGGCCAGCGCGGCGGCATTGCCACCGGCAGCACCGGCGCCGAGCACCACTACCTTGCCACGTGGGGTCGAGGCCATGCCGCCCAGCAGCTTGCCCTTGCCGCCTTGCGGACGATGCAGCAGCGTGGTGCCGACCTGCGTGGCGATACGCCCGGCGATCACCGACATCGGGTGCAACAACGGCAGCCCGTCATGCTCTTCCACCGACTCGAACGCCACGGCGGTCAGCCCGATCTCGAGCAGGCGCTTCGTCAACGCCGGCTCGGCGGCCAGGTGCAGGTAACAGAACAGCAGGTGGTGCTTCTTCAGCAGGGCCAGGTCACCGGCGATCGGCTCCTTCACCTTGACGATCAGCTCGCCAGTCTCGTACAGCGCGGCAGCATCGCGCACGATCTTGATACCCGCGCTCACGTAGGCCGCGTCCGAAAAGCCGCTCTTTTCACCGGCACCGGACTGAATGAACACTTCATGGCCACGACGCACCAGGTCGGCAGCGGCGGCGGGGACAAGGGCAACACGACCTTCGAGGGTCTTGGTTTCGGAGGGGATACCGATACGCATGGCAAGAGAATCCTGTGGGAACACGTTGTTGAGTCCATCGCGCAACCGCCCGCGGTGGCGTCGTTGATCTGCCGTCGACTTGAATCGGCCGCGCGGATTCCCCATTCTCCGGGGGTCGCACACGTTGTTGCCATCTGCAGTGGCGGTTCCAGTGAAACCCGGACTGCAGATGTAGCGAATAGCCGCTCAAGTCACCAGCAAACCCAAGGATTATACCCGCCATGCCCACCCCCAAGCACAGCCGCCTGCTGATCCTCGGCTCCGGTCCCGCCGGTTATACGGCCGCGGTTTACGCGGCCCGCGCCAACCTCAAGCCGACCATGATCACCGGCATGCAGCAGGGGGGCCAGCTGATGACCACCACCGACGTGGACAACTGGCCAGGCGATGTCGAGGGGCTGCAAGGGCCGGCGCTGATGCAGCGCATGGCCGAGCACGCCGAGCGTTTCCACACCGAGATGATCTTCGACCACATCCACACCGCGGACCTGAAACAGCGTCCATTCCGGCTCAGCGGTGACTCCGGCGAGTACACCGCCGATGCGCTGATCATCAGCACCGGCGCCACCGCCAAGTACCTGGGCATTGCCAGCGAGGAGAAATACAAGGGCAAAGGCGTGTCGGCGTGCGCCACCTGCGACGGCTTCTTCTTCCGCGACCAGGACGTGGTGGTGATCGGCGGCGGCAACACGGCAGTGGAGGAAGCACTGTACCTGGCCAACATCGGTCGCAAGGTCTACCTGGTGCACCGCCGTGACAAGCTGCGTGCCGAGAAGATCATGCAGGACAAGCTGTTCGAGAAGGAGGCCGCGGGCAAGATCGAACTGGTCTGGAACCACTCCATCGACGAAGTGCTGGGCGACGACACCGGCGTCACCGGCGTGCGCGTAAAGGATGTCAACTCCGGCGCCACCCGCGACATTGCCGCGACCGGCTTCTTCGTGGCGATCGGCCATACGCCGAATACCGGCATCTTCGCGGGCCAGCTCGACATGCGCGATGGCTACATCCGGATCAAGACTGGCCTGGAAGGGATGGCCACCATGACCTCGGTGCCCGGCGTGTTCGCCGCCGGCGACGTGGCCGACCACGTCTATCGCCAGGCGGTCACCTCGGCCGGCTTCGGCTGCATGGCCGCGCTGGATGCCGAGCGCTGGCTGGACCAGCAGACGCCGGCGGGATGACGCGTGCAGGCTCGACGGCATCAGCATGCATGAAATCCGCTTCCACGCCGCCATCGCCGAACTGCCTGCCTCGGCATGGGACGCATTGCGCCCGGACGAGAACCCGTTCGTCTCGCACGCCTTCCTGCACACACTGGAGGAAACCGGTTGCATTCGATCGAACTGGGGTTGGCAGGCACACCACCTGGGCCTGCATGAAGGCGATCGCCTGGTTGCTGCCGCGCCGCTGTATCTGAAAGGCAACTCGCACGGCGAATTCGTCTTCGACTGGGGCTGGGCGCGGGCGTGGGAACGCGCCGGCGGCGAGTACTATCCCAAATTGCTCAACGCCGTGCCCTACTCGCCCGTGACCGGTCCGCGGCTACTGGCGGGCGACCACCAACACAGCGCCGGCCTGCAACGCAAACTGGTCGCGGCCATGCGCGACGAAGCCGGACGACTAGGACTGTCTTCGGTGCACTCGAACTTCCTGCTCGCACCGGAGCTGGACGCGTTCGACGACGACTGGCTGGCGCGTTCGGATGTGCAATTCCACTGGCACAACGACGGCTACCGACACTTCCCGGCATTCCTGGCCTCGTTGAGCCACAAGAAACGCAAGAACATCCTGCGCGAACGCCGACAGGTCGCCGCCAGCGGCCTGGCCGTCGAGTGGCGCGGCGGCGACACGCTCGACGGCCACGAATGGGCCCGTGTCCACCAGCTGTATGAAGCCACTTTCGATGCCAAGGGAAACCACGCCGTGCTGACCGCCGCGTTCTTCCGCCGGCTCGGCGAGCTGGGCTCGCTGGCACAGGTGGCTCTGGCGCGCGACGGCGACGAGATCGTGGCCATGGCCTTGTTCGTGCAAGGCGGCGGCGTGCTCTACGGCCGCTACTGGGGCGCGTCGCGTGAGGTGCCTGGCTTGCATTTCGAGCTGTGCTATTACCGCGGCATCGAGTACGCCATCACGCAGCAATTGCGCCGTTTCGAACCCGGCGCCCAGGGAGAGCACAAGCTGGCGCGCGGATTCCTGCCGGTGCGCACATACTCCCGCCACTGGCTGGGAGACACGAATTTCCGTGCCGCCGTGGCCGCATCGCTGGCACAGGAGGGCCCGGCCATCGATGGCTACGCCGCCGAACTCCTGCAGCACAGCCCATATGCAAGGCATGATGGAGGCGCGCGTTGATCCGCCTGCCCCTGCTCGATCCGGACGCGCCGGAAAAATTTCCCGACCAGGCCCTCGCCCTGGCGGAGCCGAATGGCCTGTTGGCGTTTGGCGGCGACCTTTCGCCCACGCGCCTGCTCGCCGCTTACAGGATCGGCATCTTTCCCTGGTTCAGCGAAGGCGAGCCGATCCTGTGGTGGTCGCCGGACCCGCGCTGCGTATTTCACACCGCCACGCTGCGACCCAATCGAAGCCTGCGACGCCAGCTCGCCGGCAAGCACTGGCAGGTGACCGTCGACCACGCTTTTGAAGCCGTCATCCGCGGCTGTGCCGCGCCACGCGACAATCGTTCCGGCAGTTGGCTCGTGCCCGCCATGATCGGTGCGTATGCACATCTGCACCGGCTGGGCCATGCCCACAGCGTGGAAACCTGGGATGGCGACCGCCTGGTCGGCGGGATCTACGGCGTGGCGGTCGGCAAGCTTTTTTGTGGCGAGTCCATGTTCAGCGTCGAGAGCGGCGGCTCCAAGGTCGCCCTGGTGGCACTGGGCCGGCTGCTCCACGACGAGGGGTATCCGTTGCTCGACACCCAGGTCGCCAACCCTCACACGCTGGGGCTGGGCGCCCGCGAGATTCCACGTGCGGACTATCTGGCCCTGGCCGGGCAACTCGCTGCGCAATCCGGACGAATCGGCAGCTGGGCCAGCCTCGGCCCGAAGTTGCAGCAACCCTGACCCGAATCAACTGGCTCGGACAGCGTATTTGCGGGCCACGTAGTCGTCCAGGATGCCGACGAACTCGTTGGCGATGTTGCCGCCACGCAGGGTCATCGCCTTCTCGCCGTCGATGAACACCGGTGCCGCCGGCGCCTCGCCGTTTCCGGGCAGGGAAATGCCGATGTTGGCGTGCTTGGATTCGCCCGGGCCGTTGACGATGCAGCCCATCACCGCCAGCGTGAGGTTCTCCACGCCGTCGTATTTCACCCGCCACAACGGCATCTGTTCGCGCACGTGTGCCTGCACCGTTTGCGCCAGCTCCTGGAAGAACTCGCTGGTGGTGCGGCCGCAGCCCGGGCAGGCGGTCACCAGCGGGGTGAACGAACGCAGGCCCATGGTCTGCAGCAGTTCCTGCGCCACGATCACCTCGCCGGTGCGCGAGGCGCCCGGTTCGGGCGTCAGCGAAATGCGGATGGTGTCGCCGATGCCTTCCTGCAACAGCACCGCCAGCGCCGCCGCCGATGCGGTGATGCCCTTGGAGCCCATGCCGGCCTCGGTCAGGCCCAGATGCAACGCATAATCGCAGCGCGTGGCCAGGTCGCGGTATACCGCGATCAGCTCCTGCACGCCGGAGACCTTGCACGACAGGATGATGCGCTCGCGCGGCAGGCCGAGTTCCTCGGCGCGCGCGGCCGAATCGAGCGCGGAGCGCAGCAGTGCCTCCCGCGCCACGTGCGAGGCATCCCAAGGCTCGGCGCGCCGCGCATTCTCGTCCATCAGCGCCGTGACCATGGCTTGGTCGAGCGAGCCCCAGTTGGCGCCGATGCGCACCGGTTTGTCGTAGCGCAGTGCCTTTTCGATGATCGAGGCGAACTGGCTCTCGTGTTTCTTGCCGAAGCCCACGTTGCCGGGGTTGATGCGGTACTTGGCCAGCGCCTCGGCGCAGGCTGGCTCGCGCTCCAGCAGTTGGTGACCGTTGTAATGGAAGTCGCCAATAATCGGCACGTCCACGCCCATCATCGCCAGCCGTTCGGCGATGCGTGGCACCGCGGCGGCCGCCGCCGGCGTGTTGACCGTGATGCGCACCAGCTCGGACCCGGCGCGCGCCAGCTCGGCGATCTGCCTGGCCGTGCTGGCCGGGTCTTCGGTATCGGTGTTGGTCATCGACTGCACCACGATGGGTGCGCCACCGCCGACCATCACCTTTCCGATCCGGACGCCCACGCTGGGCCTGCGCCCGGCCGGGCATGCGTGGCGCGGTTGCTGCGAATCAATCTCACTCATGGACTCAACCAGAAAACCAGATCGCGCTTAACAGCGACAACAGATGGCAAGGATACTCGCTTGCACCCCTGAGCTTGTGGCAAGGTGGCGCAAGCATGGCGACGGCTGGATGTGTTCGCTGACCTGGAACCAGGGGACGGATTGCCGCAGTCGCTTGATCCGAGTCAGGACTAGACTGCATGCTTCGCCCCAAAATGCGCCGCTGTCCAGCCGGGAACACCCATGCCGAACACCGAATATTACAACGACAGAGTCGTACGCCAGTTCCTGCTGGCAGCCGCCGTATGGGGCATCATCGGCATGTCGGTCGGCGTCTACATCGCCGCCGAGCTGATGTGGCCGGCGCTCAACTTCGATATTCCCTTCATCACCTTCAGCCGGCTGCGCCCGGATCACACGTTCGGTGTGATCTTCGCGTTCGGCGGCTCGGCGCTGATGGGTACCTGTTACTACGTGGTGCAACGCACCGGCCACGCGCGGCTCGCCTTCAGGAAGCTCGCCGGGTTCACGTTCTGGGGCTGGCAACTGGTCTGCGTGCTGTCGATGATCACGATGCCGCTGGGCATCACCCAGAGCAAGGAATACGCCGAACCGGAGTGGTTCATCGACATCCTGATCGCCGTCGTCTGGGTGAGTTTCGGCGTGGTGTTCTTCGGCAGCCTGGCGCGCCGGCGCATCAAGCACATCTATGTGGCGAACTGGTACTACGGCGCCTTCATCATCGCCGTCGGCCTGCTGCACATCGTCAACAACCTGGCGCTGCCGGTGTCCTGGACCAAGTCCTACCCGATCTATTCAGGCGTGGTGGATGCCATGGTGCAGTGGTGGTACGGGCATAACGCGGTGGCGTTCTTCCTCACCGCCGGCTTCCTCGGCATGATGTATTACTTCGTGCCGCGGCAGGCCAAGCAGCCGCTGTGGAGTTACCGCTTCTCGATCGTCAATTTCTGGGCGCTGATCTCGGTCTACATGTGGGCCGGCGCGCACCACCTGATGTACACCGCCCTGCCCGACTGGGTGCAGTCGGTCGGCATGGCGTTCTCGCTGGTGCTGCTGATGCCGAGCCTGGGCTCGGCCGCGAACGGGCTGCTTACCTTCAACGGCACCTGGCACCGACTGAGGTCCGATCCGGCTGCCAAGTTCATGGTGATGTCGCTGGTGTTCTACGGTGCCGCCACGTTCGAAGGCTCGATGATGGCGATCAAGACCGTCAACTCGCTGTCGCACTACACCGACTGGACGATTGCCCATGTGCATTCGGGCTCGCTCGGCTGGGTGGCGATGATCACCATCGGATCGCTGTATGCCATGGCTCCGCGCGCACTCGGGCGTCCGGAGATGCACTCGCGCAATGGCATGGAACTGCACTTCTGGCTGCATATGATCGGCACCCTGCTGTACATCGGCTCGATGTGGACCGCGGGCGTCACCGAAGGCCTGATGTGGCGCGCCACCCAGCCCGACGGGGCGCTCACCTACGGCTTCCTCGACAGCCTGATCGCGATCAGGCCGATGTACCTGATCCGTTGGGCCGGCGGCGTGTTCATCCTGTCGGGCATGTGGGTGATGGCGTGGAACCTTTGGTACACCGCCGCCGACGCACGTGCCCGGTTGATCAAGCCGATCCCGGTGCCAATCCCCGAGCCGGTGCCGCACCAGGTGCCCGCGCCACTGCCTGCGGCCGGCTGAGGAATTGGCTGATGCGCTCGTCCATGATCGCCGCTTCGATAGAGTTTCTGTTTCGGCAAGGCATCCCGGTCCTGCAAGCCCAGAGGCGGCCATCCATGACCGCACTCTTCAAGTAGAGCTCACCCCATGGCTTACAAACATTTCGAAATCATCGAGAAGCACGTCGGCCTGCTCGCCGTGCTGACGGCGATCATGGTCTCGCTGGGCGGCCTGGCCGAGATCACACCCTTGTTCATGGAGGCGCATTCGGTGAAAGCGCCTCCAGGCGTGCAGCCTTACGATCCGCTACGGCTGATCGGCAAGGACGTGTACGTGCAGAATGGCTGCTACCTGTGCCACTCGCAGATGATCCGTGCTCTGCGCTTTGAAACCGAGCGTTACGGGCATTTCTCGACGGCCGCGGAGTCGGTCTACGATCGTCCGTTCCAGTGGGGCTCCAAGCGCACCGGACCTGACCTGGCACGCGTCGGCGGCAAGTATTCAGACGAGTGGCAACGACTGCATTTGATGGATCCGCGCCAACTGGTGCCGCAATCGAACATGCCCGGTTATCCGTGGCTGGCCCACAACAAGATCGACGCCGAGGACGTACAGGCGCGCATGCGCACGCTGCGCAAACTTGGCGATCCGTACACCGACGCACAGATCGCTGCCGCACCGGCTGCGGTGGCCGGCAAGACGGAGATGGACGCGCTGATCGCGTATCTGCAGGGCCTGGGCATCGACAACGAACCCAAATCCCAGACTGGACTGACCGCGGCACCCGATGCGGCCGCCCCCGGTAAAGGAGGCACGCCATGACACCGATGAATCCCATCTGGGGCCATATCGCGGGCGTCCTCATCGTGCTGATGATGGTCACCTTCATCGGCATCTGGATCTGGGCCTGGCGCAAAAAGCACAAGCGCGTCTTCGACCAGATGGCCAGGCTACCGCTGGAACTCGACGAAAAGCCCGTCACGCGGGCCGAGACCAAGGAGGATCGTCCATGAGCACGGGCTGGTCGCTTTGGGTGATGTTCCTGGTGACGCTCAACATGGGCATCACGTTCTTCCTGTACCTGTGGGCGCCGCGCGCCAAGATCCCCACCCGTCCGGACGGTACGACCGGCCACGTGTGGGCCCACGGCACCATTCTGGAGGGGCTGAAGCGCCTGCCCGCGTGGTGGATCTGGTTCTCCGCCGCGATGTTCGCATCCGCCTTCGTCTATCTGTACCTGTATCCCGGCTTCGGCAACCACAAAGGTGCGCTGGACTGGACCTCGCACGGGGAGCTGGCCCGTGACGTCGCCGCCAACGACGCCAAGCTCGATCCGCTGCTGGAGCGCTTCCGCTTGTATCCGGTGGAGCAACTTGCCGGCGATCCGCAGGCTCGACAGATGGGCAAGGTGCTGTTCGAGGACAATTGTGCCGCCTGCCACGAGCGCAGCGGCAAGGGCAATATCCTGCTGGGCGCGCCCAACCTCACCGACAACGACTGGCTTTACGGTGGCACCGGCAAGGACATCACCACCTCGATCCATGAGGGACGCGGCGGCGTGATGCCACCATGGGCAAGCCTGGGCGAGGACAACGTCAACAACCTGGTGCAGTACGTGCTGAGCCTGTCCGGCGCCAGGCACGATGCGGCCAAGGCCGCCGCCGCCAAGCCGCTGTTCGCCACCTGCGCCGCGTGCCACGGTGCCGATGGCAAGGGGAACCTGGCGCTGGGCGCACCGAACCTCACAGATGACATCTGGCTTTACGGTGGAACCGTCGCGGACATCCACCAGACCATCCATGACGGTCGCCAGGGACACATGCCGAACTGGGACGTGCGCCTGACGGACGACCAGATCCACGTGCTTGCCGCGTACGTTTATCACTGGTCGCACCCGACAAATGACGACAAGCAATGATGGCATCGCCCACGCCGCCTCGGCGTGGTACCGCCAGCCGGTGTTGTGGCTGGGCATTGCGGTGTTCGTCGGGTCGCTGGCAGGTTGCGTGTGGCTCATCGTGGTCAGCGTTCGCTACGCCGACACGCCACTGAACACGTCACGCGCGGTATTCGGCGTGCCGGCCGGCGCGCACAGCGCACCACGCCCGCCGCCGGAACCGCTGCCCGAACCGAAGCCATGAACAGCACCGCGGCCTGGGCGGATCCCCGGCTTGCCGGCCAGGTGTTGCGCGAGCGCCGTGATGGTTGCAGCGAAATTGCCCTGCACGTGGACGCCCTGCGCGATGCGCGTCAGGTGCTGTGGCTGGAACAGCGCATCAACGCACTGCCCGGGGTCAGGCGCGTCGCCATCGATCGCCCGGCACAACGCGTGCGGGTGGTGTGGCAGACCCGACGCACGTCCCTGCCGTTGCTGCTGGAAAACTTCGCTGCCGCGGGCTGCCCGGCGCAACCGTTGCGCCACGATGAGATCGAGGACGCCCGCGCCGCCGAGATGCATGACGCGCTCAAGCGGATGCTGGTCGCCGGCATGTGCGCGATGCAGGTGATGACCTACGCCTTCGTGATCTATATCGGCGTGGTCGATTTCGTCGATTTCAGCACGCGCAACCTGTTCCGCTGGCTGGGCCTGCTCACGACGATGCCGCTGGTGTTCTATTCGGCACAGTCCTTTTTCAAAGGTGCTTTGCGGGAATTGCGAGGTCGCCGACTAGGCATCAACCTGCCGGTGGCGTTGGCGGTCGCGCTGGTGTTCGCCGCCAGCGTGATCAATACCCTGCGTGGCAGCGGCGAGGTCTACTTCGACTCGGTCAGCATGTTCGTGTTCCTGCTGCTGGGCGCGCGTTACCTCGAACTGCGCTCGCGCCACCACGGCGGCGCGCAGGGTGACGCCCTGATCGATGCCACGCCGCTGCTGGCACAGCGACGCCGGGCCGATGGCGAGCTGGAAACCGTGGCTGCGCTGGATCTGGCCATCGGCGACCGCGTGCACATTCAAGATGGCGGCACGGTGCCCGCGGATGGCGTGCTGGAAAGCCCCTCCGTGCAGGTGGACGAAGCGCTGCTCTCCGGGGAATCGCGGCCGCAGCAACGCCTGCGCGGCGAACGGCTGATCGCCGGCAGCGTGCTGCTGACCGGCCCGGCGGAACTGCGGGTCGAGCATGGTGGTGTGGACACCGGCGTGGCACGACTCGGGCAACTCGCGGCCCGGGCGCGCCAGGGGCGCGCCTTGATGGTCGGTAGCGAGCGGGATGTCGCGCGCTTCGTTCGTCGCGTGCTGGCGCTCACCGTACTGACTGCGCTGGGCTGGTTGCTGGTCGACCCTGCGCGTGCCTTCGACGCCGCCATGGCGGTACTGGTTGTGGCCTGCCCCTGCGCGTTCGCGTTGACCGTGCCGGTTACGCTGACTCGCGCGCTGGGGCAGTTGGCACGCCACCACGTATTGGTCACCGATGGCAATGCGCTGCTCGCCCTTGCCCGCGTCGACCGCGCGCTGTTCGACAAGACGGGTACGCTGGCCGTGCCACGACTCGACATCGACGCCACCGAACCCTTGCGCGGTGACTCGCGCGAACAGGTGTTGGCCTGGGCCATGGCGTTGGCCAGCGAGAGCTCGCACCCGCTGGCGCGCGCTCTCACGGCAGCCGCCAGTCGGCAAGTGACATCGACGCGGGCGCACGGGGTGCGGGTAGCCATGGCGGCGGGCATCGAAGGCACGGTGGGCAGCCGCACCATGCGCCTCGGCCAGGCACGTTTCGCGCTCGCTACTGGCCCCATCGACCCGACGCTGGCCAACGACGCGATGGTACTGGCCGACGATCAGGGTCCGCTGGCCCGCTTCCACTTCCACGAGCAGCCACGCGCAGACGCAAGTTCCGTGGTGGCGCAACTGCGCCTCGAAGGCGTCGGGCTCTGCATCGCCAGCGGCGACACGGCTGACCGCGTGGCCGCCCTTGCTGCGCGGCTCGGCATCGACGACTGGCACGCGCGCCAGCTGCCGGCGGACAAGCTGGCGTTGTTGCGCTCGCTGCAAGCCGATGGACATACCGTGCTGGCGGTGGGCGATGGCAGCAATGACGCGCCGCTGCTGGCCGCCGCCGAAGTGTCCGCCGCGCTCACCAGCGGCACCGACCTGGCCCAGGCCCATGCCGATCTGCTGTTGCTGGATGGCCGTCTGGACGGACTGCTGCAGGCTCGCATGATCGCCGTACGCTTGCACCAGGTGGTGGGCCAGAGCCGGCGCTGGGCCCTGCTCTACAACCTGCTCGCCGTGCCGTTCGCCGCGTTCGGCCTGGTGCCGCCCTGGTTGGCCGCCATCGGCATGTCGTTGAGCTCGCTTGTAGTGGTGCTCAATGCGCTGCGGGTGGGTCGCGACCACGCTTCCGATCCGCCTCGCAGTCATGACGACCCGACCCGGGCGGCGCAGGTGTCGGCGTGAATATCCTGCTGGTGCTGATCCCGGTGACCCTGCTGGTGATCGTGGTGGCGGTGGCGTTGTTCTTCTGGGCGGTGAACCACCAGCAGTTCGA
>JBDTEG010000101.1:0-5284 GCA_039922695.1 Rhodanobacter sp. | reverse complement strand
ACTTCCAGTCCCTCAAGGCCGAACTGGAGGCGCTGGGTGTGGCGTTTCACAGCCGCTCCGATACGGAAGTGCTGCTGCGTGCGTGGCAAAAGTGGGGAGAGGCCTGCCTGACGCGCTTGGTGGGTATGTTTGCGTTCGCGGTTTGGGACATGCGTGCGCAGCGTATCTATCTGGCTCGCGACCAGGTGGGTATCAAGCCGCTCTATTATGGTTTCACGCGCGTTGGCGACCTGGTCTTCGCTTCCGAGCTCAAGGGATTGCTGGCGCATCCCGAAGTCGAACGCAAGCTCGATCCGCGTGCATTGGAGGACTATCTGGCGCTAGGTTATGTGCCGGATCCGAAATGTATCTATCGAGGAATTTTCAAACTGTCCCCTGGTCATTGGTTGAGCTGGCGCGCCGGCGAACCTGAGCCGACGCCGCGCCAATACTGGGATGTGCCTTTCCACCGTGCGGCTGACATGACTGTCGACGATGCAGTGGCGCAGCTTCGCAACTTGCTGGATCGATCTGTCGAAAGTCAGATGATCTCGGACGTACCGCTCGGAGCGTTCCTTTCCGGTGGCGTGGATTCCAGTGCCGTAGTGGCCAGCATGAGCCGGACATCCAGTCAACCGGTGCGCACCTGCTCAATCGGTTTCGATCATGCCGGTTTCGACGAGACGGTTTATGCGCGGCGCGTGGCTCGGCATCTGCACACACAGCATTTCGAAGAGCGGGTAAGCGCGGACGATTACGCGCTGCTCGACACGCTGGCGGCGGTTTACGACGAACCGTTTTCCGACAGCTCGGCGCTGCCGACGTACCGGGTGTGCGAATTGGCGCGCACCCAGGTGACCGTGGCGCTCTCCGGCGACGGCGGCGACGAGAATTTCGCCGGATACCGGCGCTACCGCCTGCATGCCTGGGAAGGCGGCTTGCGCGCGCGCTTGCCGTTGGCGTTGCGCAAGCCGCTGTTCGGCTTGTTGGGGAGCATCTATCCCAAGGCAGACTGGGCGCCACGTCCGTTGCGCGCCAAGACCACGCTGCAGGCGCTCGCTCGCGACGATGTGGAGGCCTATTTCCACAGCGTCAGTACCACGTCGGCGGCACTGCGCGAGCAGCTTTACAGCGCCAGCTTCAAGCGCGAGCTTCAGGGTTACAGCGCACTCGAGGTGTTTCGCGAGCATGCCAGGCGCGCGCCTACAGATCATCCCCTGCTGCTGGCCCAATACCTGGACCTCAAGACCTGGCTTCCTGGCGACATCCTGACCAAGGTGGACCGCGCAAGCATGGCGCACAGCCTGGAGGTCCGCGTCCCGCTGCTCGATCATCGTCTGGTCGAATGGGCATCGTCCTTGCCACCCGGGTTGAAGCTGAGAGGGAGGATCGGCAAATACATCTTCAAGAAAGCGCTCGAGTCGGATTTGCCCAACGACGTGCTCTACAGGCCGAAGATGGGTTTCAGTGTGCCGTTGTCAGCATGGTTGCGTGGGCCGCTTGCTCAGCACACCCGGAAGGCAATGCTGACGGGGGCTATCGCCGAATGCGGGTATTTCGAAGCGGCCACGCTAGATCGGTTGGTGCAGCAGCACCTGGCGGGCCTGCGTGATCACAGCGCGACGCTGTGGAAGCTGTTGATGCTGGACGCCTTCCTGCGCCGCACGCAGCAGCCCGCTGCCGCCGCTGCCGAGCCGGGGCACATTGCCGCGGTCGCCAGGGCAGTGTCATGAGCGGCCAAATTCTGGTGTTCGGGATGCGCACTCACGCGGTGGGCCAGTCGACCCGCACGGACTATCGCGGCGTTTTCAAGCTTCTGCAGGCCGGGACTCGATGATCCTGCCAGCGAATGATACTGCCGCGGGTGTCACCCCGTCGGCGGACAAGGAGTTCCACGCAGCGCCGCGCGGCGTCGAAGCCGTGCCCGAAGCGAATGGCAAACACAGGATTCGTTTGCTGGTCTTCACCAGTTTGTACCCTAATGCGGCCCAGCCGCGGCACGGCGTGTTTGTCGAGGAGCGGCTGCGGCGCCTGCTCGATTCCGGCCGGGTGGCCGCGATCGTGGTGGCACCGGTACCGTGGTTTCCGTTCCGCAGTCCGCGCTTTGGAGTCTACGCCGCATTGGCCAGGGTGCCACGGCGTGAGGAGCGTCACGGCACTGAGGTCTGCCACCCCCGCTATCCGGTGATCCCGAAAGTGGGCATGAGCGTCGCACCGTCGTTGATGGTTCGCGCGCTGCTGCCGGTCTTGCGGCAACTGCAAGCCGACGGGCGCGATTTCGACCTGATCGACGCCCACTACTTTTATCCAGACGGCGTCGCAGCGGCGCGGATCGGGGCGGCGCTGGGCAAGCCGGTGGTGATCACGGCCCGTGGCTCCGACGTCACCTTGATACCGCGCTATCGGCGGCCTCGGCGCCAGATCCTGTGGGCGGCGCAGAGCGCCGCTGCCGTCGCAACCGTGTCGCTGATTCTGAAGGATAAACTCGTGGCGTTGGGTGCCGACCCAGGGAAGATCACGGTGCTGCGCAACGGCGTGGACCTCGATCGTTTCGGACCGCGCGACCGCTCCGCGATCCGTGCCAAACTGACACTCACCGGTCCGGTCTGGTTGACGGTAGGGAATCTGATCGAACTGAAAGGTGTGCACATTGCCATCGAAGCCCTCAGCCAGGTGTCAGATACGGTCTTGTTGATCGCCGGCACCGGCCCGGAAGAACTCAGGCTCCGCGAATTGGTGACGACACTCGGGCTTGACGCGCGAGTGCGCTTTCTCGGTGCCGTGACGCACGACGAACTGTGCGAGTACTACAACGCCGCGGATGCACTGGTGCACGCATCGAGCCGTGAAGGCATGCCCAATGTGGTGCTGGAATCCATGGCCTGCGGCACCCCTGTAGTCGCGGCGCCTTTTGAGGGTGTTCGCGAACTGTTGGATGTGCCCGAAGCGGGCGAAGTCGCGGCCGCGCGCAGTCGCGACGCGATCGTCGCCGCGTGGCTGCGGTTGCGCGATCGTGCGCCGGCCCGCGCGGCGACCCGCGCCCACGCCGAGCAGTTTGGATGGCAGCCGGTGGTGGAAGCGCAGTGCGAGTTGTATGCGCAGGTGCTGGCGGCGAAGTGTGGCGCGCATGCGCGCTGATACGCCGGCAGTGGTACTCGGTGCCGGCGCCAACGGGCTCGGCGTTGCGCGCAGCCTCGCGCTTGCGCGCGTACCGGTGTGGTTGCTGGATTCCGATCCGCGACGACCGGAAATGCGCACCCGAGCCGCGCATTGCTTGGCAGTACCCGCCTTGCACGGCGAGGCGCTGCTCGACGACCTCGAACGGGTGAGTTCGGCACAATTCTCAGGGTTGCGCCCGGTGTTGTTCCTGACCCAGGAGGAAACCGTCAAGACAGTGTCGCACCATCGCGATCGACTTGCGGCTCTTTACAGATTCAGCCTGCCGACCATGGACATGGTGGATATCTTGCAGCACAAACAGGGCTTCCAGCGCCTTGCCGAACAACTAGGCAGTCCCATTCCACCGCTGGTACACATTCGCTCGCTCGCGGACCTGCCCGCGATTGAGAACCTGCGTTATCCGGTAGTAATCAAACCCGGCGAGCGGAATGACGATTATGGGCGTCGATTCAAGAAAGCTTACCGCGTGGAAAGGGCGGCGGACGGTGCCGCGTTGATCCGCGGTATCCTGCCAGTGATGGCGGACGTGGTGGTGCAGGAGTGGATCGAAGGACCGGATTCGAATATCTATTTCTGTCTGCAATATCTCGACAAGCGAGGGCGGGTGGCCGGGTCGTTCACAGGTCGAAAAATCCGCTCCTGGCCACCACAGGTGGGCGGCACCGCCAGCTGCGTTGCGGCACCGGAAGTCCATGAGGAGCTTTCCGAGATGACTACTCGGTTTTTCCAGGCCGCGGGCGTTATCGGCATGGCCAGCATGGAATACAAGCGCGACATACGCAGTCGCGAATTCCGGATGGTGGAGCCCACGATTGGTCGCACGGACTACCAGGAGGAAGTGGCCACCTTGAACGGTGTCAATCTGCCGTATGCGGCCTGGTGTTCCGAGCTCGATCTTCCGTTTCCGGCACCGGCTGTGAAAGACCGGCCCGTGATATGGCGCGTGCGGTCCGAGGATGTGCAATCCGCGGCCGCGCAAGGCCAACCGCTCAATGAAGGTTATCCGCGAGAGGCTCGCGTGGCCGATGCATTGTGGCGGTGGCGCGACGCCATGCCTGGCTTGGCGCAAAGCTTGCAACGCGTCGGGCGTACGCTCCACAGCCGAACTTCGAAGATGATTGGTGGCTCGCCGGTGGAAAGGAGCAAGCCATGAGTATGGTCGCCAGACTCCTGTCCATACGACGGGCGCGGCCGGCACCGGACGCGAGTCGCGGAATGCAAGCGGCGGCCGAATGGCTGGCGCGCGCTCAGGACGCCAGCGGTTGCGGCGGCGTTAGCGCCTATTACGATTCGGTGAAGTGTCAGTGGGCAGGTGCATATCCTGAAACCACAGGCTACATCATCCCAACCTTCTTTCGTTATGCAGATTTTTCGGGCAATCGCGAGTATCACGAACGGGCCATCCGCATGGCGGCGTGGGAATCCGACATACAGCTTCCCGACGGGGGTGTACGCGCAGGCACGATGGACGCAACCAAGATTTCACCGACCATTTTCAACACCGGGCAGGTGTTGCTTGGCTGGCTGTCCGCTTGGCAGCAAACGCAGGATGCGCGATTCCGCGACTCGGCCTTGCGCGCGGCCGATTGGTTGGTGGCCGCCCAGGATCCGGATGGCGCCTGGCGGCGCTTCGCATCGCCATTTGCTTCGCACGCATTAAACACCTACAACACCCGCGTCGCGTTTGCGTTGGCCAAGGCCGGCCGCGACCTCGGTCAGCAACGCTACCTCGATGCCGCCATTCGCAGTGTCGAGTGGGCGCTTACCCAAATACATCCCAACGGATGGTTGGAGAACAACGATCTCGAAGACAACGACCGGCCGCTTACGCATACCATCGCGTATGCGACCCGCGGCATCCTCGAAGTCGGCCTGATCACCGGTAACCACGCTTTCGTTGACACCGCCGCGCGCATCGCAACAGCCGTCGCGGGAAGTCAGCGCCGCGATGGCGCGCTCCCAGGGCGGCTGGACTCGTCATGGCGTGCCGCAGCACGCTGGACGTGCGTGACCGGAAATGCGCAAATGGCCATCATCTGGCAGCGACTTGGCTCGGCCACTCGCGATTCCTCCTGGAGACGGAACGCCGAAAGCGCCAACTGTTTCAACCTGACGATCCAGGACC